>NZ_JAKREY010000028.1:0-31252 GCF_022348265.1 Alteromonas sp. Cnat3-28
GAATGTTTCATCGAGGTTTGTAAGTAAAGACATTAAAAAATCCGATACCAGAGACTGATATCGGATTTTGAAGCCTTAAAAAGATCGGTCAACCGATCATGAAAATTTTCTTAACTGATCGGCATTAGTCTGATTGTGTCGCTAATTTTCTAGAGGCGTTTAGTAAATTGCCCGATAGCGTTTACCACTTCATTGGCACCGCTTTGGATTTCGCTCATTGCTTTGCCTGACTGCGTTGAATACTCTAAGGCTTCGCGCGCTTTTTCCTGACCCGCTTCAATTAACTGAACTGCATTTTCTGTTAACTTTCTGTTTTCTACGACGACGTTTACGATTTCTTCAGTTGCGCTACTGGTTCGCGACGCTAGCTGCCTGACTTCATCGGCAACCACCGCGAAACCACGCCCTTGATCGCCTGCACGTGCAGCTTCAATAGCAGCGTTAAGCGCCAATAAATTAGTTTGATCGGCAATTCCGCTAATACTTTTAACCAAGTCCGCAACTTTTTGGGATTGCTCATCTAGGTCCTTAATACCTTCACTCGCATTGCCCATCTGTTTCGTTAATTCGTTCATCGCCTTAACCGTAGAATCGAGCACTTGATTTCCCTTACGAGCTTGCTCTCCAGTTTCTTGCGAAATGTTGAATGCAACGTTGGCGGCTTCGGAAATGGCGAACTCCCGCTTCATTTGCTCAGTGATTACGGTTGCAAACTTAACCACTTTATAAAGGTTGCCATCCTCATTTCGTATGGGGTTATACGACGCTTCAAGCCAAACTTCGTTCCCTCGACTGTCGATACGCTTATAACGCCCCGACTCTAATTGTCCTTGCGCTAGTCCACGCCAAAACTGCTTGTACTCTTCAGAGTTCGCTTCTTGTTCCGTGCAAAAAATCCTATGATGCTTTCCAACTATTTGCTCCAACTTATAGCCCATTGCTTTCAAAAAGTTTTCATTGGCTTTAATTATGCTCCCATCTAGATTGAACTCTATGACTGCGGAAGAGCGATTAAGTCCGGCAAGCATGTCTCTAAGCTCGTTACTGTAAGAAATATTGCGCGTTTGCTCTGCCATATAGAAAGAAATACACTTCACATTTCCATAGGCGTCGTCTATGGGCTGTATGATTCCTCTTACCCAAATCTCATGACCTTTTGCATTGTTGAATCTAACTGCGCCATGCCAATGACGATGATTTTTAATAGCGCCTAGCATATCTTGAACGTCCGATTTTTTGAGCGATTTCGGATCCATCAAGCTTTCAAGAGACTTCCCTTCTAGCTCTGAAATCTTAAATCCTGTTGCTTGAGTATATAGATCATTAATTGCACTTATACGTCCGTCTGCATTCAACTCAATGTACAACATTTCTTCACGAAGCTCTTCCTTAACCGTTTCATGTGCCGCCATTTCCTTTTCCAAACGTTGGTTTTCGGCTATCAACTCTTTATTTTTGAAAAACATCCTGCGCTCCTAATGAACTTCGTTTCACGCATTATTTATCAGCCGACTTAGCTCATAACGAAGCCACCCTGACAAAATAGGCACTGGCGTATCACACTGAAATACGGTTAGTTGTCTGAAACGATAAGCTAGTATTTATTGGTTTTGATTAAAGATAGCAGAGGAAGTGAAGTTTATTGATGTTTCACACAAATAAAACTAAATTTTTTTGTTCAATAAAGATTAAAGATAGCCCAGTTTGGGCATTGACATAAACGCGCTACTTTTTGCTATACAAAAATACTCATGGCAGCGATGAAAACACGCAACGATTCCGGCCGCCCGTTTTGGCGTCGTACAAAGCTCTGTCAGCGGTATTAAGGATCGAAGTTAACGTCCAGTTGTGGTGATTAACGAAATTGACCGTTGCAACGCCCAAACTTGCGGTAATTACGGGTGAAACTGTGCTCTTGCTGTGCTCTATCCCTAATGATTCTATCGCATCTCGAATCTCTTCAGCTTTCACCTTCGCGCCTTTCTCATCGATATTAGGCAGAATCGCTACGAACTCCTCACCACCGTATCGAGCACAGAAATCAGTATTACGGGTAATAACTTCATTAAGCCCAATAGCGACGGCTTTCAGGCATTCATCCCCTTTAGGGTGACCATAATTGTCATTGTAAAGTTTGAAACTATCGACATCCAAGATAATCACCGTCAACGGCCATTCATACCGTTTTGACATTGCTATTACCTTTTCCATTTCCATTTCAAATGCCCGTCGGTTTGGGATGTTAGTCAGCGGATCGCTAAGTGACAAACGAATCAATTCGGTTTCTTGGCTCTTCACTCTCTCAAAATACAGTGCGAAGGTTTTAGCCAGGCGAGATATCTCGTCACTGCCTTCGAAGCTTGCTACTTCTTCACTATTTTTTTCAACCAAGTTGGTTAAAGCAATTAAACGCAGAATAATACGTTTGTAGATATAGAAGATGATGGCGCAACAAATAATCATCACAATTAATGAAAGTGCCAATGACAGGGTTATTTGTTTGGACACAGCCTGGTTGGCAGACAATGCGTAAAATGAGGTGTCTTTTGTGATTGAAGATGCCCTAAACTCAATATTTGACGCGACTTCTTCAGCCAAGTGCTCAACAAAACTGCCTCGCCCTCTTGAACGTCCACGAATACGCATGACATTAGCTTGTTTATCAATCATGCCCCATTTACCTAATACCCCCTCCTCTAGCGCACTTACCAGTTCGCTGCTGCGCTTGTCTAGCGATGTCGCCTCACGCAAGGAAGCGATGCTTTTTTCAATACTGTCCTCTAACTTGCGTAACTCATGCAGTTGGAACTGCTGATTTATTTGGGCAATTTGTAATATCAGAGGAACCAGCGTTTGAGAAGATTGAATACCCTCATACTGCGATTTATTGTCTTCGAAAGTATTGTTCAAGTAGGTAAAGAGTACTTCCCTTTCCACCCGCACTTCTTTTTCAACATCAATTCGCTGACGCACTAATGCGTTTAGTTCTTCTATTTCTAATGTAAGTACATTCAGTTGCGTCGCTAAGTACTTGTCTCCCTGCTCAAGTTTCAAATTGGAGGAATCCAGGCGCTCTATCGTTTCATCTAACTGAGTTTTGACAATACGCCGAGACGATTGGCTCTCAGACGATGTTAATCGCGCAGTAAGTGAAATTAAGTGCTGAACTTCACGAGTAATTTCAGTAGCTTGGCTAAGAGTGGGGATAGAAGACGAGGTGATATCGTCAAGCACTGTTCGCACGTCATTTAAACGCAGCAGCGTCAAAACCAGTATTAAAAGAAAAAATCCCATCACACTGCATTGTGCAATGATAAACAGATACAAAGTCTTTTTCTTATGCTGCATCTGATCACTCGCCTTTTGCCATATTTATTATGCGGTTATCAGTTTTAGGCTTTAAATCGTATTGATTGACGATGGCCTGCATAACAAGGTCTGATATTTGAGGGGGACGTGTGCTCGAGGCCGGACGCTTTTCGGTATTCTTTAACGCATAGAAACCGTCTCCGCCATTGGCCAGAAAGTTACTTGTAGCCAGTGAATAGGTTTTCGATTTATCGATTCGCTTTCCATTAATGGTGACATTTTTTACTCGTTGAAAAACTTTCGCTGAAGGGTCGAAACTATAAGACATACCCGATACATGAGGAAAACCACCTTTTAAATTTTGATATTGCGAAAGCCCCTCTTCCAGAGCTTGAATCAACTGAGCGCCAGTTATATCTAAAGCTACTACATGCGCGCGAAACGGCATTTCGGTGACAATATCTTGCCGAGTAATCGGTGTACCTGCCATATATTGTTTGTTGCCTCGGATACTGCCTCCGTTTATCAAGGCAATTTCAGTATTGGCATAGCGTTTAATGGTATCCGCGACAAAGTTTACAAAAGGATTCTCTTCACTTCTCACTTCTTTGCGCGCGGTCGAAACGGCAATCTTCCATTCGCCAATTTGGATATTTAACAACCGCTTTAGGCGCGCTTCATACTCAATGAGTTGCTCGTTTAACTCAGCATCAGCCTCTATATCTTCTAACGGCTGTTCGGTATACGACGTTGCTTGCCACCCAGCACTTTTCACGAAACTAGCAACGACAGCGGAGCCCTGCTGCGTAAGCACCATGCTATTAGGGTGACGCGTAGTTTCGAGCATATTTTTCTCGTCCAAGCGACTGTCTGTTATAAAAGCGACATCAATAATGCGTTTGTTCAGCATGGTATTAATAAAAGGGAACGGGTAGGAATAGTGAAGCAAAATAATATCTGCGCCTTGCTGTCGCAATCTTTTAGACTCCTCCATGATGGCTTTTTGAGGAGGCGTTATAGTAATATCAGATAATTGGTACTCTTCTATCACTCTCTCATGTAAAACTGATATAACACCAAGAGTTAATTCTTCTTTTTCTACAATCACAGAAGTGTGCAGGCCATCAGGGGAACGCCCCACTCGGTTGTCTATTACGTTGCTGGCTACCAATGGAAAGGCTGCTTCATAAGAACGAAGAGATAATTCATCCTCATAGAAACTAAATTCTCTCTTTGTGACCCCCATCACATCTGGCTCAAGGGAATTGAGAATATCAATAATGTGGGAGCCACGGTCAAACGAGGATAGCGCGCTCGGCCCAATCGAGCCACCGCCGAAAATGAAGAAGACGGTTTCACTAATTTGCCGCTGTTGTTTTACGAGGGTTTGAAGATTAGCGTAACGCCCTGTGCGTGCGTCGCTAATATTAGGCATATCTGCGGTTAGTACGAAAGTTACGCTAGAGGTTGTGACCTGTTCTCGATTTTCAGATACAGCATAACCTGCTCGAAATATGAGCGACAGGCTAGCTAAAAATACGAGCCATTGCGTGATTCGCATAACACCACTTAAGGAAAACTTGTTATTACTATTAACAAGTATAGCAACGATTAAGTCAATGCGACGATTGGCTATTTTTCCTTAAAAAGAAGGGCTTTATATCAAGCAATATAGATAATTGCCCGCTCGGAAAACGCAGGTGACCTTAAAATGGCGTTGCGCTTTTATCGCGCTGTGCCCAAAGCTGCCTTGCCTGCGATAGGGCATCTGCGACATCACACTTTTGTAGCAGCACTAAATAGCTGGCAAGTGTACTCAAAACGGCTTGTTCACCGTAAAGGCTACTCGCGTTACCCGCCCACACATCATGCATGTCGTTAACGTTCATGTCTTTATCTTTAAGCGCCCATTTGTCAGCAACCACCGGCATTATTACTTCTTCGGTCTCACCATTTCTGGTAATAAATAGCTCAGTTTCCCGTTCACCATTAACTTCAGGATCTCCGCCATCACCACGAAAACAAAGCGCATCTATAGATGGATAATTTTCATTAACGCGGCAGTGTTTGTGGTCAAGATGCATATGGTAAACGCCCTGTACGCAAAATTGTGCAGCGGTGGGATTCAACAACCTTGCGAGGGTGTTAGCGCATGAACGCAGGCCAAATACCTCACGAAGCTTAATAATTGTGTCGAGCGCAGGCAGCAAATAAGACAAATCAAGGTAAGTCACCCCTTTATCCGTTAACTGCTGTTTGGCATCTTCAATACTGCTAACTTCAGACAGGCCCAATTGGGGTAACGCTATACTTGCATAAAGGCGTCCCGAACCCGGTTCATGCGCACCGTGGAGCATAACCGAGTAACCATTGTTGGCTAGAACCGCTACGGCCAATAAGTACCACGGTAACTGCCGACGCTTTCCCGCGTAGCAGCCAATATCTAACGTGGGGGTGAGGTTTTTAACTTCTGGCTCTATCAGCTCTCTGCATGCATCGACAAAGCCAATAACTTCTTCTGGTGTTTCTTCACGGGTACGCAGCAACATAAGAAATGCGCCGCGTTGATCGCCTGTCACTTCATTGGCCAATACCATTTTCATGGCATGATAAGCCTCATCACGGGTAAGGCTACGCCCCCCTTTTTGACCTTTTCCAATAATTTTTATGTATTCACTAAATGGTTGCTGCATGCTTGGATGAATGTAATAGAAGAGTATTTACCTGTTGACGAGACTCTACCACCTTTCCAAATATAAGTAACGTAGGCCCCGTTAAATTTGCTGCTTCTACCTTGCTATGAATATCGGCAAGCACGCCAGTAATCACGCGCTGTTCAGGCGAAGTGGCATTTTCAATTGCCGCTACTGGCCATGTGGTTGGCACGTTGTGATGAATCAAGCCTTTGCATAGCCCTTCAAGTCGGCTTAGCCCCATATAAACCACCATGGTTTGCTTCAATACATTTTGCGCCATGGGTGCCATCTCTGGCCATTGATCCACGTCCTTAAAATGTGCGGTCATAAAACTCACCGACTGAGCACAACGCCTGTCGGTTAAAGGGATCCCCGTATAGGCTGACACACCCGATGCTGCCGTAATACCAGGAACAATAGCAAAAGGAATGTTGGCTTTTGTGAGTGCATCGGTTTCTTCGCAGGTTCTTGCAAATAGGGCTGGGTCACCGCCTTTTAACCGCACGACAGTGTGACCGTTGCTTGCCAATTCAACCACTCGCTTGCATATAGCGTCTTGGGTAAAGCTGTGCTTTTTACAGCGCTTCCCGACATACTCTTTCATCACCTTAGATGGAATCAGCGCAAGAATATCTTCGCTGACTAAGGCATCGAACAGTACGATATCAGCTTGTTGTAATAGACGAAGCGCTTTCAGGGTAAGCAACTCGGCATCACCAGGGCCAGCACCGACGATGAACACCTGCCCTTGTTTATGACCTTCATTTTGCCTGTTTGCTAACTTCAACCACTTGCCAAAGTATGAATGCTTAGCGGAAGTTTTCGAATCATCGAGGCGCTGGCGTGTCGTCACGGTCGTGACCGTGGTAGAAATAGCATCGCGATAAAAGAGGTTTAACAAAGGTTTCTGCGATTTAAATAAGGTGCGCAAAAACGGTAACGACCAACTAGATGCAATTGACATGATTTAACGCTCCTAAACAGATTGAATTTCAATGACTAAATGCTTGTCTATCAGCTGAGACAAGGCGGGCTTACACGAGCCACAATTCGTACCACACTTTAATGCTTCACCAAGCTCTGCCACCGAACTACAGCCTTCTTCGATGGCATGTGTAATGGTTTTTTCGCGCACTTCAAAGCAGCTACAAACTACATCACCATTTAAAAATGCGTCGTCTACTTGGCCACGTATTAAATTGCGCTGTATATCTGTAGAAACAGATGTGTTGAGAAGGCTGGCAAGCCATTCGTTAGGTACTGACCATGTGTTTTTTGAATGTGGCGCTACCTGCGCTGTTGAATGTGCGTCTGCTGGTGACCTTGCTGCCTTTTCTGGCTCATCGCCTAAAAACGCCGCGAAACAGAGAGTATCATCGACAAGCGCAAGGCATACTGAGTATGTATGATGATGAAACTGCAATAGCACCGCGTTTTGCGGCAGCAGAGGTATCAACCCTTGGGTAAAATCTCGACGACCTTTGTTCGAAGCAACATTCATTACTGATAATGCTGCATCCGAGTTATTTAAAGGTGAAGACGCCTCTGTGCTTTCAAGCGGTGTCGTATTCCAGTAATCACACGCATGCTTTAGTGCGTCTTCACTAAAGGGATTAAGTTTTGAATTATGTGCTGACTGGTTTACTGATGAAACAAAGAGCTTGCCGTAGGTAGCGAAATGAGCAGGCGCGATAGCTACCGCCGCGTGTTTTAACTCTGGCTGCCCTGATATAGGGTCTACCGCGCTGGCGTAAAGTGCGCCTAGTTTACTGTGAGAACCCCATTGCGCCGACCAGTGAATGGGAATGAATGCTTCCCCATTGCGCATATCCGTATCCATTTTTACCGGGTAGATAACAGGAGTGTCTTTACATACTGCACTTGAAAGAGAAACGAGGCTTCCGTCTTCAACGCCCAATTCAGCAGCGTCTTTAGGGTTGATATACACGTTAGCACTTGGCATATGAGCCAGTAACTTTGCCGCTTTACCCGTGCGTGTCATAGTATGCCACTGATCTCGCGCTCGCCCGCTGTTCACAACAAAAGGATAAGCGTCTGATGTTACCTGCAGTGGCGCTCTGTAAGTTACGGGAATAAGTTTAGCTTTGCCACTAGGGGTTGAAAACCGTTTATCTTCAAAAGGACGTTTACTGGTAAGGCGAGGGTTAGGGTTAGATTTAGAATTAGAACCGGCCGTATTCTTAGCTTTTATAACTATGTGAAAAGGCCACTGCAAAGGCGATAGCCCATTGTACTGAACTTCACTTAACGCTTGTAAAGGTGACAGGTCTAGCTGCCGCTTACCGTTATTTTGATAGCCGGTTAGCCCAGCGTATTCGCAGAATATTTGTGACGGATGGGTAAAATTAAATGCCTCGCCAAAGCCCATTTTACCCGCCACTTCGCATAGTATTTGCCAGTCGTGTTTTGCACTACCTGGTGGAGGCAATATACCGCGCTGACGTGAAATACGGCGCTCTGAGTTTGTCACCGTGCCGTCTTTCTCCGACCACCCCGTGGCAGGAAGGGCAATGTGCGCGTAGTTAAGCGTATCGTTAGACTCAACAATATCAGACACCACCACCATGTCACATTTAGAAAGTGCGCGTTCAACTTGACCGCGATTTGGCATACTGACAACGGGGTTCGTCCCCATTATCCAAACGAATTTTACCTTTCCACTCTCAAGTGCATTAAACAAATCAACAGCTTTAAGCCCCTGCCCTTTGGGCATAACAGGGGCATTCCAATAGGTTTTAACAGCGCTGATATGCTCAGGGTTTTCAAGGTCCATATGTGCAGCGAGCATATTGGCTAACCCACCGACTTCACGCCCTCCCATGGCATTTGGCTGGCCAGTAATTGAAAACGGACCACAACCGTCTTTAGCAATTAAATCCATTGCTAAATGACAGTTGATAATGGCTTGGGCTTTATCCACACCAGCAGAAGACTGGTTCACGCCCATAGAATAAAAAGTAACTACGCTAGAGGCTTTGCAGAAGGCATCAAAAAAGGCCTTAATACTGTTAACGTCCAGGTCGCATACTTCAGCAACGTCATCTAACGTTAAGGCATTTGCACTTTTGAGCGTTTCTTCAAGTCCCTCGGCATAGGTCTCAACGGCGGATTTGTCTATTCGACCTTGTGCGTTTGCATAGCTGAGTAAACCGTTAAATAGGGCTACGTCGCTACCCGGTTTTATAGGAAGGTGTAAATCGGCAATGGTACAGGTTTCGGTTTTGCGTGGGTCAACAACAATGACCTTCATATTCGGATTTTTCAGCTTTGCTCGCTGAATGCGTTGAAAAAGCACTGGGTGCGCCCACGCCGTATTACTCCCGGTGATCACCAGTAAATCTGTACACTCTAAGTCGGTGTAATCGCAAGGCACTACATCTTCACCGAACGTACGCTTGTACGCGGCAACGGCTGATGACATACACAGGCGTGAATTCGTATCGATATTGGCACTGCCGATGTAACCTTTCATAAGCTTATTGGCAATGTAATAGTCTTCGGTGAGAAGCTGACCTGATACATAAAAAGCAACGGCATCCGCGCCATACTGCGCAATGGTAGAGGTGATCTTATCCGCAATCACATCGGTGACCGTGTCCCAATCCACCGATTGACCTGCCATGGTTGGGTGAAGCAAACGTCCGTTTACGTCGTTTGTTTCAAGCAGGTTTGTTCCTTTAACACACAATCTTCCATAATTGGCGGGATGCTCTGGCGTGCCTTTAACAGTGTCCAGGGTTATGGCACGCGGGCTTACGTTGCAACTGATATCTACACCACACCCTACGCCGCAGTATGGGCATGTTGTTTGTCTTAATTGTTCAGACATCATGTCGGGTTGTCGTGTAGGCATATTCATTTCATTACCTTTTTCGATTTCACAGCTTTTGAATGCATTTGGCTAGAAGGCTTTTTTCATGTGGGCGTTCAAATAAAGGCAGTTTGCTTAAACGCCGACAAAAACCTTTTCGCCCTCTACCTTCACAGCGTAAGCCGTGACGGAAACATCGTCGTGTTCTTTACACAGCCCGGTTTCTAGAAAGTAATGCTCTTTGTATAGAGGCGAAGCAACAACAGGCGCACCGCCTATCGAACCCAGAAGTCCGCGATAGAGTACGTTTGCTTTACCAATAGGGTCGTAGTTACTAATGGCGAAAACCTGGGTTTCGCCGTTTATCTTCAAACTGAAAATTGCCACTTGCTGTGAGTCGACAAGGGCGCAAACCCCACTGTTTGTCACTAAGTCGTTCGTCTCACAAACATAGTGCCATTGCACTTGTTGTGGTTCTGACGCCATTACATTTTGCGCTGCTGACATAATTTGATTCTCCTAACAGGGTTGATAAGCCAGTGGCTATACCATAGAGACAGGAATGAACTGATCTTTACCTGCTACTTTTTCAGCTTCAGTAGCTGGGCGAACTTGGCCTCGCTCTGAAACAAACTGAATATTGGTGTCGCTAGCATTGCTGTTTACGAATTGACGGAAACGCTTGCGCGACTCAGGGTTTTCAATGGTGGTTTTCCATTCGCACTGATAAGCATCAACCACAGCATCCATCTGTGCTTCAAGCTCACCATTAATGCCAAGAGCATCGTTTATCACAACGTCTTGCAAGTAAGCTAACCCACCTTCTAAGTTGTCCATCCACACCGATGTGCGCTGTAGGCGATCAGCCGTTTTCACGTAAAACATCAGCACGCGGTCGATGTACCTAATAAGGGTTTCGGTATCTAGGTCGGTGGCAAACAGGTCTGCATGTCGAGGCTTCATGCCGCCATTCCCGCAAACATACAGGTTCCAGCCTTGCTCGGTAGCAATAACGCCAATGTCTTTGCTTTGGGCTTCTGCGCACTCACGGGTACACCCCGAGACGGCAAATTTAATTTTGTGCGGCGCACGTAAGCCTTTATAACGATTCTCTAAGTCAATGGCAGTGCCAACAGAGTCCTGTACACCGTAGCGGCACCATGTGCTGCCCACACACGATTTCACGGTACGCAGTGCCTTCGCGTAAGCATGGCCGGTTTCAAAACCGCCAGCGACCAGTTTTTCCCAGATATCCGGTAAGTGCTCTACGCGCGCTCCAAATAAATCAATGCGCTGACCACCTGTGATCTTGGTGTACAAGTTGTATTCTTTTGCCACTTCACCGAGCAGAATCAACTTCTCTGGCGTTATTTCGCCACCAGGTACACGCGGTACAACGGAATACGTGCCATCTTTTTGCATGTTACCAAGGTAGATATCGTTGGTGTCTTGCAGAGGAAGATGTGAAGCCTTAAGAATGTAGTCGTTATACACCGAGGCTAAAATTGAGCCGACAGCGGGCTTACAAATTTCACACCCTAGACCTTCACCATGCTGCTCCAGTAGCTCGTCAAAGGTGCGAATGCCGTTTACCTTAACAATGTGAAATAGCTCTTGTCGGGTATGGTTGAAGTGCTCACAAATGGCTTTTGATACTTCCACACCGCGCTTTTCAAGTTCGCTATCCACAACATTTTTAAGTAAGGCAGCACAACCTCCACACCCTGTGCTGGCTTTGGTTTCGCCTTTTACATCGCCAACGCTACAACAGCCGCCTTCAATGGCTGAAACAATATCGCCCTTTGTCACATTTAGGCATGAACAAATAGACGCGGTGTCTGGGAGTGCATCGGCACCTAGTGCTGGTGCCGCATCAGAAGATGGTAGGATCAGACTTTCTGGGTGTTCAGGTAATTCGATATTATTAAGCGCATACTGTAGGAGCGTGTCGTAGTCGCTGGTATCGCCAACGAGTACAGCACCAAGTACATACTTTTGTTCGCTATCGACTACCAGCTTTTTGTACACGCCTTCTGGCTGATTTAAATAGGTGTAGCTAAGCGCACCGACTGTGCGTTCATGAGCATCGCCAATTGAGCCCACTTCCACACCCATTAGCTTGAGTTTGGTACTCATATCTGCGCCAGCGAACTCGGCATCGCCGCCGGTTATATGACTTACAGCCGTGCGCGCCATGGTATAGCCAGGTGCTACCAGGCCAAATATTTTGTTATCCCACAGCGCACATTCACCCACAGCGTAAATGTTTGGGTCAGACGTCACGCAGTGATTATCAATGACAATACCGCCGCGCTCACCCAGTGTTAGCGCTGACTTTCTGCCGAGCTGGTCGGAAGGTCGAATACCGGCAGAGAATAAAATCATGTCAGTTTCTAGTGCAGTGCCGTCAGCAAACACCATTTTATAGCGGCAGGTATCACCGGCCTCAATAGTTTGCGTTGCCTTTTGGGTGTGAACCGTAACGCCCAATGCTTCAATTTTGTCCTTGAGAACGTTACCACCTGCTTGGTCTAGCTGAACCGCCATAAGCTGCGGGGCAAACTCAACCACGTGGGTGTCGAGACCGGCTTGCTTTAATGCGTTAGCGGCTTCTAAACCCAACAGCCCACCACCAACAACAACCCCTACTTTGCTCACTGCTGCTGAAGCTTCAATAGCGAGTAGATCGTCTATAGTACGGTACACCAAGCAATGCTCTTGATCGTTGCCAGGGATGGGTGGCACAAATGGGTATGAGCCCGTAGCTAACACAAGCTTATCGTAGCTAAACACCTGCCCTTCAGAAGTCGTCACTTTATAATTGTCACGGTCTATATCGGTAACCAAGGCATTGGTAACTACGTTTACGCCCCACTCGGCGTACTGAGCGGGTGTAGTGAGCGCTAAGTCATCAGCACTCGCGCCGCTAAAAAAAGACGACAGATAAACGCGGTCGTACGCAAGGCGTGACTCGCCGCATAAAACGGTTATTTCTACATTGGCATCGCTTTGGTGAAGCTGCTCAACAAAATGATGCCCCACCATGCCGTTGCCTACGACGACAATTTGCGGTTTTGAGTCCAATGAAGTCATGGTATTCCCCTTTTTTCGGGACAAAAAAAAGCCCGCTTCAACTTTCGTTGATGCGGGCTTCGTTGCCTATTTTGCCAACGGTTTAGGTCGGCTAACACATTTTACGGAGTGTTATAAATCACACAATTTTCAGCGATTGACACAAATCACCAAAACACACTTTACGTTTATAGCTATCCAAGTTCAGTGCCAAAACCGTAAGCAATTGTTTTTATTTGATTTACTACAAAATAAGCATTATTCAGACTTCACAACTGCACCAAACAAACGCAAAACTGTGTTTACTTGGTGCATTAAGGCTTTCAAATAACTTAGGCCAGCTTATCCGTCGCTACGCGGTAGCGAGGGTCTTCAACCACATTAATTTCAACAAACTTATCGGCCTTGCGAAGCAGTGAGCGACACTCATCACTGATATGGCGAATGTGTAGCTTTTTACCCTGCTCTTCGTATTTGTCAGCAAGGGTATCTAGCGCATCGATACCTGATGAATCCCAAATGCGAGAGTCTTTAAAATCAATAACTACATCATTAGGGTCGTTGGCGATATCAAACAGGTCTTTGAAATGCGATACCGAGCCAAAGAACAGCGGGCCGTCTAGCTCATAGACTTTCCAACCGTCGTTATCGATATGGGATCTCGCTTCAATATGACGAGCGTGTTTCCATGCAAACACCAGTGCAGAAACGATAACACCCACCACAACCGCAATAGCCAGGTCAGCGATAACGGTAACGCCTGTTACTAGGAAAAGTACGAACGCATCTTCTTTGTTTACGCCGCGAATAATTCTGAATGACGCCCACTCAAATGTAGCGATAACCACCACGAACATAACGCCAACAAGGGCAGCGAGAGGAATCATTTCAATTAGCGGAGCTGCAAATAGAATAAAGCCCAATAATACAACCGCCGCGGTGATACCAGACAAGCGGCCACGGCCACCAGAGTTAATATTAATCATACTTTGGCCAATCATGGCGCAACCGCCCATACCGCCAAAGAAACCGTTTACGGTATTTGCAACACCTTGGCCAACGCATTCTTTGTTGCCGCGTCCGCGGGTATCTGTCATTTCGTCAATTAATGAAAGGGTAAGAAGCGATTCAATAAGACCAACCAAGCAAAGAATGACTGAGGTAGGCAAAATGATCATGAAGGTTTCCCAGGTGAACGGCACCATAGGAATAGCAAAGCTAGGAAGTTCACCCGCTAGCGTCGCAGTCTCGCGCTGGTCAGCTGGTAGCAAATCGCGAACAAAGTCGATTACAGTGCGCGCTTCAAGGTCAAGACCATGTACTAACAAGGTCACCGTAACAATCGCTACAAGCGACGCCGGTACAGCTTTGGTTAGCTTTGGCAATAAATAGATAATGGCCATGGTTAGCGCCACAAGACCTAGCATCCAATATAACAGCGTACCTTCCATCCACTGTAATTCACCCGCTGCGTTGATCACTTTGAACTGGCCTAATTGCGCCAAGAAAATAACAATTGCCAAACCATTTACGAAGCCTAGCATTACCGGATATGGGACCAGTCGTATAAACTTTCCGAGCTTGAAAATACCGCACATTATTTGCAGTAAACCAGCCAAAATAACCGCGGCAAATAAATACTGCACGCCGTGTTGGGCAACCAGTGCCACCATTACAACGGCCATGGCGCCGGTAGCACCAGAAATCATTCCTGGTCGGCCACCAATAGCGGAAGTGATTAAGCCCATCATGAAAGCCGCATAAAGACCAATCATTGGTTCTACGCCGGCCACAAATGCGAATGCAACGGCTTCAGGGACCAAGGCAAGCGCCACGGTAATACCTGATAGCACGTCGTTTTTAACGTTGCTGTCTTTACTGGTAATTAAATCGAACATGTTCTCTCAGAAGCTAAGATGTTAAACACAACAACCCACCATGGCGTACACCGCGTTAAAGCAGAACACCAAGTAGGTAGGAGATTTTTTCGGCGATTCTATCACCATTGTAGCGCAAAATCTTTTAATAGATTGTTACTAGGGCCTGTATATGGTCTCCCCCTTTATTGCAAGAGTAAACATGCTGTTTGACTAAAATGGTTTGCGTCCGTATATCCGGCTTCTCGTTGAAGTATTTTCACTTCGAGCCTCGATGAACTTCGCCCATATCGTCCTTATCGTTGACTCGGATTAATAATCCACACGCCCTATCAGGTTTTCGATATGTCGGTTTAACCGTATTGTCATCACGTTATGTTTATTCAGCAATCCTTGGAAGTGAACTGGTTCATTATTAACTTAAGCGGTTGTCAACTCAGGCTGATAATCGCCACCTTGTGCTAATAGTGCCCAAGCTATTCGGGCCAACTTGTTAGCCAGTGCAACCGCGGCTTTGTTTCTCCCCCGCGTTTGCTCTATTCGCTTTATCCATTGAGACAATGGTGTCTCTTTATGTTTACTCACTCGCATGACAGCCCTGGCACCATGAATGAGTAAGGTTCTTAGATAGCTATCTCCACGCTTACTAATCCCCTGTAGATTATGCTTGCCTCCTGAGCTATGTTGTTTGGGTACCAGCCCCAATGATGCTGAGACTGCCCGGCCATTCTTAAACTCACTGCCATTGCCGATATGTTGATAAAGCGCACTGGCTATAATTGGACCAACTCCGGGAATACTTTGTAGCCGTCTACAAGCTTCGTGTTGGCTTAGTTGTTTAATTTTCTTTGTATACCAGTCCAGGTGCTCATCCAGCTCTACAAGCTTTTGATAGTGTCGCTCTAACAGTTCTTTGAATAATTCACTCAAACCATTCTCAACCTGCCGGTCAAACAACTCAGGCAGTGATTTATACACATGGTTTATGCCTACCGGAACAATTATTCCGTACTCATTGAGCAATCCCCGTATTTCATTACAGTTGGCGGTTCTATCCCGTTCACACTTCTTTCGCATCACGTGTATCGCCTGAATATCTTGTTGGGTTTGCGTTTTCGTTCGCACAAACCGCATCTCGGGGCGTACAACTGCTTCTGCTATCGCCAGCGCATCATTAAAGTCCGTCTTATTACCTCGCACATACGCTTTTACATGCTGTGGTGCGATTTGTTTTACCTGATGCCCATACTTCGCTATTTCTCTCGCCCAATAGTGCGCACTGGCACATGACTCAACTCCCACCAAACAGGGGGATAGCTCACTAAAAAAATGCAGTACCTGATTTCGTCTTAACATTTTTTTACGCACAATCTTGCCTGCCTGATTACAGCAGACTAAATGGCTCACACTTTTTGCTAAATCCAGTCCAACCGTTGTAATATTCATTTTGGTCTCCTCACCTTGTTAACTTGATTGTTCAATTCCAAGTTTGGCACATTGCGATGCCGTTTGAGGGGGGAGACCATTCCATCGTTGAACGTTGATGTGCAGCAAAGATCAACAGGCCCCAGTCCGAACTACTTGGCGCTTACGTGATAAGCGCAGGGCTCTTTGCCCCTTTCCTAATGCTGTGAGCTTGTCAATTTTTCATGTACGGTCTCAGGGCTTAATTTAATAGCGAATGCTGACAAATTGCATCGTACATGGCATCGTATAATGGTTTTTATTAACCGCGTCGTTCAATGCGCTTCGATTTCTAATACGGGGCTACGGTAAGACGTCGCAATAAGGCACAAGTCTTATTCAACGAGGAGTTAAAGTGGTACCTTATATTCTGACTATTTTGTGCGTGCTAGTGGCAGGCGCTATTCATTGGATGTCGCCGAAGGCTTATTGGAAAGCCACTATCATGTCGACCGCCGTTATTTTACTATTTTCTGTAGCAGCATTGTTCATCTTTAAAGCATCAGGAATGCTGGTTAGCGAGCACACTGGCGAGAATGCTGACTTTTCTGGGCAAATGTTAACTATCACCACAATGATTGCCTTCTTCGGTTTCTTAATTTCACTGTTTGTAGGTTGGTTTCTTCGCGTAGTCAGAAACTAATCCGGAAAGCAAAACCACATAGTTTGCGAGGCTGCACCATTTTGGCGCAGCTTCTTCTCTCTCAACTTCCCTCTTAACGCCGCTAACCTTCCCGTCCCCCCTTATAAAGTCACCTTAAATAAAAGTTCCAGCCGAACCACATGCCGCGAAATGTCAGCACTCCGGGCGTTTTTGTTCATTCTAACGCTTATCTTCATTAATTCTAATAAACAGGGCATAAGTGTTGCTTGGTACACGTATTGCTCTGCTGAGTGCAGGGGGCTAAGAGCAAAGAGTTTCAAAAAACGTTTCGCCAATAGATGCACTCATCAATAGAAAATTCGAAACGTGTGTACCGAAGATTAGCAGGCCTTAACATGCTTCATGAACCAGAACAGACCATTGCGCTTTGTAGCGACGCCACTAAGCGCTTTTTGCTAGCGGCCAAGCACGCCGAAATAACCGTGCTTGAGCAACTATCTAGTAATTGTCGAATTGTAATTGCCGTTCGAGAACTTATTCATGAACAGCAAAAAGAGCGTGGGGCCAGCAATATCTTTCTTGCTTCAAAAGGCGAGCGTTATGCCGCTGAGCGAATGCAGTACGTCAGTGCTAGCGAGCAAGCGGAGTCAATGTTGAAAAGCCACTTGAAATCGCTCTACCTGACAGATGAGATCACAACGGGTAACCCGCGGTTGTTGAGCAGCATTACACTTGCTATGCAGGCGACGGACTACCTGCCCAGACTGAGAGAACAAGTAAGCAAGCAGCTGCTGACACCACTGGAATCTACACGAGCATATAGTCGTCTAGTTGCCAGTTTGCTTACGGTTATTTTTGAAGCGGCAGATATTGCAAGCGACCCAACAATCACTCGCTTATTGGTTGCACTGTTCAATTTTATGCAGGCAAAAGAATACGCTGGGCAGGAGCGGGCGTGGGGCGCTATTGGTTTCGCAGAAACTCATTTCGATGTTCGCCTTTGTGAAAAGCTGGCCGCGCTTCAGCATGCCCAAGAACATCACTTCAGTATATTCTGTGAGTTTAGCTGTAAGCCGCATAAAGATGCATTAGACGCGTTGAACAAAAGCCCTGCTGCAATCGATATTACACAGCTTAGAAATATGATTGCACAGCTTGGTGACGGCAGTCCGATTGCCGGAGAAATATCGGAAGTTTGGTTTGATGTAGCAACACGTCGAATGGATGCAATGCAGACTATCGAAGTGGCGCTCACTGAGGCCCTTACTCAGCAAGCTAACATTAAAGTGGCCGATGCAAAAAATGAGATGGCCAATCATCAGCAGTTGCTTACGCGCTTCAATGATGAACACGCCACTGATGGCTCACCGCTCACCTTATTGTTCGATCCAAGTATGCCTGGACTCGCGGAAGACACCAAAGAAGACGAAATCAAAACGCTATCACTTAACGAGCAAACGAAGACTTTATCTGCTCACCGCTCTTTTTATGATTTACTGCGTTCACAGGCCCAACACATAGAAGATATGGGTCGGGAGCTCGAAGAGGCCAAGCGTGCAATACAGGAACAAAAACTGATTGGGCGAGCAAAACTGGTAGTAATGGAGCAATTCGGATTAAGCGAAAATAACGCGTATCGGCGACTGCAAAAACAAGCTATGAGCGAAAATACGACCATAGCGGCTATTGCCGCTAAGATAGTAAACATTACAACAAAGACTACTGCTCAAAGGTAGCTACTCTCAATTGAGTCACTTCTAGTTTAATTAAGCGCGTTCTAGCTCTTAAGAAGAAACTAAAGTCAACAAAGGCCAAACAGTAAGCCAATTCTTAGAAGCAAGTCGCTGTTTAAAAACTTCGGGCCTTGGATATTTTGGGTTAATACTTATGGTGCCTGCGAAGTTTGCTTCCAAACCAAATGGCGCGAGTATGTCTAAATCATCATTGGCTAAAAGACGAACCGCAACACAGGTTTCCCGTTCTATCCAATAAGAAATAGCGTCGTGGCAATTTTGATAGGGAGCGTGCTCGTGAGCTACGTGCATACGCGCTTGGTTTTTAACTTGCCAATTAGCTTGAGGAACCATACGCGCTAGCTCGCGTTCTATGGCTTGTTCTTGTGCTTTTAGCCCTGGTTTGACGGCTGCAGAATTTGGTGAGTAAGCTTGCGGTTGAGGTACTGATTCCAATGTATTATCGGCACTCGCAACACTTTGCGGCGGATTAATTCCACCACTAAAGTAAATCACATCAATATCGTTAAGCGGAGTTGGTGTCGCTCTTGCGTGTAACTCATCCCATATGGCATTTCGAACAAATCCAGCACCAATGTACCCTTGCGGTAAATCGAGCGCTCTCAAAGCGCGAAGGCAACGCATGCGAAAAGGATCCCGCTTAATAATGTCGCCTAGCCGTTTGAGATCTTGCACGTTTAACCTTCGCCTTTTATACGCAGTTTGCGTTTCCACTTGATGATATAAAAGCAAAAGGCAGCCATACTGCCACCAGCAAACCACCCTGCAATAATGTCGCTAGGCCAATGCACGCCCAATAAAATGCGGCTTAAGCCAATACAAAATACAAGAAAGGTGGCTGCCATGTAGATCCACACTTTTACTGAAGCGTTTTGCGTGAAGTACGTTAACAAATAGGCGATATAGAAATAAACAAGCGTAGATAAGGTAGCATGTGCAGAGGGGAAGCTTTGTGTATACACACTTACATCCTGCATGGGCAGCGGAGGACGAGGCCTGTCGATGCCAGCTTTGAGTAAGAAAGTCGTTAAGATCCCCACGGCAACAGCAATCAAAAAAGTCAGTGCCTTTTTCTTTTCACCGGCCATCGCCAAGGCTCCGGCAACTGAAATCGTGACAAAGATAAGTGCCGTATTACTGCCTAACGCGGTGATATCGCGAAGCGCGTCTTCTTTCCAACCCGATACATTGCCTGCTTCACTAATTACATTGAATAACGCATCGTCAAACGTAGTCAGCACGCCCATGTAGACAAACAACATCATAAGCAAAAAACCGGTGCCAAGTAGTAACACCTGAATAGAGGGTGTTTTAATGATGTCTAAGTAAGAGGCTAGCGCGCCGCTGTTTTTTGTTTCACTGCTTGTCATAAATCTACTTCCATTTAGTACAAAAAGAGCGTTATTGGTCGTGCTTGCTACCACCTAGGCAGTTTGGCGATACCATAGATTGCCCACCTCGAGCTTCCCACTCTGTCGGCGTATACGTGTGAAGTGCCAACGCATGAACAGGCCCCTGCAGCGCTTCAGCCGCAAGACCGTTAATTTCTCTGTGTCTCGCTATTAAGCGCTTACCCTCAAAAGCATCACTCACTACCGTTACTTTGAAATGACTCTGAGCCCCTTCTGGAACATTGTGCATAAAACTCTCATCTACAACCTCGAGAAAACTCGGGTTAAGTGCAGCTTCAATCGTAGTTTCCAGAAACGCTTTTACTTGCATTTGGCTTACCTTGTTCTGTGAATAAGATGTCGGAATGTAAGATTAATTCTACCACCGATAGGCTTAGCCGTCTTCGCAATACCGTGCACATAATGACTTTGTGTTGTTCCTGCCATAATTAATACACTGCCGTGCTCAAGCACCTGTGTATACTTTTCCTTTGTTTCTTTGTGCTTAAAAACAAAGGGCCTTGCTTCACCTAAGGTGACGGATGCAATAACCGGGTTTATACCCAACTCAGGCTCATCATCTGAATGAAAGCTCATGCTATCTTGTCCGTCACGATACCAATTCGCTAACACACTGTTGAACTTTGTATTTTGGGTTGCAGCACATAACGCTTCACAACAATCCTTAATGCTTAAAAGGCTGTTCGTCCACGGATTTGGCGACATGGTTAAATTCGAATAGGTATAGGTGCAATCGTCATCGCCGTGCCAGCTCTGAAGGCGGGGAATTTTTACCGGCTTGCCAAACAATCTGATCGAGTCCTGACGCCAGGGTAACTCGGCCTTCAGTAAC
This sequence comes from Alteromonas sp. Cnat3-28, assembly GCF_022348265.1. Lineage (NCBI taxonomy): Bacteria > Pseudomonadati > Pseudomonadota > Gammaproteobacteria > Alteromonadales > Alteromonadaceae > Alteromonas > Alteromonas sp. Cnat3-28. Next base: position 20,853 of record NZ_JAKREY010000028.1, read on the forward strand.
TCAAAAAAAGTATCTGCATCATTTTTTGATAGCGCGTGAGGAAAATAAGTGACATCGCCCTCTGACAGCGGGAGCTTATGAGATGAGCTATTGTTTTCTGGGGTCTCGAAAAGAGAAAACTGCATGCGTAACTATGATATTTCCGGTGATTTTTAATTTTGGCTATGGGCACTTGATCTCAAAAGTGCTTAAACACACCTTTGAAGTTCCCCTAATTACACCTTAATTACGCATGCATTGCTAATGTGGATTTTTCTGCGAGCTATAAAAGTGATTCTTTCACCATTACATTGTCACCATCAACATTGCACGGCATAAGAATGACACGTTATTGGTTAGAGCCGCGTGGCTGATATGATAAGATAGGCAGCGCGTACATAAACCAAATAGGCATTCCCAAAAGTATGTGAGTGCTTTGAGCCTTCTCTGAAAACAGACTCCAATGAATACAGAATTTATTTTTGCCGACCGACAATTTTCGCTTATTCGCTACCCTGAAAAGCACCAGCACATAAGCCTTCAAGCATGGGATAGCGCTGATGAACTCGTTATTGAGCACATTGAGAACTTATTAAGTGAAGCGTCGCTTTCAATTGGCAGTGGTGACAATGATGGCTCAATGATGATTTTTAACGACGATTTCGGCGCGTTAGGTTGTTGGTTTTCGCACTTAGCACCTTACTGGGTATCTGACTCCTACATATCTTTGCGATCACTCTCTGAGAATTTAAAAGCCAATCATTTACTGGGTAATGCAGAAACGAGCAATAAAAACGGCCTGCTAACCGCGCCGCTGAAAACCTTGACTAGCGTGCAAAGCTTAACGTTTAAGCCAGAAAAGGCGCCGAGTCTTGTTGTGCTGAAGGTCCCCCGCGCCCTTGCACTTCTTGAACAGCAGCTTATTGATTTACAAAAATATATAACACCTGACACGCGTGTTATCGCAACCGGTAAAGTGAAGACCATCACAAAATCCGTACTCAACCTATTTGAACGATATATTGGCCCCACCACCACGTCCCTTGCCAAGAAGAAATCGCGGCTTGTGTTCGCTTCGCCTCGTGAGTCAATAAAACTATCTGACTCGCCCTATCCGACGCGCTGGCAGTGTAAAAGTACGATGGGAACGGCGTTAACTATAGACAATCTGGCGAATACGTTTTCCCGACAGTCATTAGATATAGGCGCTCGCATTATGCTTGAACATATGACGGTGAGCGCTAATGATGTGGTGGTAGATTTAGGCTGCGGCAACGGAGTACTGGGGGTTAATGCCCTTTCTCTTGCCCCTGATGCCAAAGTAATATTTGTGGATGAGTCCTATATGGCATTAGAAAGTGCCAGACTCAATGTGCTCAACAACTTCCCGGATAAAATTGATCAATGTGAGTTTGTTGCAAGTAATTGCCTTGAAACATTAATCAATAGAGAGAATAAACCTGCTGTTACCAAAATTCTGTGTAACCCACCGTTTCATCAACAAAACGCAATCACTGACCATATTGCATGGCAAATGTTCACTGATTCCCGGGACGTACTTATTAAAAGCGGTCACTTAGTGGTGGTTGGTAACCGGCACCTCGACTATCACATTAAACTTAAAAAGTTGTTTGGTGGCGCTAAGGTACTTGCGAGTGACAAAAAGTTCGTTATCTTAGGCACTGCAAAACGATAAGCGAACAAAAAACATGCGCGAATTAAGGAAAACATTTAAAGGCATTTTTATGAAGAAAATACTTTTATCACTGCTGACCGCTATCATGCTAATAGGCAGCAGTTCACCCGTTATGGCCAAGAAAGACGATGGGTCTCAGGTTCAGCCAGATAACTATTACCCTCGGGTGAAAATAGAAACCACCATGGGCGATATTGTGGTTGAACTGGACAGAAGACGTGCGCCAATTACCGTAAATAACTTTCTTCGTTATGTTGATAAGCGCGCCTACGAAGACACCATTTTTCACCGCATTGTGCCTGGTTTTGTTGTGCAAGGTGGTGGTTATACGGCAGACTTCAACGGCAAGTCGAACTTTCCAGATATCTTCAATGAGTCTGGTAACGGTTTGACTAACGACCTGCACACTATTGCAATGGCAAGACAAGGTGACCCGCATACCGCAAACCGACAATTTTTCTTCAACGTGAATGACAACAGCAGCTTAAACCCCGGAAGAGACTGGGGCTACGCGGTTTTTGGCGTAATTGTTGAAGGCGAAGATATTGTTGATGCCATGTCGGAAGTAGAAACTGAATATTCGATTCGCCTTAACGCGAATAACGTACCCATTGAGCCGATCATTATTAAAAAGATGACCGTGTTACCGCCCTTATAGCGATTAACAGATACTAACAGCCATAAAGAGCAATGCTTTATGGCTGTAATTCCAACCTGAACAAATGCTGTTTTGGGAACGTTTTGTCGAAGTAAAAGCCCTGCTTGTTAAATCCTAAGCGCTGTAAAAGCTTCTGCGACGCCATATTTTCTGGGTGTGTCATGGCTGTTAGAAAACGATAGCCCTCAGAGGCAGACCACGCTATAACACACTGACATGCCTCATAACATATACCCTTGCCTCTTGCTTCAGGCAGCATGGCAAAGCCTAAATCTGGACATTCAAATGCAAAGCGATTGAAGAGACCACAAACCCCTAACGGTTGTTTGGTTTCGGTTAATTCGACAGCCAGCAGGCCATACCCCCACTCTTCGCGCTGCGCATTTGTTTTGCCAATGTAGTCACACGCATCGTCTACTGTATCGACATTTTTACTTCCAATGTATCTAAGCCATAGCGGGTCCTGCTGCAGCGCAAGTACCCAGTGTTTATCATCAAAAGTAAGCGGCCGTAGCGTTATTTTATCGTTTGTAAAAATAGCGGTGTTTGTGTTCACACTAATCCTTTTAGCAAAGTTTTTATGACGCGCATGTAGTACTCGCTTTTGTACCTCTACATTTGAACGTATAACTAGAAGTAAGACCTAAGGCAAACACTATCTCTTTGATAGAAGCCTGTCTATGTGCTCAAAGTGGTCTGGGTTGACCACTGCCGCGCGGGGGTACTTCGGGTTCGCTCTGTCGTTTACTCTTGGGTGCTCCCACAACGATGTATGGACGATAAATCGCTCGGCTTCCTCTATACCACCGTGCTCTAAGCATCCACTCAAGCATGTATCTACGTACGTTTGATGTACGGGATAGGCGTCATTTGCCTGTGTACAGTCGAGTGTTTCGCAAATCCAAAAGGTAAATTGTGCAAGCACATCGTCTAGAGACGCAGAACCCTTGTGTTGATGAAAGTTGAGTGCTTTAGCGCTTACTTCGACAAACCGATAGTCTTTTTCTCTCTCCTGTAAGGCAGGGTTAATTTGTGTTGGGATAAGCTGGGCGTTTAATTTGCTATGCGCATTGGCCACGGCGCCAACGTAAGTCTGCTTTTCATGAAGACTTCGCGTCACCCATGCCCTTTCGAAGCCAGAAACCGTCACAGGGATCCCTGGTGTAAAAATGTTGGAGTAGCGCTCTCGGCTGTCTTTGCTAAGTAAGCTTCCATAACCTAACACCATGTGTTTTTCGGTTTGCGTACTTAACCAATTCGCTATTTCATTCATTTTCACCTCTACTTCACAACCGCTCGACGTTTACCATCTTAAGCATGTTTATCTTTGCAGTTTATTCAACTAGAAAAAATCGTACTGACCACTTTCCCCCGAGTATAAAAAAAGGCGATGTACTGAGAGCCCCAATACATCGCCTTGTATACCGCAGTGGAGTTGTTTAATTAAAACAACGCTCTCACACCCATAGTAAAGTTTCTACCTGGAAGCGGTGCTTGGTCTTTTAAGAAAGATGTATGAACACGGGCTTCCTCGTCAGTTAGGTTTTCACCGCGCGCAAACACTACCCAGTCAATGCCCTGCGTGCCAAACTCATATTGCACGCTTGCATTAACCAAGGTGTAGCCGTCGGTTGCAGTCTCAAATGACGCAACTTCATTTTGGTCGTCGTACCACGTAAAGCCCACGTCAGCACTTAAACCATCGTTCACGTAGCTTAATTCACTACCAAAGCGCATAGGCGGCGTGCGCGGAAGATTGTCGTCTTCAATTTCTGCGCGGATATAGTCACCAAATACGGTTAAGCGTAGCGTGTCTGATAAATCAACGTAAGTTTCTGCTTCGAAGCCCCAGATGTCTGCGTCAGCCTGTTGGAAATAATAAATTGGCAAGCCTTCTTCATCGCCGTGTTCATCATGTCCAAGTTCTTCGTGCTCACTTTCTAATCCTTCCTCTTCGTGCTCATCGTGTTCTTCGTGCTCGCTGAGCGCAATTAAGCCTGTGCTTGTTTGGAAGATATAGTCATCTGCCTGATTGTAGAAGAAAGACGCACTATAGCCCCAGCTACCGGTAAATTTACGGAAAGTAATATCTAGGTTGGTACTAACTTCTTCTTTTACGCCTTTAAGTGTTTCTTCGATATGGCCTTCTTCATCCATATCAAATACTAAACCCACTTCGTAGCTTTGGGTTGCTAAATGCTGGCCTGCAGAAAAGAGTTCTTGCTGGCTAGGCGCGCGTTCGCTGCGTGATAAAGTCACTGCAATAGAGTGACCTTCCTGGTATTCCCAGTTAGCGCCCGCTGAAAGTGATAGGCTGGTGAAGTCGTAGTCAGGGAAGTTGAAAGCAACAGCATGCTCTTCGTGTTCTTCACCCTCATGCTCTTCATCGTGCTCTTCGCCTTCGTGCTCCTCACCTTCATGCTCATCATGTTCTTCATGCAATACGTCAAGTTCCACTTCGCTGGCATCAGCGTCTAATGTCGTTCGCTCTAGTCGGCCACCAAGCTCAAAGGTTACATCACCTACTTTCTTTTGTTCTATAACATAAAGTGCGTAGCTTGATGTGGTATTAGCGGGGGTAAAGGCTTCTTCGCCCACGGCATTGTAGTCACTATGATTAAACTGTAGCCCGAATACGCCGTGCCAGCCGTTCACTTCTTCGTGGTAAGCAGAAAGACGGATATCGCTCGACTCATTAGTAAATACGGTACCTGGTTCACCATCTTCAATTTCAGCATGTTCGTAATCGGTGTAGGCTGCGGCAAACTTAAGGTTTGTAAGTCCACGTACTGGAGAGTGCCACTCACCGGCTGCTTGATAACGGGTCATATCTACATCAAGTAACACGCCTTCTTCAGCGTGTTCTTCATGATCATGTTCTTCAAGGTCGTGGTCTTCGCCCTCATGCTCTTCATCGTGCTCTTCCTCACCATGAGCATGACTATGGCCAGGTACGCCATATTTATTGTCGAGTTGTTCAACAGCAAAACCGAAGTAGCCTTCTTCGGCCACGTAAGATAAACCTGCAACGACGTTACGCGTCTCCATTGCGCTGCTTTCTAGGACACCGTTTGGTTCATCTTCATCGGGTTCGATAGACGCAAAGCCCGGAAGATCCGCGTTGTCTGTATCGCGATAAAACCCGTCGACATGCCATGCAATATTGCCACTGCCACCCGTTACATCTGCACGGGTATACGAGCCGTTATTCACTGTGCTGTAGCTAGTTTCAGCTTCGCCTTCTACGCCGTCTAACTGATACTGAGGAATACGTTTGTCAACCACGTTAACCACACCACCAATAGCGCCACTGCCGTATTGGAGTGTTGCAGGGCCTCGAAGCACTTCCACCTGGGTTGCGCTTGAGAGGGTAGTTGCTATGTTATGATCTGGCCCAACGCGAGATACGTCAGAAACATCCAAACCGTTTTGAACAATCTTGACACGCGGGCCATCGTTACCGCGAATAACTGGGCTGCTTGAAACCGGGCCAAAATAAGTGCTGTGCACACCAGGCGCGTTTTTTAGGGTTTCCCCTAAGGTTGGTGCTTCTATTTTACGTAATTTTTCAGCACCAATTACGGTCACTGGCGTAACAGATTCCAGTACTGATGATTGAAGCGCATTGGCGGTAACCACGATATTTTCGACGGATGCAGGCTTTAAAACGAAGTCTACATTTTGATCCGTATTTACGTCGCCTAAGTCGTTATCACCATGAATGTAGTTTGAAGAATAAACATGTAAATGAATATGTGGCTGCTTTACATCGTCAAAACGGTAAATACCATTTGCATCGGTGTATGCTACACGGCGGCTGCCTTCAATCTTTACTTCAGCCCCTGCAACAGGTTGCCCTGCCGTGTCGGTGACTTTTCCCGTTACTGTGGTGGCATACACAGGCGCACTTAACAGCCCTGCTATGGACAAACTTAGCAGCGAACGCATTTTCATGGGTATCCCTCTGTGGATGTTATAACATTATTTAGTGATGTTATAACATTTTATCCATTACCCATTGCTTGTCAACCGCTGCTTTACTCACTTAATCTTATGTTTTTGCAATTTAATCGGACGCGCCTACTGAAACCCAAGGTTTAAGCAATTCATAACTAATTGGGCACGAAGGTACTAAGCCCTACTCACTGTGAAATTGATCACTCCTTGAATATGCTTCGCGTTGGTTTTAAGCATAAGCAAACGATCGATGCCCAGCGCCACACCCGCACACGGTGGCAAACCTGCGTCAAGCGCACTTAGAAAGTTTTCATCAATGGGCTTAGTGGGAAGGCCATGTTCTCTGCGTTTCTCGTTATCAGTTTCAAAACGCAGTCGCTGCTCTTTTGCTGCACTTAACTCATGAAAACCGTTAGCAAGTTCAGCGCCTTGGTAATACACCTCAAAGCGTTCGGCAACCCGTTCATCAGCTGGGCTTAGTTTGGCAAGCGCCGCCTGAGAAGCAGGGAAATCGTAGATGAAGCACGGTTTTTCGTTACCGATTTTAGGTTCGATTACATAGCTGAATAACAGTTGTAACTTGCTGTCATAGCTTAGATTTTGCGGCGCGTGAATATCTATTTTCTGCTCTTCCATTACCTCTAGCAAAACGTCGTTATCAGCACTCAACGGGTCAATATTTAAAAAGGTTTGAAAAGCTTGCTGATACGTCATCTTATCAGCCGAAGCTGTGTTTAAGGTTTCTTGCAGCAAGGCGTCAACCTCGTCCATTAGCGCAAAATGGTCAAAATCTAAGCGGTACCACTCTAGCATGGTGAACTCTGGGTTGTGCCAGCGCCCTTCACCTTCATGGCGAAACGCTTTACACACCTGATAAATACTACCGCTGTCAGCGCACAGTAACCGCTTCATGGCATATTCAGGGGAAGTTTGAAGATACAGCGTCGTTGGCTTACCGGATGAGGCAAAATTGAATTGGGTATCAAACGCATCTAAATGCTCGTCGGTAACCGTACCGTTTGAAAGTAAAGGCGTATCGACCTCTAACACGTTTCTTGCGTAAAAAAACTCACGGATTGTTCTGAGTAATTCTGCTCGCGCAACACGGGCTTCATGAGTGGTAGTAGGCTGCCAAGATTGCATGTATTCAAACCTAAAAAGAATAGCTAAAACAAAAAACCGGTACACAAAGGCACCGGCTTTACACATAAACAGAATGCGCGATATGCGCTTAATGCCAATCCGCATAGATCATTGCCCACTCAGAAGGCGCTGGCAAGCTTCATAGCGAAGCGTGGGAATGCAGGAATGTGTTCCCTCTCAAATTCCCAGAATGAAGCTAGGAAGCTTGCCAAACCTTCCCGAAGGGCGAGTTTAAAATGTCCGTACTCTTGTTGTGTCACCTTGATGTAGAACCACTATACCTGCGGCAACACGCCGCGATTACGAACATTTTAACTCTCGCTGAGTGAGTAATTATCTATGCGGACTGGTATAAGATATTATTTTTGTGCGCGAGACACGTATTCGCCAGAGCGCGTATCTACACGGATAACTTCGCCTGTTTGAACGAATAGAGGAACGCGAACAACTGCACCAGTGCTAAGCGTTGCTGGCTTACCACCAGTACCTGCTGTATCACCTTTAAGACCAGGATCAGTTTCAGTGATTTCAAGCTCAACGAAGTTTGGCGGCGTTACTGTGATAGGTGAACCGTTCCACAGTGTAATGGTGCAAACGTCGTTTTCTACCAACCACTTGGTATTCTCGCCTACCGCTTTTTCGTCTGCAGCGATTTGTTCGAATGTATCGTTGTTCATAAAGTGGTAGAATTCGCCGTCGGTGTACAAGTAGGCAAGTTCCGTATCCATTACGTCAGCGCCTTCTACTGATTCACCTGAGCGGAAAGTTTTTTCTAAAACTTTACCTGAAATAAGCTTGCGGATTTTTACGCGGTTAAACGCTTGGCCCTTACCCGGCTTTACGTATTCGTTTTCTAGAATGTTGCAAGGTTCGCCGTCCAGCATGATTTTCAGGCCGCCTTTGAACTCGTTAGTGCTGTAATTAGCCATAATTCCTCTGTCTAAACATAAGGTACAAAAAGTTTCGTGGAACAAATAATACCTAAAAAACCGATTTCTGTAGAGCATAACTGGCAAAAAGAATTAGCAAGTAGCTTTACTGATCCTGCAAAGCTATTGCAACACTTAGGTTTAGACCAAGAAAAATACGCACAACACATTAAAGCACGTCGTCTTTTTCCTATGCGTGTTCCACGACATTTTGTGGATCTGATGGAAAAAGAAAATCCCAACGACCCGCTGTTTTTGCAAGTCATGCCGCTCAGCGATGAATTCCTAACATCACCCGGTTATAGCGAAGATCCGTTAGACGAGCACGACACCGCAGGCAAAGGTATACTGCACAAATACAATTCTCGCGTGTTGTTAATGGTTCGCACTGGCTGTGCAGTAAACTGCCGTTACTGTTTTCGCCGCCATTTTCCTTACGCCGACAATGCGGTAAGTAAGCACCAATGGCTTGATGTGCTTGAATACCTTCGCAGTAATAACAAAATTAATGAGGTGATTTTTTCAGGTGGCGACCCACTGATGGCGAAAGATGAACATTTGTCGTGGTTAGCCAACGAAATTACCGCCATTCCCCATATAAAACGCCTGCGTATTCATAGCCGTCTGCCGGTAGTGCTACCAGAACGAATTAGCCATGACTTTGTTGAATGGTTTACCGCATTGCCGCTTCAAAAAGTATTAGTGCTGCATGCAAACCACGCAAATGAGATGTCAGAAACGCTAAAATCCCGATTAAAAAAACTACGAGAGAGAGGTGTGACTCTGCTCAATCAGTCGGTATTGCTAAAAGGCGTAAACGATTCCGGCGATGCCATAAGTGACTTAAGTGAAACGCTGTTTGAGGCTGGTGTACTGCCCTATTACTTGCACGTGTTGGATAAAGTGCAGGGTGCGAGTCATTTTTATGTGAGTGATGATGAAGGCCGCGAAATTATGGAAGAAGCGATAAAGCGCCTGCCGGGCTTCTTGGTGCCAAAACTGGTGAGAGAAATTGGCGGTCAACCCGGCAAAACGCCTATCGACTTACATTTGCATCCGTAACTTACGCGTAGGTATCAATGTTGGCGCCTAACGCAGGGTTTGAAGATGACGTTTTTGGTACGTCAGCGGCTGATTCCAGCAGCTGAAGCGACGCTTTTCCCTCTTGCTCTTGCTGGCTTTTTGCCAACTTAAGAGAGGCCAACTCAAGTGACGCACCGGACGTTCCAGAGGCACTAGTACCTTGTAGATCCATACCATTTTCCTTTGTTGCTTGTAGCAAAGTAAAAAAATGGGCAGAATTGCCCACCCTTACGGCGTGTTGTCCATTACATAAATAGCAAGCGGCTCAATTACCCGCAGACTTCGTAATTTACAACTGACTTCAGGTTATCGGCCTTGAAAGGCGAAACTTTAATCATTATTTACCGTGATACATTCGGCGTAGCATATAATGATAGCTGCGCAATATATATGAACATTAAGTGTGCGGCTAACGCGTGCACCGGATTACATTAGAAACAAAAGGCGTGACCATGCAACAGAGCCAAGAGATGCAAGCTGTCCATCAACAACTTCAAGAAACACTTCAAACGCTGCACCGCAAAGCCGTTGATGCCGACCAAATACTGGATAGTTTACAGCGCGATCAAAAAGGTAAGTTTGCAGCCGTATTCGCTGACGACAGCGGTTTTACCACATCAGCCAAGCGCTTTGGCCCCTATGTACAAGAAATTGCGAACGACTGGCAATCGCTAAAGGAACTGGATGATGAGGCGGCCAAACAAGCCCTAGCGCCATTAGTTAAAAAAATAGAGTTGGCGCTGGTGACCATTGCGCAATTTCAGCAATCCCTATCTAAAAGCTAGCGCGGGCTAAAATATATCTATAAACGAAAAGCCCGCTTTATTTGCGTAATGCCGATCAGTTAAGAAAATTTTCATGATCGGTTGACCGATCTTTTTAAGGCTTCAAAATCCGATATCAGTCTCTGGTATCGGATTTTTTAATGTCTTTACTTACAAACCTCGATGAAACA
>NZ_JAKREY010000029.1:0-30830 GCF_022348265.1 Alteromonas sp. Cnat3-28
CCTGCCGCCAGCGTTCAATCTGAGCCATGATCAAACTCTTCAATTAAATATATCGAAATATGAATCGTCGTTGTGACACTCTTAACGAGTGCCCACACAGATTGTCTTGTCTAAATTTTTAAAGAACGTTACTAGCTTTTGCTAGCTGCCTCTCCCGAAGCGGATGCGTATCTTACAGCGCACCTTTTTTTTGTCAACAACTTTTGTTTATTTATTTTTAAACTTGGTTTTTGACATCCTCATCAGTTGTTAGCGTTTTGCTGTTCCCTGTTGAGGAGGCGCGCATTCTACGCATTCCTGTAGCATCGTCAACACCCTTTTTTAAATAAATATAAAAAAAGCGACCGTTCGGTCGCTTTTTAATCTATTAGTACATTAAGCATGCGTTTACGCTTGTATATCCTTATTCTATAAGCTCAAAAAGGCCTATCCTCTTTATTATTGAGCGAAGACATCTGATTATTGCTACGTAATCATTCCTGCTTATTGTCTACACTTTCATTGCTTTTCTTTTTATCGGCATTGAAGTCTGCATCTTCTTCATGGTCGCCCACTACATCGTCTAACGTTACTTTCTCAACGGTACGAAACGTATTGATAGGTCCAGCTAACGCATATAGTGCAAAAACAAGGAACAATACTAAAGCGGGTTCTGTTGCCACAACAACGAATATCAGAAGAACTAAAAGAAGGCCTACAAATGGAACCTTACCGTGCCAATTAACTTCTTTGAAAGAATTGTATTTAAAGTTACTCACCATCAGCAAACCTGCCAAGCCAGTTACTGCAGCAACTATTAAACCATAGTCGGTACCAACAGCATCATACTCAACTCCAACCCATACAAGACCAGAGACAACAGCCGCAGCAGCCGGACTTGCGAGACCTTGGAAGAAACGCTTATCGGCAATACCAACTTGCGTATTGAAGCGAGCTAAACGAAGAGCTGCACCCGCTACATATATAAAGGCCGCTAACCAGCCTAACTTGCCCAGCTCAGTTAACCCCCAATTATAAGCAACAAGTGCAGGTGCCATTCCAAATGAAACCATATCTGCCATTGAGTCATACTCAGCACCAAAGTCGCTTTGCGTGTTCGTCATTCTTGCCACACGCCCATCTAAGCCATCAAAAATCATAGCAACAAAGATAGCCACTGCCGCGGCTTCGAACCTGCCGTTCATTGACGAAACCACAGCAAAGAACCCCGAAAACAACCCTGCTGTTGTTAATAAGTTGGGAAGTAAGTATATCCCTTTACGTTTTTGATCAGACATATGTCCTCATACTTCTACATATACAATTGCACTAATTATTTCATAGATATGCAGGAACGCATAGCAAAGTAAAAAGACCGCCTCGTTCCTTTACATAACGCCGTTGCAAAACGTTATTAGCTTTGCATTGATTACACGTACTCCTACCACAATGCCGACGCTTGGCTTCTATTTATTCAAGACCGCGTATGCTCATGATTAAATAAACAACTAATAACTAGGTATACGGTTACATACCTTAAATAGCTCACCGTTCATATATCATACAAGTCCATGTTGAAATTAGGTACTACCAAGTTTGTGTTCGCATAATGTGCGCACACATCACTCGGCGTGTACTTGAAGTGCTTTGCGCTTCATATATAGGAAAGCAATTATGCGAACGCTACAAAAAACGTTTTCTTTGCAAACTGTACTATTACTTTCCACAGCTTTGCTATCTACCCTGAGTGCTAATTCAGCATTCGCTACCTACTATAAAAAGCAAAGTTATTCTCACTGTGGGTCATCGAGCCAAAGCAACGAACAAAGCAATGTATGTAACTCTCCGCTGGGAGAATACACCTACGATCTAGTCGATGACAAAGTGACACAAACCAATCAGACGAATAATTCCTTTGTTCAAATAGACGGATTAAATATTAGTATGTCCGCCTTTTCTGACACACAAGGGGTTACCGGCGAAACAGTCGTTGGCGCCAAGTTAGAAAAAATCTCAGATAAATGGGCTTACGGCATAACAAACAATGATGAAGCGTACTATCGCGGCGGTGCCGATCACGCTATTGATAACCTCAATTACTTCTCTAGCGGCAGCGATAACTCGAAAAACTACCGCTTCACAAATGTAGAAAGAGATTATGATTTTATATTGCTCTCATTTGATTCTGCGGTAACACTAACTGGCGCCAGTTTTTCTTGGCTTTATGATAGTAGAGATAGTCAAGTGTCTGTGGCTGCGCTTAGTAACACCGCTAAACTAACGTCTGGCGTTAACACATGGAGTCATATCGTTGAAGATGCACTAACGTCAGCTTCATTCGACATTGAGAGTTGTGAATATTTAGATCACCGTGCAGATTTCACGTTTACTGAGTCAGCACAATATTGGCTTGTAGGGGCATACAATACAGTATTTGGAAATATTGGTGGAGAATTTAACAACGACGCTTTCAAACTCGCCAACATTGGGTTTTCAGTTACAGAAACTGCGGGTACACCAGATCCAACCAAAGTCTCTGAGCCTGGCACTATTGGGCTACTTATGGCATGTTCACTTTTCGTAATGTGGCGCCGTAAAAAAACCATTTGAAGAAATTAGACTTTAGATCACTGACAGGTGGTACAACCTGTCAGTTTTTTTTACTCACTTCCTTTCCCTCGCACCTAAATACAACAAAAACCCCATAAAAACATACACTTGAAAAATTGGCACAATTCCAGCTTAGAAAAAAAATAAATTGCCTCTTTGTTGAATTTAAGCTGTAAGGCCAATAACTATGAACAAGCTGTTAAAATTTTCATTTTCGTCGTTGCTTTTAATCTGTACGTCAGCGTCTTACGCTGGTGATTCAATGCTCGAATACTACAACTACGATATGATTGCTCAGAAAGTTAGCAAAGGATTTGAGCCTACAACTAACTCAATTAAAATCGATAATTCTGATATCTACGTTTCTTATACGACTTGGGCGGACACAGAATATTCTGACACCGACGGTGATGACCGTGTAGTGAGACAAAACGGCCTTAGTTATTCGAAGACATACGGCTTGTCAATGCGCAATAGAGACCATGGTGGCAACCTTACTGATTGGCATACTATTGATAACAACCAAGGTGACTGGAAATACGATTTCGACATGGTGCTTTTCTCATTTAGTGAAGAAGTAGCACTTACTAATACGAAGTTCAACTATCTTACTGGTGCCGGGAACGAACAACAGTTAACCGTTGTTGGATTCAATGATATCGACATATTTAAAAACGCATCGAACACTGTAACTACATGGGAAAATATTGCTTCATCAAGTGCCATCACTTCGGTCACACATAAGAATATATCTAGAACACCGCAAGGGCTTGGGAAGTATGAAGTAACCTATCCTACTTTGACCGAAGCAAAATATTGGCTTATCGGCGCATACAATACTTATTTTGATCCAAACGGTAGTATGGATGACTTCACTGGTTCAGGCTTTAAACTAGCCTCGCTAGGTATTTCTAGACAAGGCGAAAACACGACAACCGACGTCAATGAGCCTGGTGCTATGGCACTAATGCTAATGGGTATCGGCCTGATGCTTTATCGCCGCAAGCGTCTCGTTTAATGGTTTAAAAACACGTAGAAAACACGTATCTTTAGAAGGTGGCTTAAGCCACCTTTTTTTATGCTATTTTTAAGCCAGCAGTTAGGCTAATTTTCGAAGGTATATATGGATTTTTGTAATAATAAAAAGGGTGTTGTACGTCGTGCACTTATTTCTGCAGTTGCCACTTCTTTTCTCTCATTTAGCAGCCACGCTACAACATCTGAAGACTATGAAAAAGCGCTAACTGCGTTTAATCAAAATGCCTACGATGAAGCCTATATCCATCTTAAAAACAGCTTGCAAAAAGACCCAGAAAACCTAGCAGCAAAAATACTGATGGGTGAAATTTTGCTTATTAATGGCTACTTAACTGCCGCTGAAATGGAGTTCGTAGAAGCGCTTGAAATGGGTGCCGATATCAACCTTTTGGCAGAGCCGCTTGGCAACACATGGTTGTTCTTAAACAAATACAAAGAGATTGTAGACTTTTCTGATTTAAACAAACTGTCGGGCGATGCAGAACGTGAGTGGCTTTTAATTCGCGCAACGGCGTGTATTAGACTGGAGGATGAGTCATGCGCCTTACGTGACTACAACACTATCGTTTCACGTACACCTAACTTCGTACCAGCAATAAACGGGTTGGCGTCCATTGCTCTTCAAAATGAAGATTTATCCAAAGCGACCTCGCTTATCAATAAAGCTATGTCGTTAGAACCAGAAAATGCAATAACATGGCGATTGAAGGGGCAACTCGCATACCGACAGGGTGATACAGACGCTGCAACCGCACATTTACAGAAAGCACTGACTTTTAATCGAGAAGATCCCATTGCATTAAGGAATCTTGTTGATTTGTATTTAGAAGCGAAAGACTACGACACGGCAAAACTGTTCGTAGATGAGATAATCCAAGATACACCCAATGATCCGCTGGCCATTTTACTTAATAGCTGGTTACAAAGCAGAGACAACCAGCAAGCTATCGATAACGAAAAACTAAAAGAACTTAACGACTTCATGGCTCAACTGGATCCTGAGCTTATTACCTCACAGCCCATGTTGCTTTACATAAGTGGTTTAACTAACTTCTTTAATAACAACATGGAGACAGCCGCGAAAGATTTTAACGCTTATCTGCAACAAGAGCCTGATGACTTACAGGCGGTATTGATGTTGAGCCAAGTTTACATGGCGACTCAACAAGATAAACAGGCCCTTGCCCTGCTTGAACGTCATCAGGATGCGTTAATGGAAGACCCAGACTCAGCACTGCTTTTAGGTGACTTATTTATTCGCCAAAACAAAGCCTTTAAAGCCGAGCGACTTTTGCAAAATCTTGAATATAAATACCCGAATGAAAACAAGCTCCAGCTATTTAAGATTAAATTAATGGCTGCCAGAGGTAAGCAAGATGAAGCGCTATCGATTCTTGAAAATAACTTATCTACCTACAAGGATAATGCCGGCTTTCTTTTCACTTATTCATTGATGAATTTACAAGCTCAGCAGTTTAAGAATGCATTAAAAGGCGCTGACTTACTAAGCGCATTGTTTCCAAACGAAGCAGAAGTTTTCAATCTTAAAGCCGGTATCTTGATTAGACAGGGTCGATTAGAAGAAGCCAAGATCAACATAGAAAAAGCGCTAGCGCAAAACCCGACGCTTTTCCCTGCGAAATTCAATTTAGCAGCCACGGAAAGCCGTTTAGGAAATGTCGATAAATCTAACCTGCTAGTAGAAGAGTTACTTGCTCTGTCTCCCCAACATAATGAAACGCTGATGCTGAAAGCGTTCAATTTAAGCAAAGCAGGAAATCTAGAAGAAGCTAAGCAAATTTATCTCGATATATTGACGCTCACGCCTTCAAATACTGGAGCGAGAGAGCGCGTTTCGTCTTTGTATCAACAACAAGGCGACACAAAAAATGCGCTCTATCACTTAGACCTCTTAATCAAAGACGATTTCGACAACGCCGATTATCTCCTTCGAAAAGCAGCGCTTCAGTTAGAAGCAGGCCAACGTGCCGATGCAGAAAAAACGCTAAGTATTGTGAGGAATTTTATCAATGACGATGCCGGCAAGCTTATCGCATATGCTGATCAAGCTCGGAGTGTTGATAATAATGAAAACGCCTTAGACGCCATGGCCCGAGCGTATGAAATAGCGAATACAAGTACGTTTGTCACGTTGCGCTATGTGAGCCTACTGCTCGACATGCAAAACAACGACAAAGCACAATCATTGCTAACAACCATTCCCGCAAACCAACAACTAAATCCGGTTTATTATTTCTTGAAAGGCCGACTGGCAGCAAATAAGGGAAACAGTGAACAAGCTATCAAAGAGTTTGAAAAAGCGTTAGACGTAGACGCTACTTTTGCACAGGCTTTTGTTGCCATTTACAACTACGCACTGAACGATCAGTTTGTCGATGTATTCTTGAATACGGCAAGAAAACTGGTGAGCGAGAATGAAAACAATCTGCTGGCAAAAAACCTGTTGGCGCAATACTTATTCTTCATTCAAGAGTTCGATGAGTCGATAGCGCTTTACAAGGAGCTTGTTGAGCAACCAAACTTACTCAACCCTGCTGAGGCTTACAATCGCCTAGCGATCATGCATATCGAGGAATCGCTAGTCACTGCAAAAAACTATGCACGTCAGGCCTACGAGCTTCAACCAAACTCAGCAAAAATATTGGATACCTACGGTCACATCAAAGCGCTACAAGGAGACTATGAAGGCAGCCTTAAAATGCTGAGGGATGCGTTCGCCAGAGACGCCAACGACCCAAATATTCGCTATCATCTGGGCTACACGCTAGCCAAACTCAATAGAATTGAAGAGGCGAAGAAAGAGCTAGAATATGCAGTAAATGTAGAGCGTCCCTTCTTTAAGCGCCCGCAAGCAAGAGCATTATTGGAGAGCCTTTAAGGCTCTCGCTCGGATTAAGTAGAGATTAATTCAACTAAAGACAGCACGAACAGTTGCGTTTGTGCTTTTCCATTTTGCCAATACCAGGGTTAAACGTATTGGTTGGATCTAAGTCTTTGTAAAATTTCTGCAAGTTACTTTCGGCTTCATACAAATGACCTACATTGTGTTCAGCCGGATACTTAGCGCCACGACTGTCTAATAGTGCCAACATATCTGCTTTTACTTTTTTGGCGTCGCTGCCTTTTTTAAGTATGTAATCTTGATGGAAGACATGGCAGAAGAAATGTCCATAATAAAGTGACTTTTCAACGTGTTTGGCGATGTGCTCAGGCAGGTTCTCGACCCATAAATCATCATTGCGGCGCAATGCGATGTCCAATGCTAAGATATCTCCTACTTGCTTATGGTGTAACGTTTGATAGCGAACCGCGGCGCCAGCTGCAGCAAAACGTAATAAAAACGCCTTAGACGCTTCTTCTTCATTACAAGTAATGAAGTCACCATCTAGCTTCTCTTCGTTAAATAGCTTGGCCAAAAGCGTTTTAACCTCTTCGATGCCACCATCGCTCATTTTAAGGATTAGATGATGCTCGTACTTGTCGCGGTAAGTTCTTATACTCGAGGGTATTTGGTCAGAAAAGAACTTACTACCAAACTGCATCAATCTGTCGCTTAGGTAAGGAGGAAGCAGAGGTAACTTGTTGAGCACGGCATCCACCCGCCCTTTGAGTGCAAACATTTTAGGTAGCGAGTCAGTTCCCAAACGCTGAATACTTATGATGGTATCTTTTCCGTAAACATCTGCAATATCGAACATTTCTCTATGAAGATATTCACCCACCTCAGGAACGTTTTCACATTGAGTCAGTATGTCTCTGCGAATACGAGTAAGTACAGAGGCATCATTCGTACCGATATAAAACGTTTGTTCTTTATTAGGCACTTCGAATGTGTCTAAGCGCACCGCGAACACAGCAATTTTACCTGCGCATCCACTGGCTTCGTAAAGCCGTGTTGGATCGGCATTAAAGCGACTCGGCGTATCAGCATTTACGTCTCTAACGATGTATTCATAATCACTTGCCGACGCTTTCATACTGGTTTCAGGTAGAGATTTTGGAAAGTTGCCTGAAGAAAGGTTTCCGATAATTTCTTCTGGCGTGTCGCCTAAATCTATCCCTAGGTGATTAACAAGCTTTAGCTCTCCGCTTTTATCCACCTGAGCGAACAGCGATAACTCAGTATAGGCAGGTCCCCTTTTTACAAGTGCCCCACCTGAGTTGTTTGCAACACCACCGACAATAGACGCACCTAGGCATGACGAACCAATTACAGAGTGAGGCGCACGCCCGAGTGGCTTTAGCGCCTTTTCAAGTTTGAACAGTGTTGCTCCCGGAAAGCTCAATACTTGCGTTCCGTCGTTAACCAGAACAATATCGTCCATTGCTAACGTATTTATAACCACCACTGGTCTATCGTAGTCGCTTCCACTTGGCGTTGAGCCTTCGGTCAAGCCGGTTTTCGCGGCCTGCATAATAATGATGCAGTTATATTCAACGCAAACCTTTAGCACTTCCCAATATTGCATTAGCGTATGTGGAAAAAGTACAGCCAATGCTTCGCCCTCGCCTGATCGCCACCCCTTGCGATAGTGCTCAGTTTGGCGCGTTCCTACGGCAAGGTTGCTTTCCCCGAGTACGCGTTTAAAAGCGTCAATAATTGGGGTTGTTTGCATGTATAACTCCTTAGAACAGTGCAATGCGTATTAAAAAATTAGTTTGTGCCGACTAATGGACCGCCGACTTCAAACACATAAACCCCCAACCATACTAAAATACCTGCAAATGCAACGTAATATATAGTTGGGATAATAGTCTTTCTTAAAGTAGCGCCCTCTTGCCCCATTAATCCTACCGTTGCCGACGCGGCTACAACATTGTGTATTGCAATCATATTTCCGGCAGCCGCCCCAACGGCTTGCGCTGCGATAATTAGTGCAGGTGACAATTGAAGGCTTAGTGCTGCTTCGAACTGAAACTGGCTGAACATCATATTTGATACTGTATTCGAGCCTGCGATAAATGCACCTAATGCACCAATAGTAGGGCTAATTAATGGGAAAGCTTCGCCAAACATATTGGCGAACAATTGCGCGCCAGCTATCGGCATACTGACGATGTCGGCGCCATTCACACCTGAATTTATAAAAAGCCTAACCATAGGAATTGTGAACATCAATACAAAACCAGCACTTAGCAACGTTTTGCTGGAATCATTGAAAGCCTTAAACAACACTTCTCCCTTGGATACCTTTTTACTTTGAATGATTACTGCAACCAATGCACCTATTAACAACAACCCACCAGGAAGATATAGCGGACTGATTGATGCACTTACACCCGTTTCACCCAGTATGTTGTCAAATGAGAGTGTCAGCGACGTAGTAAATTCTTTTATTGTTGGAAACACTCTGGATATAACGAGCAAGAGTGCAACAACTAAATAAGGGACCCAAGCCGTAACCCAATGCATGGCCTTTTGTGACGTTATGTCGTCTGCTTTTATTTCCAAATTACCCAGCCAACCTTTGTCCCATGACGCTTTCGGCGGGAAATCCCATGTTGTTTTAGGCATCAAGAAACCATTTTTAGCTGCAGTAACAACCACTGCCAAGCTCACCAATCCTCCAATCAACGATGGAAATTCAGGGCCTAATACAATGCCGGTAAATACGTAAGGAATGGTAAAGCTGACGCCCGCGAATAAGGCGAAAGGTAGAATTTGTAACCCTTCGCGCCAAGACTTATTGGAGCCAAAAAAGCGAGTGAGCATTACAGCCATTAAAACTGGCATAAATGAGCCAATAATTCCGTGGATAATTGCCACTTCAGAGGTGATTAGTTGAATAAACTGCTCCCATTGCCAGCCTTGAGCCTGCAAAGTCTGACTGATCGCTTGGCCGTCTAAACCTTTGTTTACACCAATGACAATAGGCGTTCCCACTGCGCCAAAAGAGACAGGTGTGCTTTGGATCATCATACCAATAAGTACGGCAGCCAATGCAGGAAAACCGATGGCAACAAGCAAAGGAGCCGCTATAGCGGCCGGCGTGCCAAAACCAGAAGCACCTTCAATAAAAGTACCGAAGCACCAAGCAATGATTATTGCCTGGACTCTTCTATCAGGTGAAATATTGGTGAAACCCTGGCGGATAACATCAATTGCTCCAGTATATTTCAATGTGTTGAGCAGAAAAATTGCACCAAATACAATCCACAAAACAGATACTGTAATCACTAAGCCTTGTAGAATTGAAGCGCCCACCCGTACTGCTGACATATCCCATGCTAAAAGTGCCATAAGTGCTGTACTTGCTAATACAACTGGCATTGCTCTTTTCGCAGACCACTGTAAACCCAATAGCAGCACTGCTGAAAGCGTTATAGGTAGCAATGCTAATAATCCAAGGGTTATCTCATTCATGAGTTTTCCTCTTATTATAATTAGTTAATTATTCGAGTTTCTAACGTTAGAAAATCGATGTTAATGCAGGGTTAAAATTTAGGTATGCGACTGTACTAATTTCTCACGTGTTGATATATATGCATTAAAGACAAAGTTTATTTCCATTTTTGGACTAATAGTGGCAAAAGCAGACGATATTATCCTTTTTGTGAACGTAGTTGATGAAGGCTCTTTTTCAAAGGTCGCTCAAAAACTCAACCTAACTAATTCTGTAGTAAGTAAGCGTATCGCACGATTAGAATCAGATTTGAACGTTCAATTGCTTTACCGCTCTACACGAAAGCTCAATTTAACTGATGCAGGAAGAACACTGTACAATAAGGCGAGAATCGCCAATTTAGCCATTCAAGACGCAGAAGATGCTGTCAGTGGTTACAGTGATGAAGTGCGTGGAAAAATCCGAATTACTATGCCCAATGTATCGGCAAAACTGGTCTTAAATCGCGCAATTGCCGAGTTTTGCAATTTACACGAAGAGGTGGATGTAGAGCTTGCAATTACCAATCGCGTCACCAATATCATTGAAGAAGGTTACGATCTCGCCATTCGTACAGCACATCTTGAGGACTCCTCTCTTATTGCTAAACGCCTTATAGATTCAAAATGGATAGTATGCGCAAGCCCCACATATCTTAAAAACAAAAGCCGCCCAAATCATCCTGATGACTTAACTGAACATAATTGTTTAATTTACAAGTACGATAGCACTGGCCCAGACTTCTGGCCGTTTCATATTGAAGGAGAGCTTCACAACGTGCAAATTGGTGGGCGAATACAGTCAAATAACTTGGATGCGTTAAGGCAAGCCGCTATTGCAGGTGTGGGTGTAGCATTTCTTCCCAAGGCATTAGTGCATGAAGATATCGAAGATGGGGCGCTTTCGCCTTTACTTGTCGAGTACGTAACTAAGACTATGGGTATTTATGCCGTTTATCCTCGTTCGCGTCAGCCTGACAAAAAGCTAAAGCTACTGGTCAACTACCTTCAAGAGGCGTTTAGCAATAGAAGCGCCTATTTTTATTGATAAACATTGAAGTAATCTCCGTTTACATCAAAAACATGGCGCTAAACATAATTGAAGCGATCTTAAAACGCGAACTTAGCTGACGCTTGGATGTAATTGGAGTCAATGCTGTCTATATTGTCATCATTGATAGAATAAGCACCAAACTCTAGGCCAACATCGAGGCGCGGCGCTACCGTATCAATAACATTCACCGCCCAGTGCGAACGTTTGCGCCCCAAAATATCTGTTTTAGCTGCTCCATAAAATACAGTGCTGCGGAGGGTTTCGGTCCAAAAATGGCGATACGCTACGGTATAAGCCAGCGTACTTTCCGTTTCCAATGTTTGAGTTGCAGGATCCTCAACAACATCAGCGGTCATGCCAGCTGCAGCATACCGACCGGGCTTACCCGCGGTTAATTGAAAACGTAGATCATCTTTTGCAAAAAGTGGTATTTTGCCTGCGATATTTACTGCTGCTGTAACTTCTTCAACCCCTCCTTGATCGACAAGTCGTATTACAGAGCCGAAAGCATATTGCCCATATTGACTATCTAAATTGTATCGTACAACAAAGTCGGGCGTAGACTCATCAGGGTCAGCGGCTACACCTGTAAGCCCTACGGCATTGGCAGGTGCGTCGGTATCACCATCCCCAATGGTCTCTGGGCTTTCGATGGCAAATTGCCAGTTTCCAGAGGTGTATCTAACCTGAACTTGCCTTGCAAACACTTCTCCTACATGAGGACCACCAAAATCTAACGACTCAGGAATAACGTGAAGCGGCATAAAGGTGCTCCAGTTTTGCCCCGCACTCCAGTTCTTATAGGTGATGAAGAAGTGACGTAATCTCAAGTTAGTAGAGTTACTTACCGCTTCGTTACCGCCTCCGCCATACATATCGACTTCTATAAAAGTACTCACCTCCCCTATAGAAACGCCCATATTTAAGCGTGACTCTCCTACATTGAAACCTGTGTGTGATGTCTCTATTGCTTCCCCGCCAGGAAAATTACCAATCCAATAATCCTGATAAGCAATATCCCCTTCAACATGCCTGACATCTACTTTGGCATAACCTCCAACACTAACCTTAACGTGTTCGTTACCGACCTTCCCGTTGAACAACTCTATGCCGTGAGAAGGGTTAAGAATTAGCGCTAATGCACAAGCAGATAAGCGTAGGGTGTATTTATTGTTTGTTTTCATTATTCGTCCTAATAGCTGAAACTATTTAACATGTCGTTAACGGGCGGATAATGTATTCGTTCGTGCTCAGAGGATAAACCGAGTTTAGAATATTAACTTTTTCCTAAATTCGCATAATCAGAGGTTTACTTTTTGAATGTTAATTGTGTAAAGAGATGAAGAATATTGAGCATAAATCGCTCAATAGAAAAATAATAAAAGGCTACTTGTTGCTAACACGATAAGTGAAAGTAATGATATTGATTGAAGTGTCTTACCCCAACTTTGCGAAAACCAACTTAAACACAAAGACAGAGAAAACACAGTAAGTGCAGACATTATAGTATCTGCAGGCGAGAATGTCGCTTGGTTTACACTCAATGCAAATACGGCAAAACCAGTACCTATGGCACCGACTGCGCTCACAATCATGCATAATATGAAATGCGCACAAAGCTTAGCTATATCTCGGGGCATTGAGCGCGCAGAAACTACCGCTTCGTTTGAATTATATAACTGCATCGCAACCTCTTAACCCTCTCAATAATAAGTTAATGATAATAGTTATCATTATTAAATCAAGAAAATTAATTAGCTGTATTAGGAAAATTCATTAAACAATAAAGCGTAATCTGTCGCTATTCGACCAGTGGCTTTTTAGTAAATCGTTTTTTGTTATGAAGCTGCCGATTAATGGTCTTTCGCGGAATCTATTGGCAATAAAAAAGGCACTGCCTCCAGTGCCTTTTGGTTTTAATTGCTGACAACGAAAAGTCCGCTGTCATCTGCATCAATACGAATGGTTGATTCCGGTATTAATTCGCCAGCGAGTAATTGATGCGCGAGTGGATTTTCCACCTGCACTTGTATCGCTCGCTTAAGCGGACGTGCGCCAAACACTGGGTCGAAACCCGCGTCCGCCAATTTATCCATAGCCGCGGCAGACAGAGTAAGCTTATACCCTTTTTCTGCGAGCCTAGCGCGAAGCGAGGCAAGCTGAATTTTAGCAATAGATTTAATTTGCTCCTTCCCTAATGGATGGAATACCACAATATCATCGACGCGGTTGATGAACTCCGGTCTGAAGTGTTGCCCTACAACACTCATTACCGACGCCTTCATATCGTCATACTGACTTTCGTTGTGCTTATCTTGAATGATATCTGAGCCTAAGTTGGACGTCATGATCACAACGGTATTTTTAAAATCTACAGTACGTCCTTGTCCGTCAGTCAACCGGCCGTCATCTAGTACTTGAAGCAGAATATTGAATACATCTGGATGTGCCTTTTCAACCTCGTCCAACAAAATGACCGAGTATGGCTTGCGACGCACAGCTTCGGTTAAGTAGCCACCTTCCTCGTAGCCAACATAGCCTGGAGGTGCCCCCACTAAGCGTGCTACCGAGTGTTTTTCCATAAACTCTGACATATCGATACGCACCATGGCATCTTCAGTATCGAACATAAAGCCTGCCAAGGCTTTGCAGAGCTCAGTTTTGCCCACGCCAGTTGGCCCTAAAAATAAGAATGAGCCAATAGGTCGGTTTGGATCCGCAAGCCCAGCACGTGAACGTCGAATTGCGTTTGAAACCGCTTCAACCGCTTCTTCTTGTCCAACAACTCGTTTGTGAAGTACGTCTTCCATACGCAACAACTTCTCACGCTCGCCCTCAAGCATTCGCGCTACAGGTATACCCGTCCATCGCGAAAGCACATCTGCAATTTCAACGTCCGTCACTTTATTTTTAAGTAACGTCGTCTCGCGAGTTTCGTTTTCAGCCGCTTGCTCTAACTTTGCTTCAAGCTCTGGAATACGGCCGTACTGAAGTTCCGACATACGATTTAAATCAGATGCACGTCGCGCTATCTCCAAGTCAAGTTTAGCCTGCTCAAGCTCCCCTTTAATGGTTTGAGTGCCCTGCATGGCGTCTTTCTCATCCAGCCACACTTTCTCAAGCTCTGCGTACTTGGTTTCCGCTTGCTCACGCTCTAACTCAATCATCTCAAGTCGCTTATGGCTCGCATCATCTGTTTCTTTGGCCAGAGCTTGCTCTTCCAATTTTAGCTGGATGATACGACGCTCTAGACGATCCATCTCTTCGGGCTTGGAGTCTATTTGCAATCGAATGCTAGACGCAGCCTCGTCTATAAGATCAATGGCTTTGTCAGGCAATTGGCGGTCGCTAATATAACGATGCGACAAACTTGCCGCTGCAACGATAGCGGGATCAGTAATATCTACCGAGTGATGGAGCTCATAGCGCTCTTTTAAGCCACGCAGAATAGCAATAGTGTCTTCAACGCTTGGTTCTTCAACTAATACTTTTTGGAAACGACGTTCAAGTGCTGCGTCTTTTTCAATGTACTGACGATATTCATCCAGTGTTGTAGCACCAACGCAGTGAAGTTCACCACGGGCTAACGCAGGTTTAAGCATATTACCTGCATCCATCGCTCCATCGCCCTTCCCTGCACCTACCATAGTGTGCAGTTCGTCAACGAATAAGATCACGCGGCCTTCTTCTTTAGCCAGCTCATTAAGCACTGCTTTAAGGCGTTCTTCAAACTCACCGCGATATTTAGCTCCCGCCACTAACGCGCCCATATCAAGGGCAAGAACACGCTTGTTCTTTAAGCCCTCAGGCACTTCGCCATTAATGATGCGCTGAGCCAATCCTTCAACAATAGCCGTTTTACCCACACCCGGCTCACCAATGAGTACTGGGTTGTTTTTGGTTCGACGCTGCAGTACTTGAACAGTTCGGCGAATCTCATCATCTCGACCAATGACCGGGTCGAGCTTGCCTTGTTCTGCTCGCTCGGTTAAATCTGTCGTGTATTTTTCAAGCGCTTGACGTACATCTTCAGCATTAGGATCCGTGACCTTCTGGCCACCACGCATGTCGTCTATTGCGCTTTCAATAGCTTCTTTAGTGATATTCAGGCTTTTGAGGATTTCCCCCAAGCGCCCTTTATCTTGTAGCGCCGCTAGAACAAAGATTTCTGAAGTGATGTATTCGTCTTTTCGCTGCTGCGCTATCTTGTCACAAAGATTTAGCAAAATGCCGCTGTCTTTACTTAATTGAACATCTCCCCCAATGCCTTCAATACGAGGTAGGCGCTCAATAGCTTGGCTCAGTGCTGAGCGTAGCGCATTTACATTGATGTTTGCTTGGTCAAGCAAAGGGCGTACTGACCCGCCTTGCTGATTTAGCATGGCAGTCATTAAATGGACAGGTTCAATGTATTGATGATCTCGCCCCAATGCGAGTGATTGAGCATCGGATATTGCGAGCTGAAATTTACTGGTAAATCTATCTAGTCTCATAATCTCAACCTAATTAATGAACAACTATACCTGCGTTAACACGCCGCGATTACGAACATTTTAACTCTCGCTGAGTGGGTAATGATCTATGCGGAATGGTATTCTTTATGTTCTAGTTATGTAGGCTGCTCAATTGCGATTCAAGTATGAGATTAAAAAGTTAGCCAAAAAGATAACAAATAATGTATGAAGTTTGATCTAGCGCAACTGTTTGATCAGACTAAAACTGCCGCCTTTTTTCGAAACAATTTAAAGCAGGCCTATTACGCTAACTATACGCCCAGTCGTGCGCTTGTTTTGATGCGTAGCTCTTCGATGGGAATAAAAACGCTGTTCGTCAGTGTAAGTGCACAAGTTACTTTGTGTAATATTCTCAACGCCAGCTTGCTGCAATTGCACCTGTGCCACTAGAGGCAGATCTAATAAGTACTTCCCTCTATTAGAGCTATTAGCAATGGCACCGTCTATATGGCGAAACTTACTCGCCAACTGTACATCAACTTCGTAGCAGGGCCCGCTGATTGCAGGACCAACCCAAGCGATGAGTTTTTTTGCATCGCTGCCAAAGTGTGAAACAGCACTTCCGATAATGTTAGTATCGAGACCTTTCCAACCAGCATGTACTGCCGCCACTTCTTGACCGCTTTCATCACACAATAAAATGGGCACGCAGTCTGCGGTCATCACCGCACAAAAATGCGATGTTGAAGAAGAATACGACGCATCAGCGGTGGTATCTGCGCTCGGCAATGACACCACGCGGTTGCTGTGCACTTGCTCCAACCATGTGATCTTTTCACTATGTGGAATTAGGCTTCTATTGGCTTTTACTAGTAGGAGGTCGTCCCCCACGTGGGCGCCAACGTTTAAACCTGCAAAATCACCTATGCTTGTACCTCCCATTCTTGTCGTTGTGTATGCAACAACATTTGCGGGACATGACCACGCTGGAGTAATCAAATCCAGCGTGGATGATATAGGTGAATTTGCAGATGACAATGTCATAAGTTCGCCTTACTCATTAAAGCATATCTTGTGGATTGTCCGCGGTGTCCTTTTTCACGGCTTTAAGCAAGTCCTGCATATCTTGAGGTAGGGGAGCCTTCCACGTCATCCACTCTTCCGTTTCAGGGTGAAACAGCGAGAGCTGTGCGGCGTGCAACGCCTGACGTTGGAATCCGCGAAGCGCAGCGATAAATTCTTCTGACGCCCCTTTAGGAAGACGAGGACGCCCGCCATAAACTTGGTCGCCAAGCAAAGGATGCTTAATGTGGGCCATGTGTACGCGGATTTGGTGCGTACGGCCAGTTTCAAGTTTCAAACGCAGGTGCGTGTATGCGCGAAATTTTTCGATAACACGAAAATGAGTGACCGCTGGTTTGCCCATTTCACGTACTGCCATATGCGTACGTTTTGTTGCGTGTCTACCAATAGGCGCATCTACAATACCACCAGCGACCATCGTACCTAAGGCAACGGCTTCGTATTCACGACTCATTTCCCGACGTTGAAGTTGGTCAACAAGATGCGTTTGAGCAGGAATTGTTTTTGCTACTACCATTAACCCCGTCGTGTCTTTGTCAAGGCGATGGACAATGCCCGCACGTGGAACTTTGTCTATCTCTGGACAATGATTTAACAAGGCATTTAGCACGGTACCGCTTGGGTTTCCTGCACCTGGATGCACAACCAAATCTGCAGGTTTGTTTATGACTAGGATGTGTTCATCTTCATAAACAATGTTTAACGCGATGTCTTGCGCTTCGCTCGTTACTTGTACATCCATTTCGGCCTGTACAGTAACAAGTTCATCCATTTGCATTTTGTGGCGAGGCACGGTGATTACTTCACCGTTTACAGCAACATTCCCATCTTGGATCCAAGTTTTTAGCTTAGAACGAGAATATTCAGGGAACAAATCAGCCAAAACCTGATCTAACCGTAAACCAAAATGCGCAGCTTCCGTTGAAGCTTCTAATTGTATTGTGTTCGGCGACTGTGTCATAACACCATTGATTACGTCTAAAAAAGGGTATTATAACAAGTATTCACGCTGTACACTGCCTTGTTTACGTTTTTGTATGGTTTTTCTCATCGTTAGTACGTTAGAATGCAATTAAAGTGTTGTTGTTTAACACATGAGCTTAGACAGCGAAGTATTAAAACTGTTTAGCAGGAAAATAGAATTATTATGAAATCATTTCGTCTACTGGCCCCCGTTTTATTGGGTGCTATGGTATCTGTCGCAGGATGTAGCTCTTCAGATAATGAAGAAAAAGCCGTATTAGCTAACATGGGTGCGCAGCAACTGTACGACAGAGCAAAGCAGAGCATGGAAGTAGGTAACTTCAGCGCTGCGGCACAAACGTTAAGCGCGCTAGATTCGCGCTACCCGTTCGGTCCCCTATCCCACCAGGTACAGCTAGACCTTATTTATAGCTATTATAAGTCAGGTAAAAACGAAGAAACGCTTGCCACTATCGACAGATTTATTCGTCTGAATCCAAACCATTCAGATGTTGATTACGCGTATTACATGCGTGGATTAACTAACATGGAATCAGATAGCAACCTTTTCCAAGAGTTAATGAATATTGACCGTACGGATAGAGACCCGTCGAAGTCTCGTGCTGCGTTTGAAGATTTCCGCAGACTGATTCAACAATATCCAGATAGCAAATATGCCGCAGATGCGAAACAGCGCATGGTTCATATTAAAGACCGCTTGGCTCGCTATGAAATCGCTATTGCACGTTTCTACATGAGACGCCAGGCTTATGTCGCTGCAGCAAACCGTGGTCGCTATGTTATAGAGCACTTCCCGAATACCACTCAAGTGCAACAAGCACTCGAAATTATGGTTTCAAGTTATGAGCAGCTTGGCCTAGATGAATTGCGTAACAATGCGATGAAGACACTAAAGCTTAACTACCCTGACAGCGAATTTATTAGCTAGATTTGGCTATTCTGTTTTGCTATAGCTTTATGCAACCAACAAAAAAACGCACTGTTGTGCGTTTTTTTGTATCTGGATGTCACATATTGACTGCGTTCGCTTGATAGATTACTAGCGGAAAAACAAGTGACTAAAAGGGTTTAACAATCTCGCAAGGCCCGAAGTAAAGTGCAATGGCTGATCGACAATGCTAAATACAAGGCAGCCTTCTTTACCTTCGGATCTTGGCGTGTGCGTTTTATCACCATCCATGAAAATAAAGTCGCCGGTATCATAACGACTTAGCCCATCACTGAACTCACCATCAATGACTAATGTATATTCCGTTCCACGGTGCGTGTGCTCAGGTACACTACCACCACTTCCCATAAAGATAAAATTAGCTACACCTTGGTTTCCAAGGTCAACTGGCGCCTGCCACAGCTTCCCGACCAAACTTGACCAGTTACCTGTCTTATCGATGTAGCGGTGAAGTGTTCTGGGTAAAGTGAATACCCTTCCATCTAACTCGATGGTATTTGCGCTTGCCTGCGCCTGCAAGGCCGCCCGCCTCTTTACGGGCTCACGATACGCTGTGGGCTGTTCCATCAAAGCATTATTTTGTTTCGATGATGGGAGCTGCGTAATTTGGGATAGCATGTCACCAAACTGAAGCGACATTTCAGCTCTGTCGCTTGCCGATGAATTGGCGTTCGAAACCATTTGAGCAGCAAGACTTTCCGTTTCAATTTCAACAAAACGCTGACATTTCTCACACATATCACAATGTGCAGAGACCATCAGTGATATAGCAGGTGACAATGTGCCCTCAACAAAATCTTTAAGTTGCTGGGCACTTGGGTGAAACCTAATCATTATCGTTTAACATGACCTTTAATCGTTGAAGTGCCAAACGTGTCCGCGACTTTACTGTACCTAATGGAATTGAAAGCTCATCGGCGACTTCTTGTTGTGACTTGCCATCAATATAGATAGCTTCAACCACTGCTTTCTGTTTTACAGGTAGTGATTCGAACAAATAGCCAATCTGCTCTAAAGTAACTTGTTCGTCAAGTGGCGCCTCGTTTGCATCGGCTGTTTGTTCGCATAAAACTGGCCATAGATCGTCAGAACAAACATCCTCTTTTCTATTCTGCAGCTTTCGAAGCATATCAAAGCGAATGTTGCGTGCGATTGTGAAAATCCACGTTGACGGAGAACCTTTTTCTGCATTGAACAGGTGCGCTTTCTGCCATACATTCGACATAGTATCTTGTACCAGTTCCATGGCCAGTGCCTCATTACCCATCTGTTTCAGTGCATAAGAACGCAGCCGAGGCGCGAAGTAGTTAAACACTCTCGCAAATGAACGTTTGCATCGGGTGTCTGCAACCGCGACAAGGTAATCAGACATTTCAGTTGCACACTCTTTAGGCTTGATTGTGCTGTTACTTTGTTCCAAAGGAATTCCAACTAACATAAGATTCGTCCGCTTTTCCGTTTTGGTTGTATCATTCTACGGCGTTATGACTTAAAACGTTTGCGAAAATCGCTAATATTGGATTACGAATTTGTAATGTCTTTATCCGACTCAACGACTAAGCGATTAGTGCAGAGAGATAGTTCAGTAAACTGGTACATTCTCTTTGCGCTAAAAAGTGCTGTTTTTGCGAGCCGTCTACTGGCAATAATTCTAACCACCGATTTAATACCCAATTAGGGCAATCAAACTTTGGTGATTCATAAAGCGATGCCAACTCTTCGTAATTTCCAAATATTTCTTTAAGTCGCTCGTCCATAGGCGCTATTTGTTGAGGAGCCAAATCGCACTGCCAAGGTTCTAACACCTTGCAACTACCGGTACGAAGACCATCTTTTTCAACTTCTATGCTACTTACCTCAACTAAATGAGAACCAGCAACCTTTATGCCAAGCAACCCATCATCGAGCATGTCGAAGTCAACAACCTGCGCATAAGTACCTATTTTATGAATATGCTCATTCAAATTTTTGTCACCATTAGCATTAAGCATACACATCACAAAGCCTTTGTTTTCAGCACATGCCTGCTTAACCATTCGCACGTATCGTGGCTCAAAAATGCGCAATGCCATTCTACCTTCCGGCAAAAGGTGCGCAGATAAAGGAAATAAAGGAAAACGTTCTACACTCATACTCAGCACTTCCGAAAACACGAAATTAATTACGCAAGTGAGAACAATTAGGATCGAATGGGAAAATTTTTCACATATAAATGGAAAAACATGATCTTTAGCACGACGATTAATGTAATTTAGTTTTTAAATAAAACATTAACAGATTTCATATCAGAGACTTGCAATTTGAACGTGAAAATAACCGCGAATTTTTTTAAGCGTCGACATTACCGCTATGCAAATCTGATTTTGAATTATGAGTTAAGGAAAGGCCATGGACGTCATTGGACGCTTTTGTAAAATTTACACAGACATATGTCAAATTTCTCCAGACGACCTAGAACATATCTATGCCGACGACATACTGTTTATCGACCCAATCACTACACACCATGGCATTGATGAAGTAAAACGCTATTTTTCCAACTTATTGACGCAAGCCGAAAGCTGTAAGTTCGACATTGCGGACATTTTTACTTGCTCGCCGAATGGCTCAAAAGAGCATCCATCAAGTCATTCAAAGGTTACCCATATCGCAAACTGGACGATGACACTTACGCTGAAAGATAGTGATAAGCAAATTACGCTAGATGGCACCACGCAACTTGGTGTCAGCGATGACAGCATTATTTACCACAAAGATTATTACGACTTGGGCGAAATGGTCTATGAGCACGTACCCATCCTAGGTTTTGTCGTTAAAAAAATTAAAGGGAAGCTAGCAAAGTGAAAAGTATTCTAATTACTGGCGCCACATCGGGTATTGGTAAAGCATTAGCTATAAAGGCTGCAAACAGCGGTTATCAAGTGATTGCCTGTGGTCGAAATGAAGACACACTCAACGAGCTCAGTAAGTACAATAATATTAGCGCATGCCAGTTCGATGTCACTGATCTTGACGATACTCGACGGGCGCTAGCAACGGTTAAATTTGACATTGCTGTACTCAACGCTGGTACCTGCGAATATGTAGATATCGACGACTTCGAGCCAGACATGTTTCGCCGCGTATTCGAACCTAATTTCTTTGGCGTTGTTCATTGTGTAGACGCTCTTCTTCCACGACTTAAGCAAGGCGACAAGCTTGTGATTGTTGACAGCATGGCTCGCCTACTCCCTTTCACACGAACGCAAGCGTACGGTGCGAGCAAAGCTGCCCTACATTATTTTACTAAATCATTAGAAGTAGACCTTCACCACAAAGGCGTGAAAGTGCAAGCGGTGTCTCCTGGATTTGTAGAAACGCCCCTCACAGATAAAAACGATTTTGAAATGCCAATGAAAATTAGCGCTGAAGAAGCCGCTGACGCTATGCTTAAAGGAATAGAGGGCAACAAACAAACAGTTTTCTTCCCTCGGTTCTTTGGTTTTATTCTGCGCTTTATGCATATACTGCCAACCCCACTGCAAAAGCGATTGTCGTTGGCAATGAGAGAAAAACAATAAGAGAAGATGAATGAACAATAAGATTGCCATCATTGGCACAGGTATTTCTGGTTTGACCTGCGCGCACCTTCTAAATAGGCAGCACGACATCACTGTGTACGAAGCAAATGACTATATAGGTGGTCATACTGCAACGAAGAAAATAAGCGACAACGGGGAAACTCACCATATCGATACAGGTTTTATCGTTTTTAATGATTGGACCTACCCTAATTTTATAAAGCTCATTAATCAGTTAAATGTTGAGTATCAACCAACAGAGATGAGCTTCTCTGTAATGAGTAAAAAGGCAAACCTCGAATACAACGGCAATAACTTAAACAGTTTATTTGCACAGCGGCGTAATATTCTGAGGCCTAAATTTTGGCGCATCGTGAAAGACATATTGACGTTTAACAAAGCGTGTAAAGCGATGGTCGCAGAAAACCGTAATACTTCTTCACTTACGTTAGAAGACGTCATTAGAGAATTAAAACTCAGCGATGACTTTGCACGTTATTATATTTTGCCTATGTGCGCCGCAATTTGGTCCAGCAGCTTAGAGCAAACGAGAAAGTTTCCACTCACGTTCTTTTTGCAGTTTTTCAACAACCATGGCTTGCTCAATATTACCGACCGTCCTCAGTGGTACACAATTAAAGGTGGGTCAAGCCAATACATTCCGCCTTTAATCGCACCATTTGAGTCTAAGATAAAACTATCGACGGCCGTTCTGTCGGTAGCGAAAAGCGATGATAAGTGGCAGGTTACCGACTCTTCAGGCAACGCTGCGATGTATGATCATGTGGTATTTGCGTGCCACAGTGACCAAGCGTTAAAAATGATTCACTCACCGACTTCGCTGCATCGAGATATCCTTGGAAATATCCCTTACGCAGAAAACGACGTGGTGATGCACAAAGATATTTCACAGCTGCCTAAAAGAAAATTAGCTTGGGCGAGTTGGAATTA
The DNA here is from genome assembly GCF_022348265.1 of Alteromonas sp. Cnat3-28. Classification (NCBI taxonomy): domain Bacteria; kingdom Pseudomonadati; phylum Pseudomonadota; class Gammaproteobacteria; order Alteromonadales; family Alteromonadaceae; genus Alteromonas; species Alteromonas sp. Cnat3-28. The sequence goes on from NZ_JAKREY010000029.1 coordinate 23,066, forward strand.
CAGCTTAAAAGAAGACGCAAGTGAGGAAGCCCGCCCCGCTTCTGTCACTTATAACATGAATATTCTTCAACGCCTTGAAGCACAAAGCACCTACTGTGTAACGTTAAATAATACGGCGGAAATAGACCAAAAGAGTATTCTTCGAAGCTATCAGTACGCACATCCGCAATACAGTGCCAGCATGGTCAACGCCCAAGCAAGAAGAAATGAAATTTGTGGCGTAGGCAACTTACATTTTTGTGGAGCCTACTGGTATAACGGTTTTCATGAAGACGGCGTAACTAGCGCACTTGATGTTTGTTCTCGCTTTGGTGAAGCCCTGTGATAGAAAGTGCCATCTACAAGGGTAAGGTTTATCACCAACGGTTTAAGCCTACCCAGCATAAATTTGACTATGACATTTATTTATTTTGGCTAAAGCTTGAGAGCAACGAACTCGAAATCTTGTCCAGTTCGTTAAAACGCTTCTCTGCATACGACAAGGCTAGAGTGCGTTTCAAGCGTGAAGACTACTTAGGTGATCCCTCTTTACCTCTAGGTCAGGCAGTAATAGACAGAATGACAGAGTTAAACGGAGGGAAGACGCTTCAAGGCGATGTCTTTATGCTGGGACAACTGCGTATGTGGGGGCTTTATTTCAGCCCGGTGAATTTCTATTACCTACGCAATGCCGAAGGTAAGTATACACATATGCTTGCCGAAGTAAGTAACACGCCGTGGAATGAGCGTCATCACTACCTTGTAAATCTAGATACTCAAGACGATACGCCAAAAGCTTTTCATGTTTCCCCGTTTAATCCAATGGATATGACCTACAAATGGTCGATATCGCAGCCGTCGGCTAGACTGTCACTTGCGATGGATTGTGTAAGAGACGACAAAGAGTTCAGTGCAGGGATTAATTTGACTAAATTTACTTTAGATAATGCGAATCTATCTGCGGCACTTAAACGTATACCCAGTATGACAATAAAAACTGTGGCTGGAATTTATTGGCACGCGCTTAAACTACTGCTTAAACGAACGCCACTGTATACACACCCAGAAAAAAGTCAGGAACAATAACAATGTCTTTTGGTGAATCTGTACTACTGACCACCTCAGAGGTCTCCTTTGTAGATAAAGCGTGTAGAACTCTATTCCTACAATGCTTAAAACAACTGCCTTTTGGCAGTTTAACCATTCAAGAAAACGGCGATGTCGTTGCGCGTTTCGGCACAGACGAAAGCGATTTGCGTGCAACGGTAAATATCAAGGATGTACAAGCCTATCGACGCTTATTGCTTGGCGGAAGTGTGGGCGCCGGAGAAGCATTCATGGATGGGTTATGGGACAGTGACGACGTAACAGCCGTGGTAAGAGTGTTTGCTAGGAATTTATTTACCCTTGACGAATGGGAGAATAAATTTAAATGGGTGACTATGCCCATCAACAAGATTCAACACTTTGCACGTCGAAATACAAAGGACCAAGCCAAGAAAAATATCGAGGCGCATTACGATCTGGGTAATAAGCTTTATACTCGCTTCCTTGACCCAACAATGATGTATTCGTCAGCCATATACCCAGATCCGAATGCAACTCTCAATGATGCACAAAATTACAAGCTCAAAGCCATTTGCGACAAATTACAGCTGACTGAGCGTGACCACCTTCTTGAGATAGGTACAGGCTGGGGAGGCCTAGCCGTGTATGCAGCTAAGCACTACGGCTGCCGTGTGACAACCACAACGATATCTGAAGAGCAGCATGCATGGGCGAAAGAGTGGATTGCCCGCGAAGGTCTTGAAAGTAAAATCACTTTGCTTAAAAAAGACTACCGTTTACTGGAAGGAAAATACGATAAGTTGGTCTCTATTGAAATGATTGAGGCAGTAGGCAAGCAGTTTTTAGGGAATTTCTTTGAAAAATGCTCGTCACTTTTAAAAGACGACGGCCTAATGCTGCTTCAGTCAATAACCATTGATGACAGACGTTACGACAGCTATTCAAATAGTGTCGACTTTATTCAGAAATATATCTTTCCGGGTGGATTTTTACCTTCTCAGCACCAGCTTAACGCTCACCTGAAAAAGTATACTAATATGATGATTCGTGACTTACACGACATCGGGATTGACTATGCGAAAACATTGAACCATTGGTATGAAGCATTTATTTCTGCAAAAGATGAGCTTTTAAACGACGGTTATGACGAGCGTTTTATGCGAATGTGGACCTACTACCTGAAATATTGTGAAGGTGGTTTTTTAGAAAGAACAATCAGTACCGTTCAGCTTGTGATTTCAAAGCCTCATTACAGACTTGATTTGGCTCGTGTTTAACAACGCTAATTATCGATAGTAGTGACAAAAAAAGCGGCGCCCTTGTGGCGCCGCTTTCTTGTTTGAAGCTGACACTAGGTCAAAGCACTACTCATCTACAACTGATATAGGCTTCGACAGCATTGGCTTACCCTGATTGATATTAATTTCAACGCGGCGATTTTGCGCTCGGTCTGAAGGTGTAGTGGCATTTTCTACAATTGGATCGGTATCTGCCTTACCCACTACCGACATACGACTTTCGTCAAACCCTGGCGCGGTCCGCATGGCTTCAGCGACCGCGACAGCGCGCTGCGCTGACAAGTCCCAATTAGAACGATAGAGCTCATTAGCAATATGCTGACCGTCACTGTGCCCTGAAATTTCGATTTCTCCAGGCACATCCGCCAACAGCGTACCTATTTTTCTCAACACCGGTTGGAATTGGGGCTGCAAAAAGGCCGAGCCCGCCGAGAAGGAACCGTTCTCACGAATTCGAATGGTTAACTGCTGACCCAACGATTCCATTTCCACCGAACCATCTAGAATTTGTTTTTCTAATTGCTGCGCTACTTTTTTCATCAGTTCAGCCATTTGCGACTGATCGGTGCTTTGCTCAGCCGATGAAGACGACTCAGTAGCCGTTTGTTGAGATTGTCCGCCACGCTGCTCGCCACGCTGCTTCTGCCTTCCGCCGGCAGAGTCTTCGTTACCAGCCTGAAATTCCAGCATTTGTTGGGTCATTTCGTTGGTTTGCTGCTGAATGGACTCAATAGGCGTAGGGTCAGGCTTGCCAGGACGAAACTCCATTGCAATCACACTGGTACCCTTTGGAATATCTTTTACTTCAATTTTATTTTGCACACCAAAAGCAAACTTCATAGAGCCTGCAATTTGTTTAAACTTCAGTACGTCCATTTCCGAAAACGAAAGTAGCAGTACAAAGAAGCACATAAGCAATGACATCAGGTCTGCGAAGGTTCCCATCCAGGCTGGAAGCCCCTCGGGGGGACATTTTGGGCATTCTTCTTCGGCCATTACTCTTCCTCTGCGCTTCCGCGTTTACTCGCCGCAAGGTAGTTCTTTAATACCCCTTCGATAACACGTGGGTTCTGGCCGTCGGCAATACCCACAATACCGTCAAGAACAAGACTCTGGTTTAACTTCTCTTCTCCAGCTCTTACCGCCAGTTTAAAGGCAATTGGCAAACACACGACGTTGGCAAAAAAGGCACCGTACAGCGTGGTTAATAGCGCTACCGCCATAGCAGGGCCGATAGCTTTAGGGTCATCCATGTTTGAAAGCATGGCAACCAGACCGATCAAAGTACCAATCATACCCATCGCAGGTGCTACGTCGCCCATTCCTTTAAATATAGAAGCGCCGAACTCATGCCTTTCCGTTGTCATAGAAATATCTTTAGCTAACGTTTCTCTCACCACTTCAATGTCGTGACCGTCAACCAGCATGTCCACACCCTTTTGCATGAACTCATTTGAAATTTCCGCTTCTTCTAATGCCAGAAACCCGCCTTTACGTGCAGCATCTGCCATTTCAACAATCTTCTCGATTAGCTCTTCAGGCGTTTCAATTTTGAACATGAACGCTTTGCCAGCAACTTTACCCGCACTGAAGAATTGACCCAACGTAAACTGAGATAGGACAACAAATAGTGTTCCCCCGAATACAATAAGTATTGATTGCACGTCGATGAACATGCCCAAGCTGCCGCCCAGAATCATAGCCATAACTATGAAACCAATGGCGCCCAACATACCTATGACGGTTGCTAAATCCACTCACTCTTCCCCATTTATGCGCAGTCAGTGCTGTTAGTGTACAAATACCCTATCGGCAAAAGATAGAAATACTAAAACGACATTATTGAAAAATATCACATTTATTTGTTTATTATGAAGTAGGTTCTATGTAAAAGCGCTGCTTTGTCTGTTTTTATAAACTAAAAACATCTAGCGCTTTTTCAGCGCCTTACGTTTTCCTTCACAGTAAATAACACGGTTACTTCTGAAAGGTTACTGAGCCTTGCATCGAATATAGCACAATTTGCTTGTATGTTGCCTTTTGAACTGGATGAAAAAAAAGCTATGTTACTGTGATATAGGCGATATACGGACAAACCATTTGACCCTTGTGCAACCCTCGGTTAATGTGCGCGGTATACGTATTTTGGCCACTATATTGAGTGTTTTTATGACGACAGAAAAAGCATCAGCGTCTTTTGAAGAAACTTTATCAGAACTAGAAGCTATCGTTAACGAAATGGAAAGCGGTGATCTGCCTCTTAATAAAGCACTAGAAAAATTTGAGCGCGGTATAGCACTTTCCCGCCAGGGCCAACAATCTCTTGAAAACGCCGAGCAAAAAGTAAAGATACTGCTCAGTGAACAAGGCGAAGAAACGCTCCACCCTCTTCCTGAAAGTGAACAGCCATAAATCGTTCATTTTTAACTAACAGGCAATCTATGAATTTTTCTGCTTTGCATCAGCAAGTTAAACAGCAAACTGATGCATCTCTTCTTACATTAATTGACGAATTACCCGATTACGCGCCGCGCTTGAAAGACGCAATGCGTCACGCCTTACTTGCTGGCGGTAAACGGATGCGACCACTACTTGTTCAAGTGGTAGGTAACACCCTAGACGTGCCCAAAAAAGACCAAATGGCTATTAGTATGGCCATTGAATGTGTGCACGCCTACTCGTTAGTCCACGACGATTTACCAGCCATGGACGACGACGACTTGCGCCGCGGTATGCCAACCTGTCATATCGCCTTTGATGAGGCTACCGCTATTTTAGCTGGCGATGCGCTGCAGGCACTTGCATTTACAGTGTTAGCTGATGCGCCATTAAGCACGTATGCTGCAACAAAGCGTAGCCAGTTACTGTCTGTACTTGCGAAAAGTGCGGGTTACATAGGTATGTGCGGTGGGCAAGCTATCGATTTAGCCAGCACCGGCAAAACCATCTCGCTAGAAGAACTAAAACAGCTGCATAGATTGAAAACCGGTGCATTGTTAAAAGCCTGCGTAGAAATGGTCGCCATTGTTAGTGAAGGCTTACTGCCTCAAACTAAAATTGACTTAATGGCTTATGCCGCGGATATTGGGCTAGCTTTCCAAGTTCAAGACGATATTTTAGATGTGGAAGGCAGTAGCGAAAAATTAGGCAAGCCCGCGGGGTCAGACGAAGCGTTAGGGAAAAATACCTTTCCAGCCAAACTTGGTATTACAGGCGCTAAACAAGAATTAGAAATGCTTCACGATAATGCGCTTCAAGCATTGGCGCGTTTACCCTACAATACTGACAGTTTAATTGCGTTTAGCGAGCTTTTGGTAAAACGCGACCATTAGCCACGCGCCATGTTGAAAAAGATAATAAGTACATGAGTTTAGATCTCCAACATTACCCAACGCTTGCGCTTGCGCAAACACCCGATAAATTGAGGCAGTTGCCCCAAGACAAATTACGCGAGCTCGCCGATGAGTTGCGTGAGTACTTACTTAATAGCGTAAGCCAAACCAGTGGGCACTTTGCATCTGGTTTAGGCACAGTGGAACTGACCGTCGCTTTGCACTATGTGTACGACACCCCCTTCGATCGACTGCTGTGGGATGTAGGTCACCAAGCTTATCCGCACAAAATCCTTACAGGTCGTGCAGAGCGCATGAGCACCATTCGCCAAAAGAATGGTTTGCACCCTTTCCCATGGCCGCCTGAGAGCGACTACGACACCTTTGCAGTTGGTCATTCGTCTACATCGATTAGTGCAGGGCTGGGCATGGCTGTGGCTGCCGAAAAAGAAGGCAAAAACAGAAAGGTTGTAGCGGTAATTGGCGACGGTGCAATGACCGCTGGTATGGCGTTTGAAGCCCTTAATCACGCTGGTGATATCAAGAAAGACATGGTAGTTGTACTTAACGACAACGAAATGTCTATTTCTGAAAACGTAGGTGCGTTGAACAGTCACTTAGCTCGCTTGCTTACAGGCAACTTTTTCAACTCTATACGCGATGGCGGCAAAAAGCTGCTAAGCAATGTACCTCCTATTAAGGAGTTTGCCAGCCGTGCAGAAGAACACATTAAAGGCATGGTTGTCCCAGGCACGATATTTGAAGAGCTTGGCTTTAACTACATTGGCCCTATCGATGGCCACGACGTAAATGGTGTTGTCGATACGCTACGCAATATGCGCAAGTTTGACGGCCCGCAGCTACTTCACGTAGTCACCAAGAAAGGTAAAGGTTACGCGGTTGCTGAAGAAGACCCTATCAAGTTCCACGCGGTACCAAAATTCAATCCGGCTGACAACGCTTTGCCAAAATCTAAGCCTTCAGCCCCTACCTACTCTGCAATCTTTGGGAAATGGCTGTGTGATATGGCGGCACAAGACCCTAAGCTAATGGCGGTAACGCCAGCCATGCGCGAAGGTTCAGGCATGGTTGAGTTTTCTCAGCGTTTTCCAGAGCAGTATTTCGATGTTGCGATTGCTGAACAGCACGCGGTGACCTTTGGCGCAGGCCTTGCCAAAGACGGTATGAATGCGGTTGTTGCTATTTATTCGTCGTTCCTGCAGCGCGCCTATGACCAGCTCATTCACGATGTGGCGATTCAAGACTTACCCGTATTGTTTGCCATTGATAGAGCCGGTATTGTTGGCGCAGATGGCCCTACTCACCAGGGGGCGTTTGATATCGCTTTCCTTCGCTGTATTCCGAATATGGTGGTCATGGCTCCTTCAGATGAAAATGAATGTCGTCAAATGCTCTACACGGGTCACAAGCTACAAAAACCAGCTGCTGTTCGTTACCCTCGCGGTGCTGGCATGGGTGTCACGCCTAACGAAGCTATGGCAGAGCTTGAGATTGGTAAATCTCGTACGTGTCGAGAATCATCAAAAGGCAAGTCTGAAAGTATCGCCATTTTAAACTTTGGCTGCCTACTGCCCTACGCGCTTGAAGCTGCAGAGGCGATTGACGCTACCGTTATCGACATGCGTTTCATTAAGCCGTTAGACGGCGACGCAGTATTAAAAGCTGCCAGTGAGCACAGTGCACTTATTACGTTGGAAGACGGCTGTATTATGGGTGGAGCTGGTAGTGCGGTGCTTGAACACTTGCAGCAAAATGGCGTATTAAAAGCGGTGAAGATGTTAGGGCTGCCTGATAGCTTTATATTGCAAGGCACTCAGCAGGAAATGTACAAAGAGCACGGCCTTGACGCCGAAGGTATTATTGCAGCGGCTAGCAGTTTAAGCGCTAACTAATTGAGCTTTAAAATCACTACTAAGACATTAAAAAGCCCGCTATTTTGCGTAATGCCAGTCAGTTAAGCTGACTGGCATTTTTCTTTGTGGGGTATTTAGTCGGTCTTTTCCTCACTACTCTGGGGTAATACCTGTCAGGTCGTTTGTCAGGGAGCCTCATCATCCTCAGCGATTC
>NZ_JAKREY010000002.1:0-415662 GCF_022348265.1 Alteromonas sp. Cnat3-28
AGGGCTGTCGCTTGTCGAATACGATTTACTATGCGACAGTGGAAAGCTGCACTCAAATGGTACAGCTCCATAATTGACGCAGCCTGGGCCGGAGGCATATGAAATTAAATTCGTGGGGATCCCTCAGACTCTGACCCCATTTTGGTGGTTCATATTTTAAATATAATCTTGTCGTAGAGCATGAATACCTGTCGTGAGCGTTTGGGCAGAAGCGTTAGCATTACCTCTTCATCAATATCCAGCCCACCAGTGAACTGACCAAAGGCTGGCATCACAAATACATTTTCGTTGTTAGTAAAGCATTTGCCTGAGTAACGGCGGCGAGTAATGGTTGTGCGCTTTTTGGGATGATAATGGCCAATAACCTGAGCACGAGTTTCACTCGTTTCTACTTCGTGTCTGAATACCATATTATCTAGCACTACTTCAAAACACGGCGTACCCGGTATGCCGTCGGGTAAATCTGGGTCATGATTACCTTCTACCCACATCCACTCGTTCACACTATCAACTAATCTGCATAAGTGCTGACGGTCATCAAAGGTCATGCGCGACATGCTGAGTTTATCGTGAAAGCTGTCACCTAAGCTGATTACTCGCAGTGGCTTGTAATCATCGATGATGCTCTCTAATCGCGTTAACGTAGCGGTGGAATCCAAGCTCGGTAACGGGTTCGCATAACTGCGTAAATAACTGCCTTTTTCTAAGTGGAGATCAGACACTATAAGCCAATCGCATGCGGGTAAATACGCCACACCGCGCGCGTCTAACAGCCACAAGTAGTCTGCATATTTTGTGATAGTGATGTGGCGCTGGCTTACTTTTTCGGTTAGCCACGCGTCAGTTATTGCCAAATTGCCCTCTTATTCTTTTCGTCTTTGCTTTTATCTAATATTATTCAACAGATGAGCCCGATAACAATGCACGAACTTCATCTAACATGGTTTCAGCTTCTGCATATAAATTAGCTTGCTCGATGATCGCCTGTGCTCCAGCGCCTTTCACTTGTTCACTACGCACATCCAGCACTATTGGAATGGCCATGGGCGACGGCTTTTCAAGATTCACTAATATCGCTGAATCTACATAGCGAATAAGTAAATTAGCGAGTCGCCGTAAATCAAGTAGCTCACGCTCTGCATCGGCCCGAGCTACTTTAAGTAAGATATGGTCGCGGTCGTGTTCACGCAACGTATCGTAAATAAGGTCCGTGGAGAACGTGACCTGCTTCATGGTTTTTTGGCTGGCGTGATAGCGCTGTTCAGTGAGCCCACTCACCACCGCCACTTGCCTGAACGAGCGCTTAAGCATAGGTGCCTGCAACATCCAGTCTTCTAACTCGTCCCCTAAAATATCTGGCTGGAATAGCTGCTGCAGCTGTCCCTGGGTGATGGCGTTTACTGATGCTACCGATAATCCGTAATCGGTCACGCTGAAGCTTAAAGGCTTAATGCCCATTTTTTCCATTCGTCGCGTTAGCAACATACCTAAGGTTTGGTTCGCTTTGCGTCCGTCGAAGGTGTAGTACAAGGTATAGTGCGCCTGTCTAAACGGAAATTGTTCTACAAGCACGTTGTCAGGACTAGGCAATTGAGAAAACGCCTGTTGAAGTTTAAGCCACTCTTGTACCTGTGCAGGCAGTGCTCTCCATGATTTCTGAGTAGCCAAAATTGCCCGTACCCCTTCCGCCAAGTAAGTAGATAGCGGCATTTGACCACCCGCGTAGCTTGGTATTTTCGGCTCTTTTGCTTTTGCAGGCTTAGCGTGTAGCTGCATGTCGCGAATAGCCTCAAAACGCAATACTTCTCCTGCAAAATAGAAGGTGTCTCCGGGCGTTAACTGCTGAGCGAAATACTCTTCTACTTCACCTATAATCTTGCCCTGGTTTCCTCTTCGAATACGCTTTACTTTAAGCCGCCCCGCTTCAACAATAGTGCCTATGTTTTGTCTGTGCCGTTGAATAACCCGCCGATTCGCTGGCGAGTAAGTGCCATCGCCGTTTTTCGTCAGACGCTGATATCTCTCATACGCATTAAGCGCACTGCCGCCGTCTTGAGTAAACTGCCACAGTTTTGCGAAATCATCTCTATCGAGCCCTTGGTATGGCGTGGCGGTAAGTATCTCTTTATACAAGGTATCTGGGCTATCAGCCCTACTACACAAGCAGTTCAATATAAATTGCGGGACAATGTCCAGTGCCCCTGGCTGTGGACTTTCCCCGTCTAGCTCCCCTTTTTCAATAGCGGTGATCGCCGCCTGACATTCCAGCGCTTCAAAGCGGTTTGCCGGTACGAGCAACGCTTCACTTGGCTCGTCAAGCCTGTGATTTGCCCGCCCTATCCTTTGCAGCAGCCTGCTTACGCCTTTAGGTGCGCCAACTTGTATGACCTTGTCTACATCACCCCAGTCGATACCTAACTCCAAGGCCGACGTACATACAATTGCCCTCAGCATGCCGCTTGCCATCATGGCTTCGATCTTACGACGCTGCTCTTTGCTTAAGCTGCCGTGATAAAGCGCAATAGGAAGCGCAGCCTTGTTTGCCTCCCACAACATTTGAAACAACAGCTCTGACTGAGCTCGCGTATTCACAAAAACCAGTGTGGTTTTGGCGTTTTCAATGGCCTGGTAAATATCATCGATGGCGTAGCGAGCCATAAAGCCGCCAAAAGGCATGCGCGCTTTAGAGTGCAGCATTTCCACCTTAGGTTTTTCACCCGCTTTCACTTTTACAATATTAGCTACACCGTCACTACCGGCCAGCCATGCACCTAGCGTTTCGGGAAAAGCGACGGTGGCTGATAAGCCAATACGCTTACAATGCGGTGATAGAACGCTTAACCGCGCCAAGGCGAGAGATAAAAAGTCGCCGCGCTTGTTGGCCATTAAACTGTGCGTTTCGTCGATGACCACGCGTTTAAGCTTGCCAAAAAGCTTATCAGCATCGGCGTAGCTCAACATCAGCATGAGCGATTCTGGTGTGGTAAGCAGGATGTTTGGCGGCTTTTTACGTTGACGCTGGCGCTTGTGTGAGGGCGTATCGCCTGTGCGTGTTTCTGCCGTTATCGGCAGCGCCATCTCTTCAATGGGCTGTAACAAATTACGATGAATATCTTGCGTGAGTGCTTTCAGCGGTGATATGTAAAGGGTATGCAGGCCGTTGAACCCGCCCTTTTCTTTTCTTTTCGTTGCCTGTTTGTTTATTGCTTTTGTTTCGGCTTGTTCACTGGTTCCGGTCTTCTTGACAAGCTCCTTGTTTTCCGACTTCTCGGCAAGCTCACTCGTACCGAATGCCTCAGCAAGCTCGCTGTTTTTCGACATCTCAGCAAGTTCACTCATACCAAATGTCTCTGCAAGTTCGACTAGGCTAGGTAAAAAGCCAGACAGGGTTTTGCCTGCGCCGGTTGGCGCAATCAATAATGTACAGTCATGCTGGTCTTTCTCCACCAGCATAGTGTGTTGATAATCGCGTAGTTGCCAGCCTTTTTGTTCAAACCAATGGGCAAAGACTGAAGGAAGTGGAGTCATTGATGGTTCTTGTTAATACTTTTAGCACTTATACGGCAAAACCTTGGTTAGGTTTACTTGTCACGCCTTACGATAGATGCACAATGTAATCATCCTCAGCGCGTTTAATGTTTAGATACATTTTTCACTTCGACCTTATACATTTTCTTAGCGTAAACTTCAGCGCAGAGTTTTTGACCTTCTTATGCTTCACGAATTAACGATTTTCTTACAAGGACCGTACATGCGAATTCATTCAATAGACGCCGTTAGAGGTTTAGCCATTCTTGGCATCTTATTCATGAACATTACGTTTCACCAAAACGGTTACGCTAACTATGCATTTTTTGAAGAGCCGTTATTATCAGACACGGTTATTTCACTTTTTAACACGCTGTTTTTGGATGGACGATTTCGTTCTCTGTTCTGCTTGTTGTTTGGTGCAGGTCTGGCAATTCAATTTGAGGCCTGTGAAAAGCGCGGACACCATTTTTTAGATTTCTCACAAGCCAGACTTAAGTGGCTGTTTGTATTTGGGCTACTGCATGGTGTGTTTATTTTTAGCGGCGACATCTTGCTGTATTACAGCCTGTGCGCATTGTTTATTTTAAAACACTTCATGCTCCCTCAAGATGAACTCAAAAAGAAAAGTATTCATTACCTTATTGTGGGAAGCGCAATTATGTTAGTTGGTGGGCTCATAATGGCGTTTGTGTTCGACATGGGGGCTGAACTGCCAACACGACCCAGTGAAACATTTAACGAAGAAGCGGCCTTGTGGCAAAGCGGCTATTTAACGCAGCTTGGTATTCAAGCGTCGTTTATGCTGTCTACGGTTATTATCGCGCCATTCACTATGCTGTGGCAGTCTATGGGGCTTATGATGTTTGGCGCTTACTTGTATAGGGCAGGCTTTTTCAATCACGGCTTCTCATCACTACTATTTAAGAAGTTAGTATTGGTTGCCATCGTCACATCCATCATTACTGCACTTCCGCAATTTTTATTCGAACAGGTAACATTAGATGTGATTCCCATGTTCACTAGCATTCCAGCCATTTTCTGTGCTTTGGTATACGCTCACCTATTGATAAACATAAGACATACTGCGGCGTGGTGGTATCAGTCGCTTATAAACTGCGGTAAAGTTGCGTTCACGCTCTACCTTACCCAATCAATAGCACTCGCTGTGCTATTTCGCATCGTCATGCCCGCTTATTTTCCAAACTTTATTTACAGCGTAACGTTGCTTGATTTGCTTCTGGTCACCATTGCCTTCACCGCAGTACAAGTTATTTTGGCGAACGCCATTACTAAGCACTTCAACCAAGGTCCCTTTGAAGCCCTATGGCGAAAAATGTATTTGCGCAGTTTTCACAAAAAGCAAAAATTGAAACATGATGAAGTAGAGCAGCTCACCTGAGGCCATATCGCTTGCATCTTGAAAATTGTGTGTATACTGAACGGTAAACGCGACCTAAATAAGCAGGCCTGCTAAGCTTTACTCAATGTTAAAGGTTAGCAGGCCAATGGCTTTTCCTTAGCCATTGAGGTAAATAGGCATGATACAAAATCGACGTCGAGTAAGGCTATTTTCAATAGTAGCGGTGATGATAATTTGGCACCTTTTCTGTCAACAAGTTTTTGGAAGTGTGTTGGACAGTGCGCAAACATCACAGCTCGCCCCTAGCAGTTACGAAGTTAAGATAGTCGAAAGTAGTGAACTCGACTATGACTCTCATGCCTATTACTCTGCATTGCTTAAATTAGCGCTTAGCAAAACAGAAGACCCTATTAAACCAACATATCTCGTAGAGAGTAGCGGCAATTTGGTTCAAGAACGCGTTCTGCGCCAACTAAACCAAGAAGGGGGAGTTGACGTGTTTTGGACAGTGACGTCAAAACTGCGTGAACAGCAAGCCATTCCGGTGCGGGTTCCTCTATTGAACGGAATCATGGGCTATCGCGTCTCTTTGATCCGCCAAAATACTCTACATGAGTTTAACAATGTTCGTAGCGCGCCTGATCTAAAGCGGTTTGTTGCAGGTCAAGGTCACGACTGGCCCGATTTTCAGATTCTAGAGCACAACGGATTTACTGCGTTAGGAACCAGTAATTACGACATTATCATTGAGCTTTTAAAGGCTGGTAGAATTGATTACTTTCCACGTGCGGCTCATGAGGCGGTGGTAGAGGCGAAATCGCTAAACGACCCAGACATTATCATAGAGCCTTCAGTTTTATTGTATTATCCGTCTTACATGTTTTTCTTCGTTTCACAATCGAAACCTGAATTAGCGCAGCGCATAGAACGGGGATTAAATATTGCTCGACAAGACGGAAGCTTCGCCGCGTTATTTGAAAAGTACATTAATTTTAAAGATATTGAAAAAGCGCTGAAGCTTTCAGAGAGAACCGTACTCAAACTTAATAATCCACACCTCTCCGAAGCGACGCTAGAGGCAACAGCATCAGAAGCCCAACAATTTGAGGTTGTACAATAGGTAGCTCGAATAGCACGTTATAGAACTACAGCATCCTTATCAGTGTTACTTCTCATCAAGGAAAGTACTCCATTGATTCAACCTCACATGTAATGTGAGAGACTTATAAAGTGCCTATTCTGAAGCTGTATCCAAGTCCATATCTACTGCGACAAACAATGTGTTTAAGCGCTTAGCAGTTCGCAAAAAATCCTCAACGAACGAATATCAAATGGTCGATTTTAGGTACTCACTACGTAGTAAGAGCATTGTTTATTTCGTGGAAATTATGTGTAGTGCATCCATCAACATGGCTTAAAGCTGACGACACTGGCCTGTATTGCGAGCCGGGTGAATTCTATATTGACCCGATGAATGAAGTGGCCACAGCACTTGTCACTCACGGACACGCTGATCATGCGCGCGCAGGCCACCACAGTGTCTATGCCAGTGCAGAAACACTGGCCATTATGAAAACCCGCTACGGCGATGAAATGGCAACACACCAACACGCCATAACGCTAGGTAAGTCAGTGACATTTAATGACGTTGCGGTCACTTTTTTCCCCGCCGGGCACATTTTAGGCTCTACCCAAATTCTTATCGAATATTCAGGTTATCGCGTTGTAGTTTCCGGCGACTACAAACGTCGCCACGATCCTACCTGCCCGCCGTTTGAAGTTGTCCCTTGCGATGTATTGATTACCGAGGCCACTTTTGGCCTTCCTGTATTTAAACATCCACCTATAGAGCACGAAATAGATAAGCTCCTTCACTCATTACGTGTTTTTCCCGAACGATGCCACCTTGTTGGTGCGTATGCCCTAGGGAAATGCCAGAGGGTTATTTTAGCGCTACGTGAAGCGGGGTACGAAAAGCCCATCTACTTACATGGTGCGCAGCTAAAGCTATGCGATTTATATGAACAGCTTGGAATAAGTCTAGGCGCTTTAATTCCTGTATCCGACGTCGCAGATAAAAAAGCACTGGCAGGTGAGATTGTATTAGCGCCCCCCTCGGCATTGGCCGACAGGTGGTCGAGAAGCTTACCCAATGTGCGCCCTGTTATGGCGTCTGGCTGGATGCAAATTCGCGCCCGTGCGAAGCAAAGAAATGCCGAACTACCGCTTATTATTTCCGATCACTGCGATTGGCCAGAATTATTACAAACCATTGAAGAAGTGAATCCCAAAGAAGTATGGGTGACCCACGGTAGAGAAGACGCGTTAATGTATCAAGCTGAAAAAATGGGGTTCAAAGCTAGGGCATTATCGCTTGTCGGCTACGATGAAGAAGAGCAAGGAGGCGACTAATGAAAGCATTTAGTAATTTGCTTGAGCAACTTTATTACACGTCGGGAAACAAAGCCAAAGCGCAACTCATTGCTGATTACATTGCCAACACACCTGACCCTGATCGTGGCTGGGCTATAGCCGCTATGGCCGGTACGTTGCGATTCGATTTTTTTAAGCGTAACACTGTGAAAAAGCTCATTACCGAACACACTGACTCTGCACTTTTTGCAATGAGCTACGATTATGTGGGAGAGGTTAGCGAAACCGTGGCGCATTTATGGCCTTACAGTGAACCTACGGATAATCTTCCAAGTCTTACTGAAGTCGTAGAAACCTTTGCGTCTGTGAGTAAACAGAAGGTGTCGGAAACGCTAGCCAACTACCTGACGATAATGACCCCTGCACAGCGCTGGGCTTTATTGAAACTTGGCACCCGCGGATTGCGCATAGGCGTGTCGGCTCGCTCCATTAAACAAATACTGGCCGATTATGGCAATAAAGATATCAAAGAAATTGAAACGCTGTGGCACGCGGTTACACCACCCTACACCGACATGCTTGCTTGGCTAGAAGGCAAAGCTGACAAACCTGACATTGAAAATGCAGTTACTTTCCACCCCGTGATGCTTTCCCACCCTATTGAGGACAGCGATATTGATGCTTTTAAGGAAAACACGTGGCAAATTGAAAACAAGTACGACGGTATTCGTGTTCAGCTTGCTGTTAAATCGGAGCCTATTACCAGTAAATGCGCCACGAGAAAAGACCAGAACGATAACAAAGCAGGGCAAACAACAGATGAAGAGACGCCGGATAAGGCGCTTTTCTCACGCACAGGAGATGACATTAGCCATTCTTTTCCCGATCTACTTGAAACGGTAAAAGGAAATGTGGTGCTAGACGGTGAACTACTGGTTATTCATAACGTAAAAGGCGACGCTTATGACGCTATGGCTTCACAGCCGGATGTCGACACATTCAATGCACTTCAGCAACGCCTCAACAAGAAAAAGCCAAGTAAAGCACTGCAAGCGTCTTCACCTGTTGGACTTATTGTCTACGATGCCTTAGTGCTAGATGGCAAAGATTTAACTGAGAAAACGTTGAAGGAACGTCGCCAGGCGCTCCATGAATGGTTTAACCACAACAAAAGCGAGCGATTATTTTTATCGGAAACCCTTTCTGCAAGCTCTCCTAAAAGCCTTCGTGAACTTCACGCCCACGTTTGTCAAAATCGCGCGGTGGAAGGGTTGATGATAAAGCGCTTAGATAGCAAGTACATCCCCGGCCGTCCCAAAGGGCAATGGTTCAAGTGGAAGCGCGACCCGCTGGTGGTTGATGCAGTAATGATGTACGCGCAGCGAGGGCACGGGAAACGATCGAGCTTCTATTCCGATTACACGTTCGGTGCATGGGAAGACGACCAGCTTCTGCCAATAGGAAAAGCATATTCTGGATTTACCGACGAAGAACTTAAGAAGCTAGACAACTGGGTACGGCGCAATGCAGTGGGGCGCTTTGGCCCTGTGCGGGAGGTAAAGAAAGATCTGGTGTTAGAAGTGGCTTTCGACGCGGTTCATCCTTCTTCAAGACATAAATCGGGGGTAGCGCTGCGCTTCCCTCGCATTCACCGTATTCGTTGGGATAAACCCGCCGCCGAAGCTGACACGCTAACCAACGTTAAAGCGTTAATCGAAAACTAACCACGTAAAAATACTTCCTAAGTAAGAAAAAATCGCTGAAAATGAAGTTTTACAGATGACCTCGGGCGGATTGCCTGAAGAGAACAAAAATAGGAAATCGCCATGCCTAAGGCTAGTGAAATCAAAAAGAATAACACCGTGGTATTTGACGGTAAGACCTGCATAGTTAGAGACATAGAACGTTCTGTACCCCAAGGTCGTGCAGGTGGCAGCATTTATCGCATGCGCATGTATGACGTCGTCACAGGTGCTAAGTACGACGAAACATTTAAAGACTCAGACACATTAGATATGGCTGATTTAATTCGTCGTCCGGCAATGTTTTCTTATGTTGATGGTGACGAATACATTTTCATGGATAAGGAAGACTACACGCCTTATCACTTGAACAAAGAAAGTATTGAAAATGAGGCGCTATTCATTAATGAAGACACCGACGGTATTCAGGTGGTTATCGTAAGTGAAGTGCCAGTAGCGTTAGATTTGCCAATGAGCGTAGAGCTTGAAGTTGTTGAGACAGACCCATCTATTAAAGGCGCCTCTGCTACGTCTCGAACCAAGCCTGCCACGCTTTCAACCGGACTGGTTGTACAGGTGCCTGAATACATCAGCACTGGCGAATGGATTAAGGTAAACACCGAGGAACGCAAGTTCCAAAGTAGAGCGGATAAGCACTAAGCAACCAATACATCAGCTGACGCCACCTTTGCCGGTGCGCAGCGATTGAAGAAAAAAGGGTTCATTTTGAACCCTTTTGTTTATCTTAAGATAATCGATACTTATTTAGCGATATTAGCCTGCGTTGGCAATGCGCTAAATGCACCATACTGCGTTACCGTGTAAGCACCACAGCGGATAGCAAATTCCGTAGCTTCGCTTACATTCTCGAAGTTCTCCGCCCACGCGTCGAAGTCATCAGCGCTTTTCACTTTTGTAGATAGGAAATATAAGAAGCCACCAATAAAAGAGTCACCCGCTGCCGTCGTGTCTTTTACATCCATTTTAGGTGACGCTAACGTGCCGCTGAAGGACTTGGTAATATAGTGAATGGGCTCACCACCATCGGTGACTAGCACCACTTTAACGCCACTATCTAACCACTGCTGAACCTTTGTATCAGCATTTTCTTCGCCATATAGCTCTGCGAGTTCTTCTCGGCTAGCCTTTAAAACAGACACTTTCTTTGCAGCTTCATCTATACGTGACGGCGCATTCGCTGTGTCATCCCAAAACGCTGGGCGATAGTTAATATCCAAACACACCATCATGCCGTTTTCCTTCGCCCTGTTCAGAATAAACTCGGTACCAGGAATAAGTTCAGGGCCTGAAATAGAACCTGAGCAAAAATGAAGCACTGTATTTTTATCACAATCTATCGTCGACAAATCTTGCTCTGAAATATGTTTATGCGCGGCATTATCAACATAAAAATCAAAAGAGCGTTCGCCGTCTGCATCCAAGTTTACAAATGCCAGAGCCGTATTACCTTCTTGTGTAGTCCACACGAAGTCAGTGTTTACTTTGTAGTGCTCTAGCATTTCTTTAAGAAACGCGCCAAAAGTATCGTCACCTACTTTCGAGACCATCGCACTCTCACCACCTAGCTGAGCAACAGCAACCGCTACATTAGCAGGTGCACCACCCGCGTAGGGCTGGAAAGGTTTCATTGCTGGTATGTTGCCATCTTTGGGCGCAGCACCTTGGCTTAACATATCAATTAGCACTTCACCTAAACATAAAATCTTCATACCAGCCTCACTTAACAGAATTTAAAAATTGCAGCTTACCTATGCACAGTTCGCGCAAGGTTAACGAATCGTTAATTAATTGGGGCATAGTATTGTCGAAAGAACCAATTAAATCAACCTAATTGATTTAACCTTTTGCGCAAAAATCTACGGGTGTGATAGGGTTGACGTAGTACTGTCGAATAAAGTTATGTCTGAACAAGTACCTACACCATTTCTTAAATTTGATACACGGCTAGGTTGTTATTACACTCTAGCTTCTTAAAACGATAGATTGTAAATACATTGAATACTGAATCGGCCTTTCACCTGCCATCACAAAAAGCACCTACATTGCTTGATAGCCGCTCAGCGAATGAACGGGATATCCTTACCCTAATTCGCCAACGTTCTTCATTGCCTAAAGCTGAAATAGCACAGTTAACGGGGCTTTCTGCACAATCAGCTACCGTGATCATTAAAAAACTAGAGGCTGACGGCCTGGTAAGGCGACTAAAGCCAATCAAAGGCGGAGTAGGCCAGCCCAAGGTGCCGTTTGGTCTAAATGAAAACGGCGCGTTTGGTATAGGGCTGAAAGTAGGTCGACGAAGTTTCGATATGACGTTACTCGACTTGAAAGGCAATGTAAGAGCAACACTTCACGAGAAGTTTGCCTACCCGACCGTAAGCAATCTGCTTACCTTTGCAAAACGTGCTTTCAATGTACTCATTAAAAATTTGGATACCGACCAACAGCGCCTAATCCGAGGTTTAGGCGTTGCTATGCCCTTCGAAATTTGGAGTTGGGCAGAAGAAGCCGGAGCCCCAAAAAATGAATTGGAAGAGTGGAGAGAGTTTAATCCACAGGCGGCGTTGGAAGATTTATTATCACTGCCTGTTTTTATAAAAAATGATGCTGGAGCAGCGTGCAGCGCAGAGATGTCGTTCGGCAATCTCCAAAACTACAATAGTTTTCTTTACATCTTTGTTGGCACATTCTTAGGCGGTGGCCTGGTACTCAATAACCAGTTAGTCAATGGAAAAACAGGCAACGCCGGGGCCATTGGCTCTTTACCCTTTTACAATGGCAGTACACAAAGCCAGCTAATAACCCAGTCTTCACTTTATTTGCTGGAAAGAAAGCTAAACGACGCTGGGCACAACGGTCAGCATATTTATGAATCGCCATCCCACTGGTCTTGTGACACGCGCTCAATAGAAGACTGGTTGAGCGAAACCGCCAGAGGATTGGCCTTTGCGACTCAATGTGCAATGAGCTTGTTAGACCTAGATGGCGTAATCATAGATGGCGCAATTCCTGATGATGTCAAAAACGCATTGGTCGCGCATACGCAAAGCGCGATGGAGACGCTTGATATGCGTGGCCTTGCTCAGGTTCACATAAGCGAAGGTCTTGTAGGCAGAAAAGCGCAATCCATTGGAAGTGCAAACCTAGCCCTTCAGGCAAATTATTACTAATCATCTAACATCTCAAAAGGTTTGGCTTTGGGCAGCATGAACGAAGGAATGCATGACATTTTAATTTTAGATGGCGGCATGGGGCGAGAGCTGAAAAAGACAGGTGCACCCTTTAAGCAGCCAGAGTGGTCAGCACTGGCACTAATGCAAACACCTGAATTAGTAAGTGATGTGCACAAACGTTTTCTTGAAGCCGGTGCCTGCGTTATTACCACTAACGCCTATGCGCTTGTACCTTTTCATATTGGGGAAAATACATTTAGGGAGCAGGCTTTTACTCTGGCTCAGAGTGCGGCCGAACTCGCTCGAGGCGCAGTAAACGCACTAAAGAGCGATGGTGGCAATAAGCGATTTGTCGCGGGTAGCGTTCCTCCGGCTTTTGGTTCTTACCGCCCAGATTTATTTGATGCAACCCGTGTAGCCGACATTCTCACCCCGCTTATTAAAGCCCAGGAGCCCTATGTTGATGTTTGGTTGATTGAAACTGCAAGTTCGGTAGAAGAAGCTGAAGCCGTGGTATCACTTATAAAACAGCACTCTTCACTGCCTTTATGGCTGTCATTCTCCGTTAGTAATCGAGAAACATCTAACGAGCCTGTGACATTGCGCTCTGGTGAGCCGCTAAGTGAGATAGCGCCAATATTGAGCGAAGTACAAAGCGTACTTTTCAATTGCTCGCAGCCGGAAGAGATGGAAGACGCTATTTCAATAACGCGAAGTTTAAATACTTCGATTAATATTGGCGCTTATGCAAATAGCTTTTCTGAGAGAAAACGTACACACGCGGCCAACGCGCTACTTTCCGAAATACGTGACGATATAACCCCCGCCCGCTATGTTGAATACGTTAAGACTTGGGTAGCTGCTGGCGCAACTATCATCGGGGGCTGCTGTGGTATCGGCCCTGAACATATTAAAGCCATCAGCGACGTTTTTGGTCAAGAAAAGTACTAAATAGACGTGGCTAGCTTTACAGCGCAAAGTCCTGTGTTTCGAAATACAATAATGAGTATAAGTCGCATACTGCAAACGCCGCATTGAGCTTTTCCACACTAGGCACATGCGTTTCCGTTGGTTTTATCGGTGGTTCGCTACATCCTTTTACGAGTATTACCGCATCATAAGAAGGGCGTGTACCAATACTATGAACGTACAGTTGACTATCGCCAAGCTCAATGATTGACCATGAATTAGCGCTCGGATCATTAGGGGCATCTACATCGACGTGTTGCCGTTTATACTGTTTTGACACTCGGCGTTTAAACAGCAACTCAACGAATGTCAGTTTCGATTCACTTAGCCACTGATTACCGCCTCGTTCAAAGTGCCCCTTAAAGAATTCCGCTATCGATGTAATGATTTTGGCACGCTGATATCTATTGTTCGACAAGGACTGGCCTTGGCCTACGTGCCTGACTTCATAGCAAAAAGCCATAACCTTACTAGCGTCGATGTATTAGGTTATGACTTTTATCATACGGAGCACTTCGAACTTGTTTACAAACCTAGCATGGCATCGGGATGGCTAAATCGGTTTGTCGACTCAGTTAAAAGCGCTATTTCGTAACAACATTTTTAGCCCCTTTGATCAGTGCTTCTCTGTCAATTTTATTAGGGACTTCCACTCCACGCCGTGCGGCTGGCCTCGCTTCAATACTGTTTTTCCAACGGGTTAAGTTGTCTAACCCTTCTATGCTTACACCAGACCATTCATAGGTACGCACCCAACACCAGTTCGCCATGTCAGCAATACTGTAGTCGTCGACCAAATACTCTCGATTTTCTAGCCTCCCATCAAGCACAGTAAATAGGCGGCGTACTTCGTTCTGATAACGTGCTATCGCCACCGGAATTTTTTCTTCTAAGTAACGGTGGAACACATTAGCTTGGCCCATCATTGGGCCTATGCCTCCCATCTGAAACATGACCCACTGTAAAACCTGGCTTTTTCGCTTTGCGTCGGTGGGTAAAAACATACCGCTTTTTTCTGCGAGATAAATCATGATAGCGCCAGACTCAAACACTACGTGACCGTCGGCTTCTCTATCCACAATTACCGGAATACGGCCATTGGGGTTCATTGCCAAAAATTCAGGAGTTTTCTGCTCTCCCTTCATCAGGTTTACGGCATGGGCGGTGTATTCAAGCCCCATTTCTTCAAGCGCTACCGACGCTTTCCAACCGTTCGGTGTGGCTGCGGTGTATAAATCTACCATTAGGCTTTTGCACTCTCTCTGTTACTTACCGCCTCATACCAGCGCGCCAGATTGACATGCTCGTCAGTCATACGAATTTTTACCACACGGGCGAAATCCATAGCGCATAACGCGGTTATATCAGCAATAGAAAAGGTGTCACCAGCAATAAACTCTTTAACACCAAGTCGACGCTCTAAAATGTTCAAATATTTCGACGCATTAATACCCGCTTCCTTACCGAATTCAGGAACCGGCGTCATACGATCTTTAAAGTAGCCTGTAGTATGTTGAAAACACATACCAATTTGCATCATAAACGCGAACTCTACTTGTCGTTGCCACATAGAAATAGTCGCTTTTTCAACGGGCGTTGTTCCCATTAGCGGTGGCTCTGGCTGCAGTGCTTCAAAATACGTACAAATGGCATCGGTTTCGGCAATACAGGTGCCGTCATCAAGCTCTAAAATAGGTATCTTTCCCAGCGGGTTCTTCGCGCGCATTTCCGCAGTTAGATTTTCACCCTTTTGAATGTCGACCTGAACGTAGTCAACGTCAATGCCCTTCTCAGCCAAAAACATTCGTACTCGACGTGGGTTGGGCGCAGTCTTCGTTTCGTAGATTTTCATAATGATGATTACGGGCCTTATGGTGATTAGTCAGGAATTGTAATAACCCAAGATTAGTAACTGTGCAGTACGCTTTCAAATCACTCTGTATATGACTCATACTATTCAGCGCCTTTATGGTTATACCTCTGTATTTTTCGCAGATAGTTAGCCAGTTGCAGGTCTTGAACCAGCTCTATCTAGATGCTGCTACAGCGCTGTGAGTACTTTAAGACGCTTTATTTCATTGTCAGTAAAATGGGCAGATTGATACTCTTGCAGTGCTTTTTCTATTGCGTTTGAATCAAGAGATTGCTGAACCAAGTTATCGCGGAATGTTTTGTATTCGGCAATTCTGTTTTGCCACTGAGCTTGTTGTGCCCATGTTTTGGAAAAGCGTTCTGCAACTTCGCTACCAAATTCAGCCGCCACTGCGTTATAGCGATCGTTAATAGTGCTGTGGTTGTTTTTTATTTCGTTTATTCGATGCATATTAAGCGTGGGCTGGAAGGCTTCACGTTCGGCGGAGTTTCCCGCTTTAATTGACTCGACGATAAGGGCCTTTCTTTCGTCTCTGGATAAGGTGTTTTCTTGGGCAACACTTAAACGTGCTAGCGCCGCCTCATCTACCTGCGCTTCTTGACTAAACAGATAGTGATATTCAGTATTATTAAAGTAAGTTCGTCTAATTTCCTCTCGCTCATCTAGCTTAAACGACACATCCTGCAAGCTGTGACTGGCAAGGTCGACGTCCAATTCAACCAAAGACAGCGCTACTTTGTAATCGACATACCGTGCAAATAAGTCGATTGCGTCACCTTGCGTGCTGAGTGTGAATACTTCATGAGCATGGGTTGTGTAGGCAAGTTTCACTGCTTGCGGCACTTCTGAGGTGCGTGCAAATACGAAGCGATCGAAAGCGTCTTTGGTCGAGTAATTGAGTTCAAAGGGAATGAGATCAGCTGCAATATCTGTGTCACTATCCCGATGACTACCTACATCAGTTACTTGATGTACTGCACCGCCTCCTTCTAACTCATATTCTCCGGCTTTCGCTTGTTCACCTAAGGATGAGCGTTGACTGAAAATTTCTGAATTAGAGGTTTGGGATTCAGACGCTAACTGGTTGTAAAGAATAGCACCGAATACTAAGAGGGCGAGCAGCCCTCCTAGTATTGGAAAAACACGGCGTAATTGACGCTTCTCCACTACAGTCCTAAGCCTTTCAGTCGGCTAGCCTGACGAACAAACACGTCAACTGGGTCGGTTTCAAACCAGTGCGTTATGCCAAAGCTCTGGTTGACTTCATCAAGGTGGTTCATTTTATAGTTGTCTTTAAGTACTTTGCCTAAATGAGAACTACAGGTCGATACTAGCCCATCGTTTGGCTCTTTGAATGCGGTGCCAGTAATAGCTAAGAATGGGTCAACTACATCAAGAGCATTGGTGTAAGTTCTGCCTCCGCTCCACGAGAAATAGTACACGCCATTTTCAGCCAGCATTTTTCCATCGTTGCGGCAGTAGGCAGTAGGCATCCCTTCTGGATATTTTTGATTGAAAGCAACAGAGCCAGACGTAGACAATGAATTAAGCGCAGCGATTGAATCTGTAGGTTTGTCTCGCGGATCTGACCCAGAGGCAATCTCGATGATATTGGCGAACGCATTAACTACAACGCCCGCAGCACCTTCGCCCACTGAACCTTCAGAAAAAGCGTCTCGTAGTTCATCTGCCACTTTGCTTCCCCAGTTTACGCCGGCAACTGAACTTACCGAGGCAACCTTATCTGGGGCAACGCTTGCGGCGTAACGTGCCGTTGGACCACCGTGACTGTGTCCAATTAAATTCACTTTGTCAGCTCCTGATAGCGCCAGAACTTCATCAATGTAATCGAGTAACTGTTCACCGCGGACTTCGGTCGAGTTTGCTGGTGAGACCTCTGCGATATAGACAACAGCGCCGTTTCGGCTAAGTTTGTGCGGTACCTTATAGAAATAATCAACAAATAAGATATCTTCGAACCCAAACAGACCGTGAACTAACACAATAGGATGCTTGGTTTTTGCGTAGGTGCCAGCGTAGGCTTGGCCAGACAAGCCTAATGTCATACTGAACAAAGCTAATATCACGGCGAATTTACCGAGCCATGGTTTTGTAGAGCGTATTCTTATAGAGCGTAAGTGGTTATATAGTGTCATCGAGTGTGTCCCATAATTATGGTTATATGTGGTCTGTGGTCAGACCTTTGTTATAATTATGTAAACACAATGTAAAGATCAACCTTTGTGTGAAATCTTTAATAAAGGCTTTTACTGTGTATAGGTAAATTTTCGACGGAGTTAGTTACTATTAGTGAGTTAATTCAGAAAGATAGCGTCAGGTATGAAGTATGTTAACCCATACCATTTGCACTAAACATACAGGACATAAATAACACTTATAGTCGCTTATTTATGTTTGGAATATGCTTGAATGTAGTTTACGGCCAGGCTCGAAGTGGTTAGCCACTCTCCTTTAAGTGGATTTAGCCTCATACCGACCTGATACTTAAGGGTAAACTCATTTCCAATCCAGCGTTTTAGTTCGCCGGGCTTAACAAATTTCTTCCAGTCATGGGTTCCTATTGGTAAGTAGCGCATTACGTATTCCGCTCCCACTATGGCAACAACATAACTTTTCAGCGTGCGGTTCAGCGTCGCCAAAATCAGCAGGCCACCCGGCTTAACCAAACTTGCGCACTCGCGCATAAGCTGCTGCTGGTCAGGCACGTGCTCAACAACTTCGGCGTTAATTACCACATCATATTGCCGACCTTCTTCTACTACCTCGCTTGAGAGTTTATGCTGATAGTCTACCTTTACTCCTGTATTTTGAGCATGGCGCTTTGCCACTTCTACGCTCACCGCACTGGCATCTATTCCCATGACTTGAGCGCCTAATTTTGCTAGCGGTTCGCTTATTAGCCCACCGCCACTGCCAATATCTATCACTGATAAGGCGGAATAATCGGGAGGCAAGTTGCCCTGACCGAAATGATTTTCTATTTGTGCTTTTATAACGTTTAGTCTTGCCCGATTAAAATCCAGCGCGGTTTTGTATTTGCCTTCTGGGTCCCACCAAGAGTCAGCCAGCGCATCGAAGCGCGCAATCTCTTGTTCAGAAAAGTTACTGTCGCCTGTTTTTTTGCTTTTATCGAGCACGATTTTTTACCTTAAAACGTAGTTACCGTAGCGCTTATTGTTGACCCTTGTCGAGCAGGGTCATAAGGTGGATAGATAAGGTTCTATTCATCCTAAATTCGCTACTTGGCGATTTGAATAAGACATACCTATTAAACCATACGTTGTAAAAGAGGGTTCTGATTTTGGCGAACGCAAAAAATGTTTATGGACGCCCACTCCAGCTATGCTGTGGAAATACTGGATTTACGCGAGAAGGGTTTTGCTATGTACCAGACGCTGATGTGGGTAATCACAGCGTATGCGCGGTTGTCACTGACGAATTCCTTCAGTTTTCGCTACGACAAGGCAACGACCTCATCACGCCGTGGCCTAGTATGACATTTCCTGGCCTGTTAGCAGGCGACAGATGGTGTTTGTGTGCCGCTCGCTGGCTACAAGCCTATGAGGCAGGTGTAGCGCCGAAAGTACGCTTGGAAGCCACACATGAAAAAGCGTTAGACATTATTCCACTTTCACTGCTAGAAGAGTACGCGGCAGATTAATCTAAACCTGCCGCCTCGCCCTCGAATGCTTATATTCGCACTATTGCGCGAACATTGCTTGATTGAACAGTGAAGCTCAATCTACTACTGAGGAGTACGAATTACCATAAGGCGAGTCTCAGACATATCTTCAATCGCATAGCGAATACCTTCGCGACCTAGACCGGAGTCCTTCACGCCACCATAGGGCATGTTGTCCACCCGCCAGCTAGGTACATCTCCAATGACCACACCACCAACGTCAAGCACGTCCCATGCTTTGTGCGCTTTGTATATATCGCGGGTAAACACACCTGCTTGAAGTCCGTAGCGGCTGTTATTTACTTCTTCAAGCGCTTCGTCATAGTCATCGAATGGCACCAGAATAGATAGAGGGCCAAACGCTTCTTCGGCACTGGCATCACAATCCTTTGGTACATTTTCCATTACCGTAGCCTCAAGCATGGCGCCGTCTCGTGTTCCGCCGCATAGAATGGTGGCACCTTTCTCTTTTGCTTCTTCAATCCAGCCGTGAAGGCGCTCTGCTTCGCCTTCTGAGATCATAGGGCCAATAAAGGTGTCTTCATTAGACGGATCGCCAGACACTAACGCTTTCACTTTTTCCACATAGCGCGACTTAAACTCATCGTATATTTTGCTGTGCACTAAAAGGCGCTGAACACTTATACAACTTTGCCCTGATTGATAATAAGCTCCGACAATTACCCGGTCGATGGCGTCTTCAATATCGGCATCTTCATCAACTACGCATGCGGCGTTACCGCCAAGCTCCAATACCACCGGCTTTTTTCCTGCTTTTGCTTTAAGCGCCCAGCCCACATCAGGTGAACCTGTGAAGCTAAGCAGCTTTAGTCTTTCATCTGTAGTGAATAAATCAGCGCCGTCGCGGCTACAAGGTAGAATAGAAAATGCGCCTTTGGGTAAGTCGGTTTCAGCTAATACCTCACCAATAATAAGCGCACCAATAGGGGTTCGCGAGGCAGGCTTAAGTACAAAGGTACAGCCTGCTGCGATTGCAGGAGCCACCTTGTGCGCAGCCAAATTCAGAGGAAAATTAAACGGCGATATAAATGAACATGGACCTATAGGGACCTTCTTGGTCATGCCCTGATAACCTTTGGCGCGCGCCGAGATTTCTAAATTCACCACCTCGCCGTTAATACGCACTGATTCTTCTGCCGCTATTTTGAAGGTATCGATAAGGCGGCTGACTTCGCCCTTAGCGTCTTTAATTGGCTTACCAGCCTCTATACAAAGCGCTTGTGCCAACTCATCGGCTCTTTCGGTAAAGCGCTTCACACAGTGCTCTAGCACCGCTTGTCTTTCGAAAGGAGCCATGGCGGCCATCGCAGGCTGCGCTTCTTCTGCTGCAGCAATGGCCTTATCGATGGTATCCGCATCGGCCATCGCCACCTTGGTTGCTACCTCTCCGGTGTATTTATTAGTCACGTCCAAGTCGGTATTGGCATAATGTGGCTCACTCGCTAAATAATAGGGATAGCTTTCCTTCAACATTTTTTACTCCTTACCTTTCTGTTACGTTTGGCTTAAAGCTTGGCGCTAAGCTCTTTAATCGTATGATTTAGTGTTTTGTCATTCATACTGTAATCAACTGGACAATCGATAATATGTACGCCTTTTGTGTTCAAACACTTATCAACTAAGTGAATAAGTACATCCGCGTCGTCAACTCTCCAGCCCTGTGCGCCGTAACTTTGTGCGTATTTAACAAAGTTGGGGTTGCCATAATCTAAACCAAACTCGTCAAACTGCATGTTTGCTTGTTTCCACTTGATCATTCCGTACGCATCGTCGCGCAAGATGATCACCACAAGGTCAAGCTTAAGCCTAACGGCAGTCTCAATTTCTTGGCTATTCATCATAAAGCCGCCATCGCCGCATACGCTTACCACAGGGACATCGGGCTTTACTAGTTTGGCTGCTATAGCTGATGGCAAACCGGCTCCCATTGAAGCCAGTGCGTTATCTAAAAGCAGGGTATTCGGATGATATGCGGGGTAATTTCGGGCAAACCATATTTTATATACACCGTTGTCTAACGTAACAATGCCGTTATCAGGCATAACTTTACGAATATCGCGTACAAGGCGTTCTGGTAAGATAGGGAATCGATTATCGTCTTCTGCTTCAGCACGGTGGTCTACATAGGCTTGATGCACATCTTTGTAGAAGTCGAGTTTCCAACTGTCTTGGGGAGTAATGCCTTCTTTTATTTGCCAGATGCTGTTAGCAATATCTCCAACGACTTCGAGTTGCGGGAAGTAAACAGGGTCTACGGCAGCCGAATCAAAGTTGACATGAATCACTTTTTTATCGTTGTGATGCATGAAGAACGGTGGCTTTTCTACCACATCGTGGCCTACGTTGATAATAAGATCGGCACGCTCTATTGCCCTGTGTACAAAGTCACCGTCAGACAGAGCAGTATTCCCTGCAAAGCGCGGGTCGCTTTCGTTTAGTACCCCTTTACCCATTTGGGTGGTAACAAATGGAATGCAGGTTTTATCAACAAACTCCCTGAGCATTTTCGCTGTTAGCTTTCTGTTTGCTCCGGCGCCAATCAATAACAAAGGTGACTGGGCTTCTTCAATCATAGTAACCGCAGCAGCAATTGCTTTGTATTCGGCGATAGGTCGACGGGCCATGCTAGGTGTTAGTATTTGGGCACTGGTTTGTTCTGCGGCAATGTCTTCTGGCAGTTCAATGTGTACAGCGCCCGGACGCTCTTCATGGGCTAGACGAAATGCCTCTCGCACAGTAGAAGGAATTCTATCGCCACTCACAATCTGGTTGGTGAATTTAGTGATCGGCCGCATCATGTCAACGATGTCGATAACTTGAAAGCGACCTTGCTTGCTGGTTTTGATCGGCTTTTGCCCGGTAATCATCAACATTGGCATAGCGCCGAGTTGAGCATAAGCTGCGGGAGTAACTAGATTAGTGGCCCCTGGTCCTAAGGTCGAAAGGCACACTCCCACTTTTCCGGTAAGCCTGCCGTATGTAGCTGCCATAAAACCCGCGCCTTGCTCGTGACGCGTCAGCACCAGTTTAATAGA
The DNA here is from genome assembly GCF_022348265.1 of Alteromonas sp. Cnat3-28. NCBI lineage: Bacteria > Pseudomonadati > Pseudomonadota > Gammaproteobacteria > Alteromonadales > Alteromonadaceae > Alteromonas > Alteromonas sp. Cnat3-28. The sequence continues at coordinate 21,799 of NZ_JAKREY010000002.1, forward strand.
GGACTCGCGCAACGACTCAAGTAAGTCGAGGTTTTCTTCACCTGGGATACCAAAGACGTATTCCACGCCTTCTGCTTCTAACGCTTTAACAAATAAATCGGACGCTTTCATGTGCTGCACGCTCCTTGTAATTTGAGCAGAAAATAAAGTGCTTATTAGTTGTGCTACGAAACAATGCTGCGAATGGGTTTACTGTGCGTAATAAAATGCCCGTTGCTAACGGGCATGTTAAAAAATAGTGTATAGGAGAGAAAAAGGAAGTCTAATCACTGATTATTATGCGCTTGTATGCGAGCAAAGAACCATCTTCGTTTTGTGACACACTAAATGTATATTCATTGTAGTCACTGCCAAACACTGTATCTTGCCCCAGCAACGTGTCTGGCTCACCCCGGTGACTGTAGTCGGGATGATTGGTACAAATGTCTTGGCAAAAACTATCGGAAAAGCCAAATTGAGAAACCAATTGATCAGTATTGTTGCGACGTATACGAAAATGGATGTGGATAGCTCGGCTGCTGTACCAGCCGGGAAAACAGCTTTTTAGGTTTATTCTTCCGCTAGCATCTGTCACCGCAATACCTCTGAACCACTTCGCACTTAATGCATCCACTTCATTTCCCGTGCAAAATGCCGAATTAAATCCGCTGGCATCGGCACTATCACTGGTATCTCCTGAATAAACGCCATCTACATCGCAATGCCATACTTCAATTTCATAACCCGATAGGGGATTACACGCTTCATCAATTAACTGAAGACACAACATCATCGGCAAACCTGTTTGCTCATATGAGATGTCGTCAAGATAGTCACTTTGAAAATAGCACGGGCCTTCCGTTTGAGAACCTGTGAGAGCCACACTGCATACAGAAGCAGTGTCAAATAAACTATCGTCTGGAAAGTCTGACGTCATAGCTGACGTGCCACCGCTTGCCCAACCGTCAAAATCTTCTTCAGGTTCGGCATTTGAATCGGTGTCGTTATTGGAAGATGAGGAGTTAGATACTGTGGAACTTGTAGAGGTGGAATTAGAACCTCCACAACCCCACAACCCGATAGCAATAGGAGCCAATGTAAGCCCCACCGCTGTTTTCATAAAGCGGCGTCGCTTGAGCGGCTTTTCCGTTAATTTTTTTGATGTCATCGTGCGTTGCCCTTGGTTGTCTTTGCAAAAAAGACATTTAGCTAAAGGACAAGGTTCTCTTATTTACTCAAGCTTTACGTAGCTTTACACAGTAAATAAGCAAAGTGAAAAAAGCGCAGGTATTTGGGTAACTAAACCTAGGTTATTCAGCACTCCATTCGGATAGTGCCTTCTGTGTTACTTTATCTACCTCATGTTTATTTTCGCTTATCCACCAGCGCTCCATAATACGGACATTTTTCTGATTGGCTTTATAGAATATATCCACAATGTCGCCAACAAATGGAATAAAACCTAAGCCAAAGTCGATTGCTGAGTTTTTTACCATTTGAGCTATTAGCGCTTTGGGCATACCCAATGATTTTCCCAGCCAAACTATTCGAAGTGAAACGAAGAGCATCAGCGCGTCACCGGCTCCAGGGATAAGTCCCACGATTGAATCCAAGCCTATTCTTATTGGGATAAAAGGGAGCTTTACAGCAGTATCCAGCAAGTTCGCCAGTTTTTGCGCTTTAAGTAGTGCCTTTGGTGCTTTGCCTTCCACGACCTTATCTCCCTTTCAATATAATAAATGCGCCACCAAGGGTGATTTCCCTATTGGTTTTCCTCGAAACGTTTACTGTCAGCTTTTCAAACGCTACTTTTCAGCGCCTAACGCTCTTGCTAAGCCTGCGCGCAAACCGTTGTCCGACTGTACTGTCCACCCATGCAGGTTTTCTTGCACTATGTCAAAAAGCACGTCTATATGTTCTTTGTCACTGTTAAGTGCCGCGATGTATTCATAGCGCTCACCACCAGCTTCCATAAAGTACTCGCGATTCTCTTCACCAATTTCTTCAATAGTTTCCAAGCAATCGGCTGAGAAGCCAGGGCACATAACCTGAATGGATTTCACCCCTTTTTCAGGTAAAGACTTTAACGTTTCATCTGTATACGGTTTCAACCACTCTTCTCGACCAAAACGAGATTGGAAGGTTGTCATATATTCGTCGTGTGAAAGGCCAAGTTTCTCGGCAAGCAAGCGCGACGTTTTGTGGCACTCGCAGTGATAGGGGTCACCATTCATTAAATAGCGCTTAGGAATACCGTGGTAAGACAAAATAAGCTTGTCCGCTCTTCCATGGGTTTCCCAATGCGCTTTTACTTTGTTCGCCAGCGCGGTAATGAAATTATCGCGGTCGTGATAGTGATTCACGAAGCGAAGTTCTGGGAGCCAACGGCGAGAGGTGAAATCCTTAGCGATAGCATCAAATGTGGAGCCAGTTGTCGACGCGCTGTATTGAGGGTAAAGCGGTAAAACGACGAGTTTGCGTACGCCTTTTTCCAACATGGACTCGATGGTATCACCTATGGCGGGCTTGCCGTAGCGCATGGCAAAGTCGACAATTACGTCATCGCCATATTGGGCTTTACAGCGTTCAGCAATAGCTGATGCTTGCGCTTTAGTAATAGCCATAAGTGGAGAGCCTTCTTCCGTCCATACGGTGGAATAAGCCTCTGCCGAGCGCTTGGGGCGAAAGTTTAGAATAATACCATTTAATACAAACCACCAAATCGCTTTAGGCACTTCCACAACCCGCGGGTCAGAAAGAAACTCTTTCAAATAAGGGCGTAACGCCTGCTTAGTTGGCGCTTCCGGTGTCCCCAAATTCGTTACCAGTACGCCAATTTTATCTGGTTGCCCGTGAGTAAAACCTTTGTTCGATTTGTATTTCATGTATTCATAGTCCGAGAAGTACTGCGCTATATCCGTATTATACTGAATTACCTTAGATTATGATCTGCTATAACGCCAAAAAAGTGCGATTGCGCTAATAGATTTTGGGCATTAAAAAAGCGACAGGTGTTCGAAAATACTTTTCAAAAACACATGTCGCTTGTTTAGTTTGCTGCCGCATGAAGCGTGTGGCAGCGCGTAAAGCTATCTATTTAAGGCTGATAGTAAGTCGCTGCGCCCGGGCCTACCGGCATACCGAGTAGGAACACCCAAATGTAGAACAAAATTGTCCAACCTACGATAAACACCATTGAGTAAGGCAGCATCATGGCAATGAGCGTGCCCATTCCCAAGTCTTTCTTGTACCTTGCAGCCATGGCCAAGATTAGTCCGAAATAGCTCATCATAGGTGCGATAACGTTTGTGACTGAATCACCAATACGGTATGCAGCTTGAATCACTTCAGGCGCGTAACCTATGAGCATGAGCATTGGCACAAAAATAGGCGCTGTTACCGCCCATTGCGCTGATGCACTCCCTAGCGACAGGTTCACTACACCACACATCAAAATGAACAGAATAAACACCGCTGGGCCATCTAACCCTGCCGCTTGTAACAACGCAGCACCTTTAACGGCTAATACTGTGCCTAGGTTTGTCCATTTGAAAAACGCAACAAACTGCGCAGCAAAGAATACTAGCGTAATGTAAAGACCCATTGCCCCCATGCTTTTAGACATGGCATCAATAACATCTTTGTCGTTCTTCATCGACTTGGTAACTTTACCGTAAACAAAGCCAGGAATAGCAAAGGTGATAAATATGAATGCAACAATGCCTTTAAGGAACGGAGAGCCCGCTACTTCACCTGTTTCTGGATGACGCAATATACCGTTTTCTGGCACTACCGTTAGCGCTAGTATCGCGCAAACAATAACAAACGATATACCTGCCCAACGCAGGCCTTTCTTTTCTAAATCCGTAGGCGCGTCCATAGATTGCTTGCCTAAATCTATGGAAGCATCAGCAGGGTCAAATTTACCGAGTCTCGGCTCAACAACCTTTTCGGTGACCAACGCTCCCATTGTGGCTACAACGAAGGTACTGATGAACATGAAGTACCAGTTTACTTCTGGGCCTACCATATAGTCGGGGTCAATCATGTGAGCAGCGGCTTCCGTGATACCCGACAACAGTGGGTCGACAGTTCCAAGCAGTAGGTTGGCGCTATAGCCAGCCGATACACCTGCAAACGCGGCGGCCAGACCCGCTAACGGGTGACGACCTAACGAGTGGAAAATCATCGCTGCCAGTGGAATAAGTACCACATAGCCAAGCTCTGATGCTGTGTTTGAAATGATACCTGCGAAGACGATAGCAAAGGTCACGGCACGTTTAGAGGCATTCATTACCAACGCGCGCATTGCTGCTGATAACAGGCCAGAATGTTCTGCTACCGATACACCAAGAAGCGCAACAAGTACGGTACCCAGTGGCGCAAAGCCTGTGAAATTGGTAACCAAGCCTGTCACTATTCGCTGCAAACCTTCTGCGCTCATCAGCGATATGACTTCAATCATACCGTCTTCTTCACGCCCCTTTGCACCTATTGGGCGAGGGTCAGCTACAGCAATGTCAAAGTAACCAAGTATCCCACTAAGTAACACAATGAAAAGTGAAAGCAGAGCGAACAGCGTTACTGGATGTGGGAGCAGGTTTCCTAACCATTCCACCGTGGTGAGAAATCGCGAGAATAACCCACCTTGTCCGCCCCTATCATCGGCAGACACTGTATTTGTATTTTCCGTTGTCAAAATCTTCCCTCTGTCGTTTATTGACGTCTACCACACCAAGGCTAATGCTGGGAAGGCATTAACCTTGTACATAAATAGTGACGTGTTTTAATAGAATTCAGACGGTATTTTACCCGATTTAGTAAAATTTTGGCAGTAGATAGGGAAAATGAAAGGTTATGCGAGTGTACATATTTGCAGTGGCAGCGCCTAATTTCCCTAAATATAACGCTCTATATCATACTGTTAGCTTGGAATAAGGCATAAAAAAACCAGCCTAAAAAGACTGGTTTTTAACGCATTAATTGACAGTAATTTAGTTGCCTTTTGACTTATTCATGTACTTGAAGAAGTCACTATCAGGTGCAATCACCATCACATCTTGCTTACTGTTAAAGCTTTGCTTATACGCGTCCATACTGCGCAGGAAGCTGTAAAAATCAGCGTTCTTTGAGTAGGCGTCAGCGTAAATTTGTGCCGCAATCGCATCACCTTCACCGCGAAGTTGACGTGCATTACGCTCAGCATCAGCAAGCATTACCGTTACTTTCGCGTCGATATTCGCCTTAATAACTTCAGCTTGCTCTTGACCTTCTGAACGGTGTTCACGTGCAACAGCTGCACGCTCAGCACGCATACGCTGGAAGATAGAGTTACTCACCTCAGTCGGTAGGTTTATTTGCTTAACGCGTACGTCAACAATTTCAATACCTAGCTCGTCAGATGATGTAGAGGCTTGTTCCATCGCTTGATTCATAAGCGCTGAACGCTCACCAGAGACAATTTGCGCAATAGTGCGAGTACCGAACTCAGAACGCAGACCGTTGTTTACTTTTTGCTTTAGTAGCGCTTCTGCCTGAAGCTTGTTACCGCCTGTTGATAGGTAGTAACGCGCAAAGTCTTCAATGCGCCACTTAACGTACGAGTCAACGATAAGGTCTTTCTTCTCACTTGTTACAAAGCGATCAGGCGTACCGTCTAACGTCTGAATTCGCGCATCTAAATGGCGTACCGAATCGATGAACGGTAGTTTAAAGTGTAAGCCTGGCTCGAAAACACGAGTTTCACCCGTAGATTCATCGCGCTGAACTTTACCAAACTGAATAACAATGGCGCGTTCGCCTTCTTTAACTGCAAACAGAGAGCCTGATGCTAGCAATACAAGAAGAACGAATACTGCGATTAATAAATTCTTCATTATGCTTATCTCCCTTCTCTGTAGCTGTCACCACGCAAACCAGAGGTTGGCGAGGAATTGCGGCTTCTGCCTGACGCATCAGTTACAGGTGTTTGTAAGCTTTCTAGCGTGTTGCGCGAACGGTCGTTAGAGGTTGACTGCTGGCGCTCCATAATTTTATCAAGAGGCAAGTACATCATGTTGTTGCCGCCTTTGCTGTCGACCATAATCTTACTGGTGTTAGCCAGTACTTCTTCCATGGTTTCAAGATAAATACGCTCGCGAGTAACTTGAGGTGCACGCTCGTACTGAGGCAGCAGTTCTTCAAAACGTGCCACTTCACCTTGCGCTTCTAACGTTACACGCTCTTTATAGGCTTGCGCTTCTTCATTCATACGGTTCACTTGACCACGTGCACGCGGTTCAATCTCTCTCGCATAAGCTTCAGCTTCACGAATGAAGCGCTGTTCGTCTTCCTGAGCAGCAATCGCATCATCGAATGCATCTTTAACTTGCTCTGGTGGGCGAGCATCACGGAAGTTCATATCAATGATAGAAACACCCATGTTGTAGGGTTCAATGATCGCTTGAAGCTCTTCCCATACACGCTGACGCGTTACTTCACGGCCGTCAGTAAGTACATCATCCATTTTTGAATGACCTACAACATAACGGATAGCACTATCAAGCGACTGGCTTAGGCTTTGCTCTGGACTTTCAACCGCAAAGGTCCAACGGTATGGATCTACAACGCGGAATTGCATTTCCATTTGAACGCTAACTACGTTTTCGTCTTCAGTGAGCATAGAGCCTGATGATGACTGGTCGCGAATTGATTGAACATCAACAGGGATTACTGAGTCGATAAACGTTGGTGCCCAACGCAGACCTGGCTCAACCTGCTCGTGATATTCACCAAAGCGTAGTACAACGCCTCGCTCTGCTTCACGAATGGTGTAAAAACCACTAATGAACCAGATTACGACTAGAAGACCTACTAGAATACCAGCGCCGATACCGCCTAGGCTTTTGCCTGAGCCACCACCGTTGCCACCTGACTTTCCAAACTTACCAAATAAGTTTTTAAACACATCGTCCAAATCGGGGGGACCTTGTTCTTTCCCACCGCGATTCTTCCACGGGTCGTTATTGTTGCCACCCGGCTCATTCCAAGCCATGCTGATACTCCATAGATTACTGTTATATTTTTGAATTTCGCATGCTCAATGCAGTGACTAGCACTGACTAATGTCGCACAACATACTCTGATATTCCGTTTTCCAGACGCTTTTCAAGTCTGTTCCAGTCAGCGGCGGGCATACGTACATCAACTACCCAGTCTCCCTGACTATCGTATTCTTCACTCGCAATACAGTTTAGTTCGTACAACACACCGCGCAATCGACTATGTGCAGGAGGAATCTTTAACGTGTAATTCACCATGCTTTTGCCTAAACATTCAGTTAAAGCCTGGCTTAACAATTCCGTCCCTTCGCCCGTTTGTGCAGACAACCACACTCTAGTGGGCACACCCTCGTCGTTTCTCTCTATACGGGGTTGAACATCGTCTAGTTTATCAATCTTATTACAGATTAGTAATTGTTGAATCTCTCCGGCTTCAATTTCTTCAAGAACATCATTAACTTCGTCCATGGTTTCACGATATTTTGCATCGGCAATATCAACCACATGGAGCAGTAAGTCTGCTTCTTGAGTTTCTTGAAGTGTCGCTTTAAAAGCGGCAACGAGGTCGTGGGGAAGATGACGAATAAAACCTACCGTATCGGCCAAAATAGCTGGGCCTACGTCTTTTAACTCGATTTTGCGTAGCGTGGGATCTAGCGTTGCAAACAACTGATCAGCAGCATAAACGTGTGAGTCGGTAATGGTGTTAAATAGCGTCGATTTTCCCGCGTTCGTATAGCCAACTAAGGATACCGTTGGAATTTCAGCGCGTTTGCGCGAGCGGCGACCCTGCTCACGTTGCTTTTGCACCTTTTCCAATCGACGAAGAATGGCTTTAATACGACCACGAAGTAGTCGACGGTCTGTCTCTAGCTGTGTCTCACCGGGACCGCGAAGACCTATACCACCTTTTTGACGCTCAAGGTGGGTCCACCCTCTGATAAGACGGGTTGAGATGTGTCTCAACTGGGCTAGTTCGACCTGAAGCTTGCCCTCGTGAGTCCTCGCGCGTTGCGCAAAAATATCGAGAATAAGCCCCGTTCTATCTAACACCCGGCATTTACACAGCGCTTCTAAATTACGCTCCTGAGAAGGAGAAAGCGCATGATTGAAAATAACAACGTTGGCATCGTGTGCTTTTACTGCCGCTGCTATTTCCTCTGCCTTACCTGATCCAACAAAAAACTTAGCATGAGGCGCACTGCGCGAAGTTGTAATAACTTCTACTGCATTAACCCCTGCTGAAGACACAAGTAATTCAAGCTCACTTAAGTCTTCTTTGCTATTTTCGTCGGAAAAATTAACATGAACAAGTACAGCCTGTTCACCGGCTTCATAACGGTCAAACAAGCGCGTTACCTTTTAAATTATTCACCTTTAGTATTTTCAGAATCTCCTGCGCTAGGCATTGTGATAGCGCGTGCTGGAACAACAGTAGAAATCGCGTGCTTATACACCATTTGGCTTACTGTGTTCTTCAGTAGAATTACGAACTGGTCGAACGATTCAACCTGCCCCTGAAGTTTAATACCGTTTACCAGATAAATTGATACTGGAATACGTTCCTTACGCAAAGCGTTCAAGAATGGGTCTTGTAAAGATTGCCCTTTAGCCATTTGATATCCTTAGTTTTTATTATTCGTGATAGAAATTTCACTATCACTACACGTCTAATGTATACCACACTCAGACAATTAAAGTGTGACTTTCGCTGTAATTTTAGTCAAATTATCGTTAGCAAATGTGTCTAGCCATGTAACCTGCTCCCAGCCCCGTAACCACGTAAGCTGACGCTTGGCGAGCTGTCTCGTAGCGATAATGCCTCTTTCACGCATCTCTGCGTAACTTAATTGGCCGTCTAGGTACTGCCACATCTGTCTGTACCCTACTGAACGAATAGAAGGTAAATCTTCGTGAAGATCACTTCGTTCGTAGAGCTTTACTACTTCTTTCTCGAACCCTTGCTCCAACATCATATCGAAGCGAGTCGCGATACGTTCGTGCAACACTGCCCTGTCTGCGGGCGCTATGGCAAATTGTGCAATGTTATAGGGGCACTTTTCACCCTCTTGTTGTTGCCAATGTGTCAACGTCTTGCCGGTACTTCTGTACACTTCCAGCGCACGGGTAATGCGCTGTGGGTCATTGGGGTGAATTCTCTCACCACTAATTGGGTCTACACCACGTAATTCATCGTGTAATTTAGACCAACCCAAGCGTTGTGCCTGCTGTGATATTTCGTCCCGTATCTTTTCATCAGACTTAGGTAGTGGCGAAATTCCATTTATCAAGGCATTAAAGTACATCATTGTACCACCAGCCAAAATTGGCACCTTGCCACGCGCTAAAATATCGCCAATAAGCGCGTTGGTGTCGTTCACAAATTGCGACACCGAATAACTCTGTGCAGGGTCGATAATATCAATTAGATGATGTACTACACCTGCTTGCTCTTCCTGCGTTGGCTTCGCCGTGCCGATGTCCATGCCTTTGTATACAAGGGCTGAATCGACACTAATTACTTCACTATCAACTTTTGCCGCTATTTCAAGCGCCAAACCTGTCTTGCCTGATGCCGTGGGGCCCATAATTGCTATTACTGGCAATGCAGAATTTATGCCATTGGACACCTTATCCTCCCCATACATCTAGCACTGAATTTAAGGGGCGCACTTTAGCAAATTGCTCAATAATTTCCCATTGTTTCGCTTCGCCCTGCTGATCCAACCAGTACCAGAGCGCATTTAACGATTCTTCATCCAAAACATGTTCAGGCAAAACCACTGATTTTACGGCATCATCAATTGAATTTACTTCATCATTTAGTTCAACTAATAATAAGTATTCAAACCACTTGAGCCACGGCAAGTGCCTGGTGCCAGCTGGAACTTGCTGCAATCGATATTTCCCAGCCACTTTGTTTACTTCAAAATGCGCATTGTTAAGCAATGTAACCAGTTTTTCATTCACGTTATCAAGTGACACTGCAACAGGCATCAGTAGCGGTTGCCCGTGCTGCGCTTTTAAAAATAGTTCGCTCAACCAGATACTTGCAACTTTAGTTGCACAAAGAAGGTAAATTTTTTCTGATTTTGGGTAAATTCTACACTGGGAAGTTAGATTAACGTGCTCTGCAACGGGCATCGGGTCTGCATTGTTGTTAATAATGTCGCTATTTGGCGTCATTAACGCATTGTAATTTGACTGATATGCCGCACTTGGCCCTCGACTTTGCTTATGTGCAGCGCCACCACTTCGTCCACCACTGGCACTTCCCGAGGATGTATTTCTTGGACTACCTGTAAATTGCCCATAAGACTGTGGCGCGCCTTGCGAGATTCCCCCCGTCGAGTAACGAGAAGACTCGTTGAACGCCTGTGCATTATCCGACGTTTGATTCTGTAAAGGCCTAATGTAATCGTGTTCTACCTGAGAAGACATGAAATCTGAGCCCGAAGGATGGCTTGCGTCCATTCCTGATAAAGGCTGTTCGTCGGTCATGGCATGCAGCGCATCACTCACGGTTTTACAGATAAAGTCGTGTACCAATCTGCCTTGTTGAAACCTCACCTCATGCTTGGCGGGATGAACATTTACATCCACATCTTTAGGGTTAACCGTTAAGTACACCACAAAGCTTGGTTGCTCCACCACACCCCAAACGCTTTCGTACGCTTGGCGAATAGCGTGCATAATAAGCTTATCTCGCATGCCTCTGCCGTTAACAAAACTGAACTGGCAATCATTACTGCTGCGAAGCATGGCCTCATTACCTAGCCAAGCATCAATGTGAAGACCTTCATACTCAGTACTAATATGTACGGCGTTTTGAACAAACTTTTGTCCAACCACAGCGCCAATTCGGGTGGCTAAACTGCCTGCTTTGTCGGCGATAAAGCGCTTTGCTACTTTATCGTTGTGTTTTAAAACAAATGAAACCTTGGGATAGCTCAGTGCTATGCGTTTTATGACTTCTTCAATATGCTGAAATTCGGTTTTTTCGGTGCGTAAAAACTTACGTCTTGCTGGCGTGTTGTAAAACAGATCTGCCACGTCAATTGTGGTGCCAACAGGGTGGGCCGCTGGCTGAATATTTACCGCCATTTCCCTACCCTCACAGTAGGCCTGCCACGCCTCTCCTTGAGACTCAGTGCGCGATGTCAGTGTTAACCGGCTTACCGAGCTAATACTGGCCAGCGCTTCGCCACGAAAGCCAAGAGAGAGAATTTGTTCTAAGTCATCTAGAGTGGTGATTTTGCTGGTTGCATGGCGACTTAATGCCAGCTGCAGTTCACTTTTGACAATGCCTGACCCATTGTCTTTTATTCGAATGCGTTTGTGGCCACCTTTTTCAATATCGACTTCTATTTTGGTGGCACCAGCATCAAGGCTGTTTTCGAGTAATTCTTTAACCACAGACGCGGGGCGCTCAACCACTTCACCAGCGGCAATCTGGTTTGCAAGTTGGGGAGATAAAAGCTGTATAGGCAAAGGACTACCCTATGATATTAACTATATGGATTCGTGGCGATACGACATGTAAGTGCAATGAGTGCTGAAAAAGCCGATGAAACAAAACCTTGGTTTAGGTTCTCGGAATATTTAGTACCTGCCCTACGCGTACAACATCACTTGAAAGATCATTCGCTGCTTTGATGCTGCTTACTTTTACATTGTAACGCTGTGCTAATAACGAGAGCGACTCGCCGCTTCTTACTTTGTGCGTTCGGTTGTTCGCCCTTTCTTGTGCCCACAGTGTACCATCAGGGGGAACTTGCTTGAAGTAACGCTTAGTCGCATTAAACATGGCATTCGCCAAGCGTTCGCGATGTTTAGACCAGTTCAGATTCTTCTCTTCTTGCGGATTAGAAATGAAACCAACTTCGACCAAAATAGAGGGGATGTCAGGCGCGGTCAAAACTGCAAAACTGGCGGCTTGTGGTTTTCTTTTATGCAGACTGGTCACCTGCTTTAGCTCTTCAACCACTTTATTACCTAAATCGTGGCTGGTCGCCATACTGTGATCCATCGATAAACCCAGTATGGTTTCAGTTAGATATCGCTCGCTTGATTTATCATTTATCACTTCAGCTGCACCACCGAGTAATTCAGAGTGACGTTCAGATTTCTCTAGCCAGCGGCCTAATTCAGTGTCTGCTCTTCGCATGGATAGTACCCACACCGAACCACCTCGCGGTTGAGGCTGACTAAACGCATCGGCGTGGATGGAAATAAGCAAATCGGCTTTTTTCTCGCGCGCAATTTCAGGACGTCGATTAGGAGAGACATAATAATCATCGCCACGAGTCATGATGGCGCGCATACCTCGCTCCCGGTTTATCATGTCTTCCAGTTTTTTGGCGATACTCAGGGTGATGTGCTTTTCATAGGTACCAGCCGGACCGATTGAACCTGGGTCATGTCCACCATGCCCGGCGTCGATGGCGACGATAATGTCTCGGTCTCGGGCACTGGTAGAATCATCAATAACGACAGAGCCAGTTGATGCTGACGCTGATAACGTTGGCGATGGCTTCGGCGCGCTATCTGGTAAATCGACAACCAGCCTGTGTCCGTAAGCACCATCGGGGGTTACTGCAAATAACGAAGGCTTTGTATTTCTATTGAGCTCAACAACCACTCTGGCAGATGATTTGTTTTTCGGTGTGGAGTAGCGCAGCTTTTTAATCAAATCACCGCTGTTTTCAATGCCAGAAAGCTTAGCGGTGTCGCTGGTGTTGTTAAGATCGATGACAAGCCGAAGCGGATTTTTAAGTGTAAAATAGGTGAACTCTGGCGCTGATTTCATATCGAAAACAACGCGCGTATTGTCCGGCGACGGCCATATCCTAACCCCGTCGATGTTATTTTGCGCACCGTGTGCGAATTGCACGACGAAACACAATAATAATACCGAAACTATACTGCGCACCATAATTAGCCTTTCTGTTATTGTTATGCTGCTCTCGTCAACTCCGGAGCGGCTATTTATTCAGTTTTTCTTTCATTTCGCATTTGCGCTAAACGCGCTTGCATTGCTGAAGCAATTTCGCACCGTGGGCACTTTTTGCTTCCAAATTAAACTGCCTACCCGATGGCGTAATATTTATACTAATCACTAAGTCTGGGGATGCCAAGTATTCGCCCCCTTTTTCCGACCATTCAATAAGCGCGATAGCGCCCGAACCAAAGTAATCGCGAATTCCCATGAACTCTAACTCTTCTGGGTCGGCTAAGCGATACAGGTCGAAGTGATAGATATTGACGCCATCCAACTCATAAGGTTCAACCAATGTATAGGTTGGACTTTTAACGCTACCTGAATGACCTAAAGATTGAATGAAATATCGGCTAAATGTCGTTTTCCCTGCACCTAAGTCGCCGTTTAAATAAATAACAGCATCGGTAGGGAGTTGACTCGAAACAGCCTGCGCTAAATCTCTGGCAAGCTGCGCAGTATCATCTACTTCATTAGCAAAAAAAGAGGTATGCGGGTAAGACATCAACAATATTCCACAGTAATAGAAAGCCGAATAACACAGTAGATGCCTGCCCGTTCAAGACAAAACCACGCTAACTAGTGGTTTATAAGCGCACGTACTGCGTCAAACAAATCGCTCGCTATCATACCACGTTGACCATACAGTTGGGCAATATCATCGCCAGCCTTAGCATGAAGCACTACACCATATTTCGCTGCAATATCTGTTTCTACGCCTTGCGCGAGCAACGCGCCCAATATTCCGCTTAATACATCACCGCTTCCTGCGGTAGCCATACCTGGATTACCGTGACGGCAAACCCAGGTTTTCTTTTCATTGTCGATAAGCGTGCCCGCCCCTTTTAGTACACAGACCGCATGGTATCGCTGTGAGCACTGCCTTGCGTAATTAAAACGGTCGCTTTCTACATCATCAATAGAAACACCGAGTAAACGCGCTGCTTCGCCTGCGTGAGGGGTTAAAATACTGTCAGACAAGGTGTACGCGGTTGACTGCTGACACAACAGATTTAGCGCGTCAGCATCAATGACCACAGGCTTATTTTGGCTTTGACAGTGCTTCATGGTGGCTTCAAATGCGCATTCTGCCCATTCATCTTGCCCAAGACCCGGTCCAATAACCACACAGGTTGCCCAAGCTAATGCATCTTCCAAATTAAAGTCGGTGACCATGAGTTCAGGTCTGCCTGCACTGACCTGAACGACTGACGACTCATGGGTATACACGCGTACCATGCCCGCACCACTTCTCAGCGCGGCTTCACTGGCGAGTCGAATGGCACCTGCTGTTCCGCGGTTACCGCCAATGCACAACAGTCGACCATAAGTCCCTTTATGACTGTTAATCTCCCGTGGCCCCATACCTTTAAAGTGGTCGATATTTAGCATGGTCGCGCTCGCTTTAGCTAATGCTTGGAACGCTTTGCCGATACCCAAGTCCGCATACACTAACTTACCGCACGATTGTTTACCCGCACCAGTAACAAGCCCCGGCTTAATGCCCACAAAAGTAACGGTGATATTAGCCTGAACACATCGCCCCAGGCTCTGTCCTGTATTTGCATCAAGACCTGACGGCACATCAACGCTTACTACCGGTGTTGATGACGCATTCACCGCATCAATGATGTCTGCAAACTCATTGCGAATATAGCTATTAATACCTGTACCAAGAAGCGCATCAATCACTACGTCAGACTTCTCGAGGAGCGCAGCGTCAAACCCATTGATACTACCTCCTGAATCGAGCCAGCGCTGCTGTGCTTTGCCAGCATCACCTTCCAGCGTACGTTCAGGCTCAACCGCACATAAATGCACTTGTTTACCCGCAAGTTTTGCGTTTATTGCTGCAATGTAGCCGTCACCCGCATTGTTACCTTGGCCCACCAGCACTAAGTAAACGTCTGAGTTTGGCATAAGCTCAAGACACTGCTTAAACACCACATCACCAGCTCGTTGCATCAACGTGAACATATCGCAGCCCGAATTCGCGGCGGCTTGTCCCTCATTTTCCCTAACCTGATCGGCCCGAAATAATTTGTATGATAAACTTGACGTTAATTGAGTATCTAGCATGAGCACATGTCCGAATTTAGTTCTATCGACCTTGTTGAATTAACCAACAATATCAAGGCTTGGGGTACAGCGCTAGGCTTTCAGCAGGTTGGCATCAGCGATATTGATCTACATCAGCACGAGGCACACCTTCAGGAATGGTTAGACAATGGGTATCACGGTGACATGGCCTTTATGGAGAGTCATGGGATGAAGCGTGCCCGGCCTGATGAGTTGGTCCCAGGGACATTACGGGTTATCAGCGTTCGCATGAACTACTTACCTCCTGACGCCTCGTTTGCTAAGCATTTAAAAAAGCCAGAAATAGGATACATCAGCCGCTATGCATTGGGCCGTGACTACCACAAAGTGCTGCGCAAACGTCTGAAGCAATTGGGAGAGAAAATCACCGCATCCTTGGCGCATACCCAATATCGCCCGTTTGTAGACTCAGCCCCCGTATTGGAACACGCTATTGCTGAAAAAGCGGGTATTGGCTGGACGGGGAAACACAGCCTGACACTCAACAAAGAAGCCGGCTCTTGGTTCTTCTTAGGTGAGCTGTTCATCAATTTGCCATTACCCACTGACTCACCAATTGAAGAGGGTTGCGGCACCTGCACGGCGTGTCTAACCATCTGCCCGACCAATGCAATTGTTGCGCCTTATAAAGTAGATGCCCGTCGCTGTATTTCCTATCTCACCATTGAATCAGACAAAGATATTCCCGAAGATTTGCGCCCCATGATGGGCAATCGCATTTATGGCTGTGACGATTGCCAACTTGTTTGCCCTTGGAATCGCTTTGCCGATGTTACCAGTGAAGAAGATTTCCACCCGCGACAAGTGCTACACGGCCAAAGTCTCAATGCGCTTTTCGGCTGGTCTGAAGAAACCTTCTTGCGCAATACGGAAGGCTCTCCTATCAGGCGGATTGGCTTTGAGAAGTGGCAGCGTAATATTGCCGTTGCGTTAGGAAACGCTCCGTATGATGAACAAAGCATTCTGCTTTTGAAAGAAAGACGAGGGAGCGTGAGTGACTTGGTGGACAGACATATTGATTGGGCTCTTAAGCGGCAGCAAGAGAAGCAACAAGCGTCTGATGCAAAAAACAGGCAGCAAGCACGGCTTATTCGCGTAATTGAAAAAGGTTTACCAAGAGACGCCTAACGCAGTACACGCTTGAATAAGGCATACCGCGAATTCATTTAGTTTAGCTATATAGGTTTTCGGGTTAACCCGCCGAAGCAAGCTGACTGTTTAAATCGGCCTGAGTGCTATTCCGATAACGCACACGAGCATTTGGCGAATGGGATGCGGCGAAAGAAACGTTAAGTTTCAGGCCTCGCTGTGCCACTTGCGTGGTTATGATGGGCGAGCCGAATTCCCACCACGGCTCCTGTTCCAATGCTTCAATAACTCGCGACAGCTCAGTTTCAGAACCGTCATACTCACCCGTTATTTCGCAATGTCCGTTCTCACATTTTACCGAGTCTAAAACAAAGCGCTCGTTGTTAGGCGGCAGCGCAAAAAACGTATTGAGTGAGCCTTCGGTTTTCGTGTAGAAAACCTCTGGCGCCATGATTTGGACATTCTCAGCAACGGGGGCAACATTCATCTCGCCGTTTTTTGTAACGCTTGTATCCAAGAGCACCGCACCTGCTTCATTCGAAACCAACTTGGCGGCGGGCTTAATAACTTTCAGCTCACTCGTTTCCGTGGCACGAGAGCGCGCTAACACATTGGTTAGTCGCTCTTTTTCTGCATTGGATTCACTGAGTTGGTGTTGATAGCCAGAAAATTTATACCCTGCTATCAATGCAAACGCTATCAGCAACAACACAAGCCACGTTTTCATTTTACTTCCTTTATCGAAGTCGCTTACTTGTGATATTGCTTACTAAGTTCATGTACCGCATTAACGAACACACCTGCATTTTCAGGTGGTACGTCTAGATGGATACCGTGACCTAAATTAAATACGTGACCGCTACCTTCACCGTAACCTTCTAGAATGGACGCCACTTCTTGCTCAATTCTTTGCGGTTGAGCATACAGCATTGATGGATCCATATTACCTTGAAGTGCAACTTTATCGCCAATGCGCGCACGCGCTTCTTTAATGTCGATAGTCCAGTCTAAACCTACTGCGTCGCAGCCTGTCGCCGCAATCGACTCTAGCCACATGCCACCGTTTTTGGTGAACAAGGTAACAGGTACTTTACGGCCTTCATTTTCACGGGTCAGCCCACTTACAATGCGCTCCATGTACTGAAGCGAGAATTCTTTGTAGTCACGAGGAGATAACACGCCACCCCAAGTATCAAATACCATGACTGACTGCGCGCCCGCAGCGATTTGAGCGTTTAAATACTCAGTAACAGAATCAGCCAGTTTTGCTAGTAGCGCATGAAGCGTTGCTGGCTCAGCAAATGCCATTTTCTTGATTTTGGTAAAGGCTTTACTTGAACCACCTTCAATCATGTAAGTCGCGAGTGTCCAAGGGCTTCCAGAAAAACCAATTAATGGCACTTCACCTTTAAGCTCACGGCGAATAGTACGAACGGCATTCATTACGTACTGTAATTCACCTTCTGGATCAGGAAGGCCTATTTTATCCACATCCGCTTTACACGTGATTGGATTTTTAAAGCGAGGGCCTTCACCTGTTTCAAAGTAAAGACCGAGGCCCATCGCATCTGGAATGGTCAAAATATCCGAAAAGAGAATTGCAGCGTCGAGAGGAAAACGACGTAAAGGTTGTAGCGTCACCTCACATGCAAGTTCTGCATTCTTGCACAACGACATAAAATCGCCTGCTACTGCACGAGTCGCTTTGTACTCTGGGAGGTAGCGCCCGGCTTGTCGCATCATCCATACAGGTGTGACATCAACCGGCTGCTTAAGTAACGCACGTAAGTAACGATCGTTCTTTAACGCGGGCTTATCAACACTGGGGAAATTTTGCGACATATAACTCACCTAAATTACTGAAGATATTTGAGCGCGAAAGTATACCAGTATTCTTAACTAAGGTGTGCTAAAACCTGTATTAAAAAATCAATGTTTTAACGACAAATCGGTGTAGTGTCGATTATTAAAGACAAACAATACTTGAACATTACTTTAAAAAGACGCTTGCACTTAAAGTGAGTGTTTGCTATTACTATAACCGTTAAAGAAAAGAAGCCCTACATGGGACCGTGCTAAACTTATTGAAACCCTGCTTCGGCAGGGTTTTTTATTTGTCGCCGATCAGAGACACCGTTTCAGCAATTAATTGTCCCGCAATAGACACTTTCGGTGGAATAGTCGGCAGCGCATCTATATCAAACCATTGCGCATCATCTATCTCGTTCTCCTGACAACGAATTTCCCCTTCGTCATACTCGGCAATAAACCCGACCATTAAGGAATGTGGAAATGGCCATGGCTGACTATTGTAATAGCGCAAGTTTTTAACCTTAACGCCAACTTCTTCGAAAACTTCTCTGTGGACCGCTTGCTCCAGACTTTCACCACTTTCTACGAAGCCTGCAAGGGTTGAATACATATTGGATTCTCGATGGCGAACGCCTTTGGCCAACAATATTTTTTCGTTGTCGTGTATAGAAACAATGATACAGGGAGACACTCTCGGATAACTGCGATGTTGACAGCGGTGACAATGCATTGCCATTTCCCAATCTACGCGTTCAGTCTTGGCTCCACATTGCCCGCAAAATTGATGAGTACGCAAGAAGTGGATGTATTGCCAGGCTCGCCCAATAACTGAAAAGGCTATATCGTATTCGGCAAAAAGAAGCTGTCTAAGCGATACCCGTTCCCAACCGGGTTCGTCAACATGCTCAGCGCCCAAATCAACAACATATACGGGCAGGTCTCTATGCGCCGTCTCATTGAGCGGCGGAAGTTGATGAATTTCATCGACATAAGATGCTAAAAATGGAATATCACTCAGGTAAGCAACGGGGATAGACTCAGACGATTCTTGTACTACAATTTTGCCGCGACTAAAAACTACCCACAGGGCTTGCTGAGCAGCTAGTTTCGCCTCATCCAACTTTATCATCATTGCACATCACTCCTGTTCTTTAATGCTTCATACTACACTAAATACTGAGCGTATAGATCGCCACCATACATTTTGAAACGAACTTTTTCGCGCAAAATTTGTGTCGCTAGTGCACAGTGTTATACTGAAACTTATTGTCGCTAAACGGGTAACACATCAAAATGTTGCAACAGTTAGAAAGCGTTAAATCAAAATGGGGCGGGAAAAGCCAGGTTATTGACCGCTGGTTAATGGACAGACAGGCACTGTTAGTTTCTTTCTGTGAACTAGCAGGTATTAACAAGCGAAGCGAGTGTTTACCTGACCCAGATGAAATAGACAACTTTTGCAGCGCATTACTCGATTATTTGTCGGTAGGACACTTTGAGGTTTTCGATATGTTGGTTGAAAACGACAATGAAGGCCTTGCACTACGAGATAAACTTTACCCCAGATTGACAAAAACCACTGACGCAGCACTCGCATTTAATGATACGTTTGCACAAGCAGTAACGCCCGAGCAGGCAGCTGAATTTGACTCAGCGCTAGCCAAGCTTGGTGAGACATTAGAAGAGCGTTTTGCCTTGGAAGATGAGTTAATAGCTCATGTACACACTAAAAAACGTGATCCAGAAGTGACGCTTTAATATAACAATGAAAGTCGAGTTTACGGTTATCATCAATGAACAAAACCACACTTATTCATAAGGCACGGGCTTATTGCGAGCAACGCGGCGCCAGATTCACACCGCTTAGAGAAAAGGTGTACGAAATTCTTGTTTCAAAGCACGGCCCTATGGGTGCTTATGAACTACTCGACTCACTGAAAGAAACAGAGTCTAGTGCCAAACCTGCGACAGTCTATCGCGCCCTTGATTTTCTTCTCGATTTTGGGTTTATTCACCGTTTAGAGTCTACCAATGCGTTTGTGGCCTGCTATCATTTTGGTTGTAACCACCCTGTTCAGTTCCTAATTTGTGACAGCTGTGGTGATGTTGCTGAAATTCAATCTGAAGGTCTTCAAGAGACCCTTGATAGCCAAGCAAAGCAACACGGATTCAAAGTATCGAAACAAACTATAGAGGCCCATGGATTATGTGCCGATTGTCAACAAACGGAAGATCACGCTGCCCAGGAGAGTGTACATGAATGCTGATTTTGTGAACCCGTTTATTGCTGGTCTTTTGAACGTGCTTGAAACCATGGCTCAAACTAAATTGACCCCGGGCAAGCCCAAGCGCAAACAAAGTGATATCGCCAAAGGCGATGTATCGGGGCTAATTGGCATGGTGGGCCCTGACGTTCGCGGCTCTATGTCTATTACTTTTGACGAGTCTTTGGCCCTGACCATAATGGAGAGAATGGTTGGCGAGCGCCCTGAGAAGCTTGATGCAGAAGTAGGCGACATGGTTGGCGAAGTTACCAACATGATTTGCGGTAACGCAAAACGAGACCTTGCTGAGCGGGGTTACGAGTTTGGAATGGCAACACCCATCGTTGTATCAGGAAAGCAACATACGATTAGTCACCAGGTTGATGGTGCTAAAATTATTCTTCCTTTCATGTGCGACGAAGGGTTAGCGCATTTGGAAATCTGTTTTGACAAATAATTTCTGGCAGTCTGAAAAAATTACACTCGACAGCTACCCGAGAGGATTTCACCTAATAACACAGCAGGTGGAATCTGCACTACCCAGTATTCGTCATGTTGAAGTCGGCCTTTTGCACCTATGGCTTCAGCATACAAGCGCTAGTTTGACAATCAATGAAAATGCCGACCCTACAGTGAGACATGATATGGAAGCGTTCTTCAACCATAGTGTAAAAGAAGAGCTTTCTTTTTTCAGGCATACTTATGAAGGTAAAGATGATATGCCTGCTCACTTAAAATCGAGTATACTAGGGTGTCAACTTACTATACCTGTCCAACAAGGCAAGCTTGCACTTGGCACGTGGCAGGGTATCATGCTCGGCGAACACCGAGATCATGGTGGAAGACGAACAATTATTGCCACATTACAAGGGATCGCAGCCTAACCCATATTATAAATGGCACAATTTGTGCTAGCGTTAAACGTTAAGCACAACACAAAATTATCAAAAATCGATAATCACTCAACGTTAAACAGGATGTGACTATGAAACAACACTTTAAAATGGCAGCGCTATCTCTTGCTGTAATTTCTTCGACTAATGCATTTGCACAAGACTCTTCTGAGCCAGAGTACAAAAACTGGTTTGGTTTGTCTGGCATGTATTACAACACTGACGACTCACGTCCGTTAGATCTAACTGACGGCGGCCTTTACGACGATGGTCGTGGCGTAGCTTTTGAATACGGTTTCCGTTTTACTCAAAGCTGGGCAGCACGTGTTGAATTTACAGCCCTAGACCTTGATTATGCAGGCGGCGGTGATGAAAGCGGTGAAATGGTTGGTGTTGACGCACTATACTTCATGCCAAATGATGCATGGTTCGTTTTTGGTGGTGTTAAGCGTCAAGCAGTAGGCGAATCAACTACCCTTGGTAACATCGGTATCGGTAAACACTGGGACATCCACGAAGATGTTAAACTTGTTACTGAAATCGCCGCTTATCACGACTTCGGTGAAGATTACAATGACTACAGTGTTAAAGTTGGTATCGCGATCCCATTTGGTAAAGGCACTCCTGCCGCACCTAAAGACAGCGACAACGATGGCGTTGTAGACAGCAAAGACCAGTGCCCAATGACACCAGCGGGTGTTCGTGTTGACGCAAATGGTTGTAGCATCGATGATGATAACGATGGCGTTCTAAACAACGTTGACCAGTGTCCTAACACTCCAGCTGGCACTAAAGTAGATGCAACTGGCTGTGCAATTAAAGATTCGGACAACGACGGCGTTGTAGACAGCAAAGATATGTGCCCTGATACACCAGCTGGCGTAAAAGTTGATGCAAAAGGTTGTACAGTATTTGACGAAGAGACAGTAGAAATCACACTACGCGTTCTATTCGACAACGAAAGTGCTGTAGTTAAAATGCCAAAAGATCCAGAAATCTCTGAATTTGCTGAGTTCATGAAGCAGTATCCTTCAACAACTGCGGTAATTGAAGGTCACACTTCTGCACCAGGTAGTGAAGCTTACAACATGGACCTTTCTAAGCGTCGTGCTGCGAACTTCAAAGAAGTAATGGTAGACATGTACGGTATCGAAGGTTCTCGTTTAGAGACTATCGGTTACGGCGAAACTCAGCTTCTAGACAATGGTAAGAATGCTGAAGCACACCGTGTTAACCGTCGCATTTCAGTGACAGTTAAAGACACAGTGAAAGTAGCTGAAGAAAAGTAATTCATTGTATATGAATTGAAAAAGGCGCCTTACGGCGCCTTTTTTGTGTCTGAAATACTTTAACTTGTTAACCCTTAAAATGTAGACCGTGGCCGCGGTCGAAGCCTTTAGTCGCTATAAGAGGGGCTAATATTCGTCGGCTATGGCAGGGCCTGCATAGTTGTCAAATCGTGAGAACTGACCTTGGAACGTAAGTCGACAGGTACCAATTGGGCCGTTACGCTGTTTACCAATGATAATCTCTGCAATGCCCTTATACTCACTGTTTTCGTGATAAACCTCATCACGATAAATAAACATAATAAGGTCGGCATCCTGCTCGATTGAGCCAGACTCACGAAGGTCAGAGTTTACAGGACGTTTATCGGCGCGTTGTTCTAGCGTACGGTTAAGCTGTGAAAGGGCAACTACCGGCACTTCAAGCTCTTTAGCCAATGCTTTCAGTGAGCGAGAGATCTCTGCAATTTCCAATGTTCGGTTATCGCTAAGAGAAGGTACGCGCATCAACTGAAGATAATCCACCATGATTAGACTGATTCCACCGCGTTCGCGAGCGAGTTTTCTTGCGCGACTTCGCACGTCCATTGGTGTAAGGCCTGATGAATCATCAACAAACAAACAATCTTTGTCTTTGAGCATAGCCATGGTGTTGGAGATACGTGCCCAATCTTCATCATCCAGCTGCGCAGTACGAATTTTGGTTTGGTCAACGCGGCTTAATGACGCCAACATACGCATCATGATTTGTTCTGAGGGCATCTCAAGACTGAAAACAAGTACAGGTTTGTCTTCTGCCATCATGGCGTTTTCAATCAAGTTCATGGCGAAAGTAGTCTTACCCATCGATGGACGAGCCGCCACGATAATAAGGTCAGAGGGCTGCATACCACTGGTCATTTTGTCTAGGTCGGTAAAGCCGGTAGTAACACCGGTAACGTCTTTATTGGTTTTCACCAATTCTTCAAGACGGTCAATGGTCTTCCCTAAGATAGACTCGACATCGCGAGGACCTTCGTTTTCACCAGTTCTTCGCTCGGCAATTTCAAATACTTTACTTTCGGCCAGATCAAGAATGTCTGCACTGTCACGGCCTTCGGGGTTGTACCCAACTTCCGCTATTTCATGCGCCACGCCAATAAGCTCTCGGGTTATCGCGCGCTCACTGATAATTTGCGCATAAGACACAACGTTCGCAGAACTTGGCGTGTTTTTGGCAAGTTCACCTAAGTAGGCAAAACCACCGGCATCTTCCAGTTCATCATGCTTTTCAAGCTCTTCTGATACTGTTATAAGATCTATTGGCTGACTACTGTTTAGTAATCGAGTGATAGCACGAAAGATAATTTGGTGTGAGCGATTGTAGAAATCGTTATCGGTAACAAGCTCCGCGACTTTGTCCCAGCTTTCAGGGTCAATAAGCATGCTGCCCAAAACAGATTGCTCAGCCTCAATGCTATGAGGTGGAACCTTCAATTTTTCAACATTCTTATCGTTTTTAGACGCAGACGCCACGAGTGAAACCTATTCCAATGCACAAAAGTCAGTTGGATATTA
Source organism: Alteromonas sp. Cnat3-28 (assembly GCF_022348265.1). Classification (NCBI taxonomy): domain Bacteria; kingdom Pseudomonadati; phylum Pseudomonadota; class Gammaproteobacteria; order Alteromonadales; family Alteromonadaceae; genus Alteromonas; species Alteromonas sp. Cnat3-28. Next base: position 45,817 of record NZ_JAKREY010000002.1, read on the forward strand.
TGCGCTTTTAACGTCCATCACTCAACAAAGGAAGTCGTCATTTTGTTGCGAAAGCGCAAAAAGACAACATCGTTTAAAGCGTTTTCTCCAGCTTTAAAAACATACCATCAACCAAGGTGTAGGCGCTGCCACCTTCCTGAAAAATGAGTGTAGAACCCATGATTGCTGAATTATCAAGGCACGACAAACTTACTTCAGTAATCTTGTCGTCGCTAAAGCCAAGCGATGATGGAGAGGCTTTAAAAGCAGCATAAAAATCTTGATTACTGATATTTTTCGTTGAATACACCGGTGACTCACAAAATGCCTGATCGAGTTTAGCCGAGTCTGAAGCATAGGTTACCGAGCGACCCAAGAACTTTTCTGACTCTATTGATGAGTGAGCTGAAACACCTACATTATAGGCCTTAGTCACCACCCAAGTACCTTCGTAATAAGCGGGTTCCTGAACAGCACAGCCTAGCGTAAATGCGCATATTCCAAACGCACCAATAATTAGACTATGAAATCGCCAAAACCTTTTGACGTGTCCAACAATACTCAATGTAACCTCCAATCAAAAAATAACAAACCATGTGATGATGTGGGTGAAGCGTGCAGGTCCGCTAACTTGTAACTAAGAGCCATTAAAACGCACTTTTGTTACTTACAAACGCTCAGCTACACATTTTTAGCGACCAAACAAAAAAAGCTGCGATCACTCGCAGCTTTTCATTAATCACCACATGTCTGATTAATAAATGTGGACTAAATTCATTTTTTCAACCTAAAGTTTCAATTGTGTTGCCTATAGCTTATTCACTTTTGGTCTATTTCAATTCGCCCGTGTACCGTAGAGATGTCTACATTTGCAGCCCCACCGTTGTGGATAAAGCGTAGCCAGCTACCTGGGCCATACTTAGGCTTTTGCGACTTTTCATCACTGATATTGTTTACAATGTTGCCGCCAGCGTGCGTCTCAATATCAAATTGTGCCGATACGCCATCTTGAAAGACAAATTCCATCGCACCGCCTACAGAATTCGCTTTTACGCTACCGTTCTTATTAAGACCTAAACTTGCGTAAGTCCTTCCATTAACCGTATTGATTTGCAGTACGTCCACCGCTTGAAGAGACACATCGATTCGACCGTTGACGGTTTCTACTGATACGTCTGGGCTATCGGAAGTGATGTCGAGCTTGCCATTAACTGACGCAAAGCTCACTGGCGTGTTTCCTGAGTGTGACGCTTCAATTTCGCCATTCACTGTTTCCGCCTCTAAACGGCCTCTCACATTCTCAAGCACGATATCGCCATTAACCGACTCAACTTCAACCCGCTCACCTATGTTTTTAAGGGTTACGTCGCCGTTTACCACCTCAACATCTACTGCTTTTGTTATACCTTCTGCAATAAGATCAGCATTGACTGCGGTATAGTGAAGGTCGCTTGCTGAAGGTATATAGATAACAAGGTCGTCGCCATCTTTACCTTTATTAAACCAGCTCTTTGAGTGGCGCTCGACTTCAACGTGTATAACCACGACATCTCCACGTCTTTCAAAGATAAACTCTTCAGTTTGATCGCCCAGTTCACCGGTGACACGAACCTGAGACTTATCCCAAACTCGGATGTCTGCTTTTCCGTTGATGTGTTCAATGTCCACTTTCGGCGAAGACGATGTGTCGATGGTCTTATCTACTTTTTCTCCTGCAAACGCCGCAGTAGCGATACTTAGCAGCGCAGTAGTAAGTAATACCTTGGCCCCCAAAGGTGCCATGAACGTGTGCAAAAATGTGCTTTTCGTATTTATATTCATCTTTAAACCCTTATTAAATTTGCTGCCACTTTGGCGCGTGCACTCGCTCAATTAAGGCAATCTGCTGTTGATATACGTGATGCAGCATTTTGATTAATGCTGAGTTGTCTGGATCGTCCTTTAATGCCGCTTTAATAACATCTGCAGCATCGTCCAATTCTTTCAATTGCTCTTGCCAATCTTCCGTTAGCGCCGTTGTACTTTCATAACTAGCAAGAAGACTATTCACTTGTTGTTGCTGCTGCATACTCATTGCGTCAATCAAGGCATAGCCATCGCTTCGACTTTCATCAGCTTTAAACGCAAAAGGAGCCGCAAACCACAATACAGTAACTAAACAAACGCTTGCGGCTATCGCCATCCACTGTTTTGATGTAACCGTAGATGATGAAGCGTCGTCTTGTGAAGCGTCGTCTTGTGAAGCGTCGCCTTGCTGCGATGTTATGCCGAGTTCAATACCTCGCCACAAATCTCGTTCTGGCTGCTTCTCTTTTGATATCTCAGAAATGTGCTGAGCAAGCTTGTCGTCAAAATTACTCATCATCGACTCCCATAAAATCTTTCAATAATTGCTTAGCACGGAAAAATTGTGCTTTGCTTGAGCCCACTGCCATGTTCAACATGCTGGCAATGTCTTCATGCCTGTAACCTTCAATTGCATGGAGGACAAAAACCATTCTGGCTCGCTCGGGTAAGCGAATAACTAATGCTTCTAAATCCACATCGGTGCTGTTTTCTTCAGCCGGCATCTCGTTAATGCCGCTGTTTTCCAAATTAAACATCCGCTGCACCCAACCTTTCTGCTTGCGCATATAAGAGATGGTAATGTTTGCCGTAACGCTGTGTAACCACGTGGAAAATTGGCTTTGCCCATCAAAATTAGCAAGCTTTTTCCATAGCTGAATAAAGACTTCTTGCGAAGCATCTTCTGCCATTCCCTTTTCACCTGTAAGCCGGTAACAAAGCGCGTAGACTCGCCCAATATGTTCATCGTAAAGGGACCGAAATGCCTGCTTATCGCCCTTTTTCGCTTTAGATATCAGCTCATTTTCGCTTTTATTACCAAACACCACATTGGCGTGTACAACACGTTGTTGTGTGTGTTCCATTCTTTTCTCTTTGTTATTTATGGTGCTGATTAGCATTAGCACTTGTTAGTGTTATAAGGTTAGTCGTACCCTATAGTAGAAAGGTTTAAATGCACAAAAATATTTTTTGGAGATGCCATGTCTACCTCATTTTCTGTTAACGCTCTGTTTGCTGGAAAACCTCAGCCGCTAGGCCCTCGTGGGGCACCAAGCAGTATTGTTAAAGCCCCCGTCGACGCGTTAACGGTGCATATGGACAGAACCGATGAAGACGAACAGGCCAACAAACGGCTTCACGGTGGACCGGAGAAAGTGCTGCATCAGTTCAACCCGACCAACTATCTGACATTAAGAAAGCATTTTCCTGAAGGCGACTTTTCGCTGGGCAGCATTGGCGAAAACATCAGTGTAGAGGGCATGGACGATGCTACCGTTTATATCGGCGATATATGGAAGTTCGGCGAGGTAGAACTGCAAGTAAGCGCACCCCGTGCCCCTTGCAATAAAATCTCGCAACGCTTCGAAGTGCCCAATTTAGATAGATTTGTCGGAGAACGAGGTATCACTGGCTGGTATTACCGGGTTATTAAAACCGGAACCATCAGTGTTGGCGACGAAGTAACACTACTGCACCGTGAGGACGATACCGTTAATGTTCACACCCTAATGCAATGCGCCCATACCAAAGCAGACAAAGCCCTGGCCCAAAAGCTAGCGAATCTTGAGGCGCTTGATGACGAATGGCGCGGAAAATGCCAAAAAATTGCGGATAAGATTGCGGATAAATAAGCCATTTATCCGTAGCTTAAATTAAAAAGACGCCTGTTCACCTTCATTCAAAATAACCCAAGGCATTGCAGGGTTTAGCTGCTTCTTCATTTTCATAAGACGAAATAGCGCAGAATGTGACGTCTTGTCACCCATCATCCAGCTGGCATTTCCATAGCCCCAAGGCACTACGGCTTTACAGCCTAGGTCTTGGGCCGCAACAATGGCATCTTCTGGCGTAGTATGTACCTTGCGATACCATTTAGGTGAGGTTTCGCTGAAATAAGACGCTATAGGTAACAGGCAAACATCTATTTCACCAAAGCGCGCTTTAATATCCTTGAAGTGCGGTGAATATCCCGTATCCCCCGCAAAGAACAATGTTTTGCCTTCACTCTCAAATACCCAACCACCCCACAGTGTCGCATTGTCGTCCTCGTACAAATAAGGCACCCAAATTCGGTTACTGAAATGATGGGCAGGCACGAAGTGAATAGAGGTTTTGCCTACGTTTTTGCTGGTATACCAAGCCATTTCTTTTATGGTATAGCCTCTATTAGGGAAGTGCTCTGCGAAACCTAACGGAACAAGATATTCGGGCTTTGTGCCTAATTCGGCAATATCGGCTTTATTGAAATGATCATAGTGAATATGGGAATAAACCACAGCATCGGTTTGTGCGAGTTTGTCTTCACCTACCTCAGCGGGTTCGTTGCGGCTGAACCCCTCCGCCAATCGAAAAGCCCAATTGACGGGCCAATCAAACTGCCCAAACACAGGGTCAATAAGTATTTGCTCACCACTTGCGGTGTTAAGTAAAAAACTTGCGTGCCCTAACCAGGTGACATTAAAGCCGGTGTGCGAGTTCACTGTCGGGTTGTTGCCAACGAACTGACAATTTTGCATGTCACTTTCACATTCAATATCGGCAGACGCTGGGTAGCAATCATTAGTGCACGTGACGGGGTATGCTTTAAAACCGTCGTAAATATTGCTGAATCTGTCCTCATACCCAGGCTCATTGGCGTGCTTGATTACAGCATTTTCACCTTCTATCTGAGTAACATGATTAGAGCTGGCGCAACCAGTAACGACACTTCCTGCTACTACTAGCGACGCCGACAACGTCGTTAACTTCTTTAAACTCATTACCATTTTTAAGATCGTGTCCTTGTAGCTCCAACCTAGGAGGCAAAGCGCTTAGTTGACTGCTGCGTCTATGCTTTATTTACTCAATTGTGCAGACATCAAGAGCACCGCAGTTTAGCGCAAGCACTAAGATAGCTGTTAACCGTTATTGTAAAGCGAGAAACCATCAGCACCACAGTAAATTTGTAACAATATAAAAGCGCGCGTTAGCGGCCGCATTTATCGTCACAAACCGATTAGTTGCAAATGATAACTATTATTAATAGTATGTTTAAAATTCTTTCCTGAAGCCATTATGCGTAAAACCCGAATACTCATTGTTGAAGATGACGCGACGTTAAGTGAACAAATCACACAGCTGTTGCAGTCTCGAGGATTTGACACTCGCCACGAAAGTGACGGTAATGCTGGATTACAAGCTGTGCTGGAGGAGAACTTTGACCTTGTGTTACTCGACATACGCCTTCCCTCTTTAAACGGCTTGTCGCTGTTAAACCAATTAAGGCAAATAAAGCAAACACCGGTGATGATGATCACCGCGTCAGGTGCCGAGCAAGAAAGGATTGAAGGCTACCGTAAGGGCGCAGATGACTACTTACCCAAGCCCTTCAATTTTACTGAAATGATGCTTCGCATCGACGCACTGTTGCGACGCAGCAAAACACTAAACGACTCAGGCACGCAAAAGTCGGAAATCATTGTTGATGTGCTTTATTTAAATCGCATTCAGCAAGTTACCAAATACCACTCAAGACTACTCGAATTCACGCCAATACAATTTAAGCTTCTTTGGATGTTAGTAGATAACAAAGGGGAAACGTTGAGCAAAGCATTTCTTTATCACAGCGTGCTTAACAAACCCTTTTCGAGGTACGACCGAAGCTTAGATATGCATTTGTCTAGAGTACGCAAAAAGCTCGTTGAGACTGGCATGCCCCCTGAACGCCTTGCCACTGTCCACGGCCAAGGATATCGCTTTTCGTGAAAAATAAACTGCTATGGCGACTGTGCGCATTTATTGCCGTTGGTACTGTTCTGTTATTTTGGGCCATCGCGTGGCTTACCAATCATACCGAGACCAGCATGAGTTTTATCGATAAAGCTCATCAAGAAACCCTTTATTCCTATGGTCAAGAAGCGGAGAAAATCTACCTGGAGGATGGAGAACAAGCGTTAGCTGCTTTTTTGCAAGAAGTGAAGACAAAGGAGAACACGTGGCTTGCCGTAGTTAACTCCCAAATGACCACATTCGCTAACACCCAAATGTTAGAGGAGTTTGTTGACCGATTTCAAATAGGCCGCAGCCCCGAATGGAAAATACATTTGTACTTTTCTGAAAACCCTGTGATGGAAGTCCCCTTCGTCGATGACAATACGCACTTTTTAATTCAACTTCCACAGCGTATGCGCCCAGGTTCGTTATTGCTCGCCACACGCTTAACGCTTCAAATTGCATTACCTCTAGTGATATTAAGTCTGTTGAGTTTCATGCTGTATCGACACTTAATGACGCCACTAAAGCAATTAGAGAATGCCACAAAAGATTTCGCAAATGGCAATTTAGAAGCCCGTGCAATGGCTGCAATGCCCAAGCGAAATGACGAACTTACTGGGCTTGCCCAAACGTTCGACAAGATGGCCCAAAGAACCAGCAGTCTCATTTATAATCAAAGAAGTTTGCTTGCTGATCTCTCTCACGAGCTTCGCACGCCTCTTGCCCGCATTGATATGGCTATAGACTTTGTAGAGCAAGACATTAATCGTGAACAAGCACTTTCACGCCTGCGTTATGAAGCGAGCACGATGAGAGAGCTTGTTGAAGATACCCTAACCTTTGCATGGCTAAATACAGAATCGCCACAATTGAACAGCGATGACTTTGACTTGGTAGAACTTATCAATGTTATTTGTGAAGATGCGCGGTTTGAATACCCTGATAGAACCTTGCATGTCGACACACCTGAATGCGCGAATATTGAAAAGAGCAGCCAGCTTGCTTTGGGGCAGGCGTTAGAAAATATTATTCGTAATGCTTTGCGTCATACCCCTGAGCAAAGCAAAGTGAGTTTAACGCTGACCAGCGATAATAATAACTATGTTATCACGGCTACAGACGAAGGCACCGGCGTCCCTGAATCAATGCTAGACGCCATATTCGAACCTTTTTTCAGGGTAGACAAGGCACGGGCAGCCAAAAACTACGTACATGCCGCAAAGCGCTCTGGCTTTGGTCTTGGGCTTGCACTGGCGAAACGTCAAATTGCCGCTGTGGGCGGCGACATATCAGCGATAAATCGCGCTGCACTAATCAAAGGCAACGCATTACATAGAGACGCTAGTACTACAAAGCAAACAGGGCTAGTCGTTACCATTACCCTGCCTAAGTCTTTTAATGCTGCTTTCGCAAATTAAGAAGTCTCTGCACACCAAGTAGTGTGCCAGTATAAACTAAGATACAGCAAAGCAAGCTTACCAGCCCTGCGATGGTCTGCCCTATAAAGCCAAAGTATTCTCCCGTGTGCAAAAAGCGGGAAGTACCCCAAGCCTGACTCCCTTTGGGCCAATCGGTTTTGTAAAGTGTCCTAGTGATGTCACCGGTTCCCGTGTCGAAATACAGTGAATACGCTAACTCTTGCCTGTGCCCTATACTTTTATCGATATAAAACCGTGCAACACCCTCACTTTTGCCAATTTCCATCCACATGGAATACCAATCCTGATAGCCATTTTCATTGGCGTGTTGCTGAGCTTTGGTAAATAGCGTGTCGTAACTGACAACGTCGGCGTCTAGCGTCTCAGGCATAGCTTTCTTTTCGCGAGTAGGGACTTATTCACCGTACATTCCATACAATGCTTTGTTTGCCCACTCAAAATAAAACAGGGTAGCCGTTAGTCCAATCACAACTAAAAAAGGCAGTGACCACATACCAAAAACAAAATGCCAATGTCGGCGACGGTGCTGTTTATTAGTGTACTTTTGCCGTAACCACATTTGCTGCTTTAAGGATTTTTTCGATATGTGTTTGGGCAACCATATGATGACTCCCGATAACAGCAAAAAAATAAAAATAAGATTGCTATAAGCCGTTATGGTTTTGCCAATTAATTGGTAATCCCCTTCCATTAAAAGATATCGATGCAGGTCAGTTATGACATGAAATGCTTCTTCAACGACCCCTTCTCCTTCTCTTAATATATCTCCGGTATAGGGGTGAATAAGATAGCTGTGTTCGCCGGCCCATGCGGGAATTGCCGCTCCCTCGCTATTGACCCATCGAACAAAAATATGCGCTTCGTTAGGATGCTTTTCACGAAGTATTGATACAACCCGCTCAGTCGAGATTATCGACTTTTCGATATCAATCGTTTGCGTATAAGCCATTTCACTTAGCTCTTTGAACTGGCGCTCGTAAGTGAGTAATACACCAGTAAAAGCCATAATGAAAACGACAATGCTGGCCAATAAGCCAGCAAAGAGGTGGGCCCAAAAGACCCACCTTTTAAACGTGGAAAAGTTCATCTAAAGGCGTTGTTTAGAAATCGTAAGTCACAGACAAACGAATATCTCGTCCAGCTTCTTGCGGACCAATAACGCTTGGGAATACTTCGCTGTAGTCACCCACACTTGAATGGTCGATATACGCTTCATCAAACAAGTTCGTTACCGCCAGATTTAAGCGAAGGTCGTTTGTGACTTCCCACTCGCCATAAATATCCACTAGGGTATAGTCTGCTTTGTTAAGTGAATAAAGCGAGTCGGTCCAACCGTTTTCCAAGGCCTGATGTAGTGTATCTATGTTGATGTCGTCAACCATAGTGATGTTAAAGCCAACGCTAATGTCTGCAGTAACGGTGTAATCTGCACCAAGTACCCACGTATCACCGCGACTATTACCTAAGCCAACAAACTCGTATCCGTTAATATCGATGCTGTTATAAGGTACGCTGTACAGACCTTCACGAGGCATCAATTCAACATCTACGCTTGAAAACCCAAAGTACACGTCAACAGAGTCCCAACGATACGCAAGGTTAAACTCTACGCCAGATGATTCTAGGTCACCGATATTATTAAATACCGAGTTGCCTTGATAACCGCTAAATAGCACATCATCAATGGTAGATTCATAGGCGCTAAGACGCGCATTAAGGTTATTCGCGCTGTATTCGATTGACGCTTCAATATTGGTGACAGTTTCAGGCACCACGTCACTGGCTACAACGGGAACGTCCTCACCATCATATAAGTATTCGTCAAGCGTGAAACCATCACCAATTTGCTTACCGCGCGCCGCTTCTGCGTAACCAAGACCAAGGGTCCAAGCTTCGGTAAGCTGATATTCAAGACCGACGTTAAAGCTAAGTTCATTGTCGTCTAGTCCAGATGGCTCATCGGTAACGGGTGTGCCGTAATAGTCATCAATCAAGATTTTTTGCTGAAAATCAAAGTCGTCATAACGAACACCGTAGCTCAACAACAACTCTGGTGTGATATTGCTATGAGCTTGCGCGTAAATACCCATTACGCTGCCTTCTTCTGCGTTCTGCACAGGACCTACGCCAGGACCACTTTCTACCTCATCTTTACGATAGTCGATACCGTAGGTGAATACGTGATTTGAAATGTCGGTGGTGTTTCTAATATCGAAACCATAGGTATCGATATCAGACAAGAAATCGAAACGGCCGCCGCGGAACGATGATGAAGTTTGGTATGCCGTAGCTTCTAAGAAAACCAATGCACTGTGGTCAAAGCGGTAGTTCGCTACGTAGGTATCACGCTCTGCTTCACTAGGATAAAGTGGAGCACCTTCTAGTACTACCCAGTTAGGTCTTGCCGAAAACTCACCTTCTTCATCGCGCTGCTCTGCACTTATTGAAAGGTATTGATTATCTGCAATGTAACCACTGGCTTTAAGGAACATGAGATCTTGATCTGCGGCAGTACCCAGCACTTCGTTGCCGTCGCCGTCTTCAAAGTTATCTCTGTCAACCGTGCTGTAATAACCTAGCAAGCCCCATGAATCACTTAGCTTTCCATAAAGGCTGCCGCTATATCGCGTACCTTCGTTTGAGAAATAACTCGCTTTTACTCGACCACCAAATTGTTCGTCGCCTCTCAATAAATCTTGCGCATCTTTGGTTTTAAAGCGGATTGAACCACCAATGGCACCTGGGCCACTGGTTGCTTCACCTGCACCAGCCTGCACATCGATTTGCTTCAAAAGATCGGGATCTAGCGTTACGCGGCCAATATGGTGAAATAGGGTTGAGGTTTGTTGCGCGCCATCTACGGTTACATTCAGGTAGGCATCTTCTAGTCCACGGATAAAGATTTTCTGTGCTACACCTACTGAACCGCCAACGCTGACCGACGGAGACTCTCTAAAAACGTCAGCTAAATCGTTTGCCTGAAACTGCTCAATATCCTCGGCAGTAATGCTCAAGTTAGTTGCTGCGCCTACCACAGCAACTCGCTCTATAGACTTGGTTTCTTCATTCTGGCTTTCTAGGGATTGCGCAAATACTACCGGACTGGATAGCGTGCACACTGCACTGGCTAAAACTAACTTTTTCAAGGATGTCTCCATTTGATAATCAACAATTACAAATAAGAAACATTCTCATTAACTTTAGTCTAAATGGATAGCACTTTTACATTTGTTACAATTCTCTCAGTTCTTCGCTGTCAAAGACTCACGCTCATTGTTGTAACGTACTTTCTGGCCTGCACGCAGACGTTCAGCTCCTCTCACCACAACCGAGCGCTTCGGGTTCACATCGCCAAACACTTCAATTCTATCGCCCATCCCCACCCCGGTTGTCACCTTAACTTGCTCCGCTTCATTATTTTCATTGAGCTGATAGATAAAGGTGCCCGACTTTCTTAGTACCAGTGCATCGCGGGGTATGGTGACACCATCATGAGTATCGCTGCTAGGCAGCGCCACGCGCACTGCACTGCCTATAGGAAAGTCACCGGGGTTGATGGCAATTCGTAGCTCCATCATGCGCGATGTACTGTTGCCTACCGGTACAATGGCACGAATAGATTCTTCTACTTGGTTCACGTTATTGTGAACGCTAACGCCCATGCCGTTAGCAATATAGGGTAATACGTTGAGCGGTGCGCGCACTTGAACTTCAACGCTATCAGGGTTTACCACGCGAAGCAGGGTTTGCCCTACCCCAGTGTATTCGCCCGGCGACTGCAGCCTTTCAACCACTAAAGCCGTAAAGGGAGCACGAATACTGCTTTGTGCAATTTGATATTCGGTGAATTCTAAATCCAATTTGGCTTGCGCTAACTCCTGCTTAGCATTCTCTAAGTCAGCTTCCACTTCCTCTAACTCACCTCTGGACGTGTTTTGACTGGCCTGAAGGTTTTTGTACCTCGCGAGTCGTTTGGTAAACAGTTCAACCTGCGACTGCCATCTGGCAATATTTGAGGCATTTTGATTGCGGGTAATGCTTAAGCGAGTATCGTCGACTTTAACTAAAGGCTCCCCCGCTTTTACCACATCACCTACATCTGCCATCCAAGTGATGCGACCGTCTACCTCAGAAGCAAGGTTTGCATCGATAACGCTTAGTACCGTTCCAGGAACCCAGGTTAGTTGTGAAATCGCTTGCTCTCTGGCTTCATCTATTTGAACCAGCACCGGCGGTGGTTGATTGCTATCCTGTGCGTGTGCGCTCAACGATACACTGCTTGCAAATAAGGCAAACACACTAAGGGCGAGAGTAGAAGTCATTGCTTTCATGGTTGTCTTTTCCTTACACATGATCGTTGTATTTATTTTGTTTTACGGTGGATGAGGTAGTCGGCGAAGCGCCAGTGCTTTCTATGCGCTCGGCCAGGGGTTTGAGTATATTTACAGATGACGTTGAAGCCGTCATACGCAGCAAGGTAGGCAGTAATAGCAAGGTGAATATGGTACTCACCGTCATTCCTCCCACAATAACAGCCGCAAGACCTCGGTAAATAACGCTGCCTGCACCTGGTAGCAACAGCAGGGGCAGCATGCCAAAGATTGAAGTCAGCGTGCTCATAAAGATAGGCCGTAAACGTAGTTTGATGGCTTGTTCTACCGCGTCATCACGGGTCAGCCCTTCTTGCTCTCCTATACGAGTCTGATGCACGAGTAAAATGGCATTGTTTACTACAAGCCCTAGCAAAATAATGAAGCCAATCATGGTTAACAGGTCCATGGGCTGGAAGGTAAAGATGTTCATGATACGAATAGCAATCACCCCGCCCACCGTGGCTAGCGGAATAGAAAGTACTACCAGCACGCTGTCTTTTAACGATTTAAACAACCCCGCCATTAACAGCAGTAGCAACACCATGGCAAAAAGAAAGTTATCAGCCATCGAGGCAATAGCGCCTTTTAAGCTATCCGCGCTACCACCATAATTAATAGCGCCATCGGTAGGCATCATGGCCATAATGGCAGGTTCAACCTCAGAGGTAATCACTTTCATGGCTTCTTCTAAACTCATACCCTCTGGCGGATTTACGTTTAGCGTCAGGGTTCTTCGACCATCAATGCGCTGAATACGACTTGGCCCTACGGCTCTTTCAATACCTACCAGTTCGCCTAATTGCACCACCTCGCCTGATGGTGTCATGACTGGCGTACTGTTTAAGTCTTCGGGTGTGAACCAAGGTGCTGAGCGAAAGATAATATTCATGCGTTTGGTGCCATCGAAGTACTCCCCCACATACATACCATCACCCATGGCACGTACCAGGTTCCCCATACTGCCGCGATTTAACCCGACTTCCATCATTCGGCTGTCATTAGGGTAAAAGCGAAGCTCTGGTTCAGCTTGCTCTAGTGGAGGATTCGAACGCGCGTTAGCGTTAGGGAAAACTTCTCTCAATTTGTCTAAACCTGCTTGCGCAGCGATGCCGAGCATGGCTTGGTCGGTACCTTGAAGATGTATGTCGATTGAGCGACCATTTCCAAAGCCACCAAACAAATTGCCCTGTTGTGAAAAGGTTTGTGTATCCGGCAAATCCTTTAAAATTTCATCGCGAACAATGGCTTCTAACTCTTTAACCTTAGACTGATCTTTAGCGCGCACACCCAAATTTCCGCCATTTGGCCATGTGATAATGTAGTAGTTTTTCAGCGCTGGCTGCTTTTCTCCGTCCATATAGGGCTGCAGTCGCTCAACGATAATTGGCATCACTTCTTCACTAATAAAGTTTTCACTGGCACCCGCAGGCAAACTTAAGAAGGCGTCAACGGCATCGCGTTTTACGGGCGGCAAATAATCCATGGAAGGCATAAGAAAAACACTACCTGTAATAGGCACGCCCATGAGTGTTATGACTAATACAAGGCGGCGAAGCGGCGTACTTGATAGCGACATAATAGCGCGGGTTATCTTAGCCCATACCCGCTGTAAGCTATCAGCTGGCATGTTACCATTAAGGTATCTAGCGGCAACGACGGGCAATACCGTTACCGCAACCACTAGCGACATACACACTGCAATGGCAATGGTAAGAGCGAGGTCAGCAAACAATTGCCCTTCAACATCTTCCAAAAACATGACGGGAATAAAAATAGCAACGGTGGTGGCTGTTGACGCCATGAGGGCACCAAACACTTCTTTCGTTCCCCGATGGGCACAATCCTCCATGTGCGTTTGTGAATGTGGGTCTTTATTTTCGATTTCGGCTTCGGCGCTCTTGCGCGTTCTTACAATGTTTTCCAGCACGACAATAGCGGCATCTAGCACCAAACCTACCGCGAAGGCGAGTCCTGCCAGTGAAATGATATTGAGCGAGCGACCGGTAAGTTGAAGCACCACAAAAGTGCTAAGTAGTGAAATAGGAATGGCCAATGCCACAATGAGCGTTGCCCGCAGCTGGCGCATAAAGAGCCAAAGCACGGCAATGGCAAGCAGCACGCCTATAAATAAATTGCTGGTAACTAGCTGCACCGCTCTATAGATAAACACTGAGGCATCGAAGCTTTGCGCCATTACTAACTGTTCAGGGGCCAAGTCCTGTTCGTTTATTTGTGCAACTTTTGCTTTTACGGCTTCTAAGGTAGCTAAAACATTGGCGTTGTTTTGTCTGTCTACGCGAATAGATATAGCCGGATTGCCGTTTTGCACACTGTAGTTTGCACCGTCAGCGCGGGTGATTTTAATTTCGGCAATGTCATTTAGCGTGATAGGGCTGCCGTCTCGCCATTCAAGGATCATTTCACCCATTTGCGTAGGCTCGTAGCGACCTTCAAAACGCAGGGTATAGCGTCTTCTGCCCACATCGACAAAGCCGCCTGAAATATCATTCGCACGCCCCAACTCGTTGGCAACTGCCGTTAGGTCAATGCCTAACTGCGCCGCTTTAAACGGGTCGAAAACAATTTGAAACTCCTCAACGCCGCCAACCCCGCTTTCCATACGCGCCCTTGCAACGCCCGGGATAGATTCAAGCTGAGGTTTAATGACATCGGTAAAAAAGGTCACATAGGTATTAATTTCGTTTGGATTGCCTGGAAGGCGCTGAAGAAAGAAGTAGGTCAAAGCGGGGGCGTCTCCTCCACTTCCAGCAAGCATAATATTAGGAGACAAGGCATCGCGACGTAGTGGCGGTACGCGATTCATGCGGCTAATCACTTCAATGAGCGTTTTCTGCATGTCCGTATCTAAACCAAACTCTAGATTAATCCAGGCATTACCTTGGTTTGCCCATGCATTCATCGACTCAAGGCCAGGGATCCCTTGCAGCACTTCCTCTTGAGGTTCAATGATCTCCGACTCAATTTCTTGGGGCGAAGCAGCGCGCCACGAGGTCTGGATGTTAATATTCGGTCTTTCAATGTCAGGAAACAGCTGTACAGGTAAATTAAACAGGCTATATAGCCCTAAAAATACCAGCAGTGTTATTCCGATACCTACCCCAGTCGCGTTTTTTATTGCTTGCTTAGTGATGTCCATAATATGGCACTTATGCTTTTTATTGTTTGGTTTACTATAGGTCGCAGGAATGACAGAAAAAGTTTAAAGCCATGACACTAAGAATTTCAGCGATTATTAACATTTTGTTTAAATACCGTTTAAAAAACGTTATTTATCGCAGATGAGTGGACCTCAAAAATACGCCATTTGTCGGCGCTGGACATATTTGCTTACACCCATCGTTAATTAGGCGTCGCGACGTGGAGTGAGGGTAGGGATATTTTAAACTCGCCCTTCGGGAAGGTCTGGCAATCTTCACTCTGGGAATTTGAAAAGCAACGGCCATTCCTACATTCCCACGCTTTGCTAGGAAACTTACCAGCACCTTCTGGGTGGGCAATCATCTATGCGGATTGGTATTGTTCTTTAAGTATCGAACAAAAATTTAGAGCAAAAAAAAGCCGCTCTAGGAGCGGCTTTTTTCAAATACGTCAGCGATTACGCTTCAGCAATGATGATCACTTTGATTGAAGTGATAACGTCAGAGTGAAGTTGTAAGTCGATGTCATACTCACCAGTTTCACGAAGAGTACCAGTAGGTAGTTTAACTTCTGCTTTTTGTACTTCAACGCCAGCTGCAGTGATTGCATCAGCGATGTCACGAGTACCAACAGAGCCAAAAAGTTTACCTTCGTCACCAGCAGGAGCTGCGATTGTAACTTCAGCAAGCTCAGCAACTTTTTCAGCGCGTGCGTTAGCAGCAGCTAGTTGCTCAGCAATTTTCGCTTCAAGTTCAGCACGACGTGCTTCGAACTTTTCAACGTTGTCTTTAGTTGCAGGAACCGCTTTACCCTGTGGGAAAAGGAAGTTACGAGCGTAACCAGACTTAACAGTCACTTGGTCGCCCAGGCCGCCAAGGTTGGCGATTTTATCTAGTAGGATGATATTCATCTTAGCTAACCCTTATATTCGCCAAATTACTTGTGTGAATCAGTGTACGGAAGCAACGCAAGGAAACGTGCGCGCTTGATCGCAGAAGACAGCTGACGCTGATATTTTGCGCTTGTACCAGTAATACGGCTAGGGACAATTTTACCGCTCTCAGTGATGTAGTTCTTAAGAGTAGCGATATCTTTGTAATCAATCTCAGTCACACCTTCTGCAGTGAAACGGCAGAACTTACGACGTCTGAAAAAACGAGCCATGGGTGATCTCCTTAAGCGTTGTCTTCAGTGGTTTCAGTTTTCTTTTCCGCGCGATCTTGGCGAGGAGCAGAATCGTCACGACGCTCACGACGAGGCTCTTCTTTCATCATTGGAGAAGGCTCAGTCACAGCAGTCTTAGTGCGCATAACCATGTTACGTAGGATCACGTCGTTGAAACGGAAAGCATTTTCCAATTCATCAACAGCTTCTGCAGACGCTTCAGCATTGATTAGTACGTAGTGGGCTTTGTGCAGCTTTTCAATTGGGTAAGCCAGTTGACGACGGCCCCAATCTTCTAAACGATGAATCTGACCACCGTCTTGCTTTAGGATTGTGGTATAACGCTCGATCATACCAGGTACTTGTTCACTCTGATCAGGGTGAACCATAAATACGATTTCGTAATGACGCATTATAGCTCCTTACGGTTGTAGCCTCGACAGTACAGCCGACTGTATGGAGACAAGGAACGAATTGGGATGGCTGTAAGGGCGCGCATTATACGCAGCAGTTACTAATTGCACAAGCATTAATCACCTTTAGAACAATCATTTGCCCTTTCCCCAAACACTACGCTCAGACATTTAATCAAAATACTGTTTATTTATACAGTAAAATACTGTACAGTTTTTGTGTCTTTAACAAACAGGGGACCTACCATGGCCATTACCACACAGTATGTTGTTACGCACAAAGGGGTAGAAAAATTGGTAACTACCGACAAAAAAGAAGCCGATCAGTATGACAAAATGCTCGATGCAGCGGATAACCTTGCTGACTACATTTATGCGAAGGGCATTAAGCTAGACGATAGCGTAGTGGAAGAACTCACCATTATGCTGTCTAAAAACAAAGATAAAATCAGTAAGATTTTCAAAGGCGCTACCGCAGAAAGCGTATTAGAAGATGAAAGCGCAGAAGTGGTAAAGCTACAAGCTAACGGCTGATAATTTAGGCGCGCCTTTCTTTTGCGTCGTTATGATGAGCAATTAATAAGAGCAATTGCCGCTTTAGGCTGATGAGATCTGATAGCATAGCTATACGAAAAAATGTTATTTGATAACATTACCTCAACGCGGCAATGTGTTTTCTCTGGTTTTTAACTGGGTGAACAGACGTGTCGCTTTTGCTAATGTGAACATAAGACGTAAATACAGGTCGGGCTTAGCGTGAATACCATCAATAAAAACAATAGCACTCACTCCCAGCGCAATGCAGTAGTTGAAGGCCGCAGTGCAGTGACTGAAGAGCGCAACAAAGCGATTGAAGTTAGCAATTTACAGTTTTCGTACACCAAAGAAAGCCCCCCCATCATTGACATTAAAGCGTGGCAAGTTTCGCAAGGTGAGCACGTTTTTCTCTCAGGGCCTTCGGGTAGCGGAAAGAGCACATTGCTCAATTTGCTGTGCGGAACATTAACTCCAACTCAGGGCGACATCGCCTTATTAGCGCAGCCTTTCTCCGCATTATCGAACCGACAGCGGGACAAGTTTAGAGCACGCAATATCGGCGTTGTTTTTCAACAATTTAATCTTATTCCCTACCTTTCTGTGGCACAGAACATTAATGCGGCGGTGTATTTTGCAAGTACAAACGTCAGCAAGACAGCATCAGACGCAAAGCTTCGTCATTTACTGGACAAGCTACAGCTGCCTTCTCACGTGCTGCATGCGAAAGCTGACGCATTGAGTATTGGTCAGCAGCAGCGCGTTGCCATTGCCAGAGCACTGATTAACGACCCACAATTATTAATTGTCGATGAACCTACCTCTGCCCTAGATACCGATGCCAGAGATAGTTTTATGTCGCTGCTAAAAGACGTTGCAGGTGAAAGCACCATGATTTTTGTTAGTCACGATAAAGCCATGGAGAGTTATTTCGACCGCCACTGCAGCATGAGTGAATTAAACCCAAGTACAAACCACATAAAAACGCGAGGCGATGAGGCCACAAAAGCACAGGAGCGTGCGTAATGCTAAGTACCATTGCTATTGAAAGCTTAAAGCGCAGGAAAACAACGGCAATCCTCACACTTTTAAGCATTACCATCAGCATTAGTTTACTTTTGTGCGTGGACATTATTCGCACCCAAGTTAAAACCAGTTTTACGCGCACCGTTTCTGGTGTAGATCTTATTGTTGGCGCACCAAGTGGACAGCTTAATTTACTCCTGTCATCAGTGTTTAATATAGGCACTCCCACCAAAGGTATTGAATATAAAAGTATTGCGGCGCTTCAATCTAACAAGCAGGTATCGTGGCTTATCCCACTATCTTTGGGTGATACCCACAGAGGTTTTAGAGTAGTAGGTACGACCAACAGCTTTTTCGACCACTTTAAATACGGTGATATGCAATCACTTGAAATGGCAGCAGGCTCGACATTTACGCAGCCACTGTCTACCGTTATTGGCGCAGATATCGCCAAATCATTGGGGTACAAGGTAGGGGATAAGATTATTATTTCCCATGGTCTGGGTAGCGTATCGTTCAACAACCATGATGATCACCCTTTCACTATCTCAGGCATAGTTAAGAAAACCGGTACGCCCGTAGATAAAGCCGTATACGTTACCCTACAGGGACTTGAAGAAGCCCACACAGGACCTAAACATTCGCCCACCTCAATGTTAGGCCGTAAATCTGCTGACAAGGCGAACGAGCATGAGCATGAGCATGAGCATGAGCATGAGCATGACGAGCATACAAAAGAACATGCAGTTTACAATAGCGAAGCGTTTACGCCTGAGTCAGTATCCGTGGTGATGCTGGGGCTTAAACATCGGGTAACTGCACTGCAGCTTCAGTATCAAATTAATCAAAGTAAAAAAGAGCCGCTAATGGCTATTCTACCGGGCATGGCACTCGCAGAACTTTGGCAAATTATGGGAAATGTTGAATCGCTATTGCTTGGCCTTTCCGGTCTTATCGTCATCTGCGCGCTTATTGGGCTTGCGACTATGCTGCTAGCAACGATGAGGGAGCGTTATCAAGAAATCGCCGTTTTACGAACTATAGGCGCAGGACCGTTTACCTTACTGCTACTCATACAGATTGAAGCGATGCTGCTTACGATTGTGAGTGCCGCACTGAGTTTAGGCTTGGTAGCTGGGCTTATGAGCGCACTAAAACCTTGGTTAAGCAGTACCTATGGGTTGTTTTTAAGCAGCCCGCTGTTTGGACAAAGCAGTGTTATTATCATTTTACTGATACTGGGGTGCACATACTTGGTTTCACTATTCCCCGCTGTGGCGGCCTACAGACGCGGCCTACACGCGGGACTAAACGCGAACTCATAAATACCCAAGCCTACAGCGTTGTTTCGGGTTTTGTCAGCTTCTATTTAGCCCCACATCTGTGCGCAAATAGGCAATAGGTCTTTTAATGGAGCGAGCTTAAGCGAGCTGGAGTGAGTATTACTCTCCTACTCACTTATCTGTACTGAAACGCAATATTAGCTCGTGAACCTGATTAACCGTTGCGCGCAAATCGTGGCTTGCTGCAAGCGATGCTTCAGATGAACGCTGGGTTTCAGACGCGCCGTCAGCGACTTCTACTAACTGCTGGTTAATATGCTCTGCCACCGTGCTTTGTTCTTCTACCGCTGAAGACATCTCTACCGTGGCATCAGCGATACCTTTCACTGCATTGTTAATTTCAAACAATGCACCTCGGGTTTCTTCTACTATAGCGCTGCCGTGCTCAGCTGAAGCTAGCCCTTCCGTCGATACCCTTACAGCTCGATCAGAACGCTCAGCCAATTCATTAATGATGTTGTGGATTTTATCGGTCGATTCGCGAGTTTTCGAAGCTAAAGTACGAACCTCATCGGCAACAACCGCAAAACCTCTTCCTTGTTCGCCAGCCCTTGCAGCTTCAATCGCAGCATTAAGCGCTAACAGGTTAGTCTGCTCAGCGATGGTCGAGATGATATTGGCCGCTTCGCCAATATCGCTGGTTGACTGAGCCAACTCTGTCACTGTGGTAGAAATAGACTCTACCGCCTCGCGCAACGCTACGATCGCCTGCATGGCTTGTTCTGCTTTTTGGTTGCCTGTCTCTACATTGGATGCCGCTGTCCTTGCGCTCTTTGCGTTACTTTCTACTCGTTCGGCAACTTCTTGAATCGCTTGACTCATTTGTGTTACCGCAGACGCAATTTGCTGTGTAGCTTGATTTTGCTGAACAACCGCGGCACTGGTGCTTTCTGCTTGCTCATGCGTGGTGTTAGCAATTGATTCGAGCCCCGCTGACGCATCTTTAATTCGGGTTAATGCCGTGCGATTTCTGGCAAGTTCACACCCCAGTGCAAGTTTGGCTTGGCTTATGTGAGGGGGGTCTGGGAAGTAGGTTTGTGCCACCGTTTCATTCGCGTAGCTTTCTGGGCTAAGAGAAAGCAGCGCGCCCCAGTCTTTTCTTGTCTTGGCTTCTTGAGCAATCATTAAAACTATAGCTCCAAGCAGCGCAATGCCAGCCGCAGCGGCGCCGTGGGTAAATGCAAGAGCTATTACTAAGACAGCACTTATCAGCAACGGAGGCGCCAGATGCATTAGGTTTTGAGCTAAGCGCGACATTGGTGATACCGCTGACTTTCCTTGCTGCATTCTTGCATAAACACCGGAAGCACGCGTTATTTCATCATTCAACGCTGGAACTCGAACGGACTCATAGCCGACAACGGTTTTCCCCTCGTACACAGGCGTTACGAAGGCCGAAACCCAATAATGATCGCCATTTTTTCTTCTGTTTTTAACGAGACCTAACCAGCTCTGCCCAGATTCCAAAGTACGCCACATCTCTTTGAATACGGGGGCTGGCATATCTGGATGACGGATAACATTGTGGTTTTTACCAATGAGTTCTTCACGAGTATATCCGCTCGCCTCCACAAATTCGCTATTGCAATGCTGGATAACACCGCGCTTATCGGTCGAAGATATCAGGCGATGATGTGCTGGAAACTTATATTCTTTTTGGGTAACTGGCTGATTGTTTCTCATTCGGTGCTTTCTCCATGTAGCAAAGCAACCATCCGTTAATCGTAGGAAATGTTGCTTACCTCCTAAGACTAGAACATAAACAAATTCTGTCTAGCAGGAAGAAAAAATTAGAGAAATTCTATATTCTATCAGCTATTTAGGAAAGCAATTTATACTTTAGGCTAGAGGTAACAAAACGGTAACGCGCGTACCCTTTCCTTCTTCGCTGGTGATATTTATCTTTCCGTTGTGCTCTTCAACAATAGTCATGGAAATAGACATTCCCAACCCTGTTCCCTCGCCGGGTGGTTTAGTTGTAAAAAAGGGCGTGAATATTCTATCCAGTGTTTCTTTCGACATACCAATACCCTCGTCTTCTACGATAAGCATGGCGCTTTTGTCATCTTGCTGCACTGCATTAACGCACCAGTGAGAATAGCTCTCGCGCAGTGTCAGAGGGGTTTCGTCTTTGAGAGGTTTGGCGAGCTAGGGAGAGCTATACCATCCATTATCGTGAGATAGCACCTGCTATCATCCCCCAACCGTTAGCGCTTCACCTTCTACAATAAATGCTTTTCCACAATGGGCACCGCTAAATTCGACCGCCGCTATGAATTCGGGCGCCACGCTTTTCAATAGGGCCAGTTGAACCGTAAGGTTCTAGGGCCGCTAATTAACTAGCCTATCAAGGAGTGTTATTACTCTCTCACTGGCTTGTTCCATTTCTATAAGCTTAGCATCAGCTTCAGCGTTGTCGCCATTTTGTTTAGCTAGCACTGCGGCTATTCCGCTGCTATGCACTTTTGCATGCGGCGCTTCAATCTCTCTGAATGCCGTTGTCTGGCCAATCGCTTTGTTAGCATTGTCGCTATACCACTGCCCAAGGCGGCAGTTCTTATGATCGCCAAAGTCCGCTACAGATTTATTGCTGTAACCGCACAGCACCGCATAAACCTCGGCCTTCCACACTACATGATCCAATTTTACTGTTTGAATGAACGTAGCAATTGCGCCTTCGCTAATAGTGGACTTCATACTGTCACAGTGTTGTACCATAACTTCGTAGCTGCCATTTAGCTGATTAATGCCGGTCCCTAGCTGCTCATTGTTACCGCGCAGCTCATTAACACCTGAAACCGCTTTGGAAGTAGACTGAATTATACCGTTCACCAGCTCAGATACTTCTGTTGCTGATTTGTTGGTTTCTGTCGCCAATGCGCGTACTTCATCAGCAACAACACTAAACCCGCGGCCTGCATCGCCTGCTCGCGCAGCTTCGATAGCAGCGTTTAGCGCAAGTAAGTTAGTTTGATCAGAAATACTCGTAATAGTAGTAACAAATTTATTAATGTTATCTGCTGTTGTTGATAGCCCCGATATACGTTCACTCATGCTGCCCATTTGGACATTAAGCCCGCTCATGTCGGTAACAATTTTGCTTAACGTAGTAGCGGAGTCACTAAAGAGCTCATGAATATTAGCCACTGACTGATTCTCAGCGTCAATACGCTGATAAGTGGTCAACACCGTTTCACGAATACCTTCTAATTGACGCATACCATCAATAATGCACTTCATTACAACGGAATCGTTCGACGATGCGTGCTGGCTACTTGCAGCCTCAATGGCATTAATGAGCTCACTATTTTCTGCCTCTAAAACGTCAATTTTGTCTAAGGCTTCTTGCACTCTTGCTTCTAGTTTACGTACTTGCGCTTCTTTTTCTTCGTATTTACTGCGAGATACAAACATGTGTGGTTACCGATATGTTTTTATAGAGTTATTTTGTTCAGATTAACAGATATTCAGACCATTTAACTATTAGTCTGAAGTAGCGTTATGCATTGAATATCGGCAGATTTTCTAAATTCGATACATTTAAAACGACGCGTCCAGTTTCTTATCTAACGTTACGAAAAGTGTAAGTACCCTAAAATGATGAGTGCTAACCATAAGGTTTCTGCGAAAATCATAATTATTGGTCGCACACCAACATTGATGAGCTGACCCAAGTTTGATTTCATTCCAATCGCGGCTATGGAAACGATGAGGAAAAAACGTGAGATTTGACTCCCCATCTCTACAAGACTTTCAGGTAAAACAAAGAAGCTGTTCACGAGCATCATCATTACGAAGCCGACTAAAAACAGTGGTATTTTAGGACTGTTTGTTTGGCGGCTTTTGATACCAACAGATAAGGTTTTTGCTACGACTAACACCATAATCATAACTACTGGAACTAGCATA
Organism: Alteromonas sp. Cnat3-28; assembly: GCF_022348265.1. Lineage (NCBI taxonomy): Bacteria > Pseudomonadati > Pseudomonadota > Gammaproteobacteria > Alteromonadales > Alteromonadaceae > Alteromonas > Alteromonas sp. Cnat3-28. The sequence continues at coordinate 68,976 of NZ_JAKREY010000002.1, forward strand.
GCCACCCTAACAAGTTTAGTTAGCGTCGCCATATCACCTACTTCCTGAGAAATCGAGTACCCTGCCCCTACAACTTGCGCAACATCATGAATAGTGCCACCTAGAAAAATGCCGGCTTCACTGTCTGACAGGTTTAGCTGAACAGCGATAATAGGATAGAGTACCATGGCGATTGTAGACATAGCGGTAACGCCAATAACGGTAACTAGTGTATCTCGCTCATGGTGCTGGCCTTTGGGTAGAATGGTAGATATAGCTAATGCAGCGGATGCGCCACAGATGGCAACTGCGCCTCCTGTTAAGGCACCTAACTGCCCTTTTAACCCAAAAATTTTAGCGAGGCCAATTCCAAGCAAAATAGTCGTTAAAATGGCAAAGCACAATAAGCCCAGCGTATCCCAACCCAGTGCCGTTAAATCTTCAAGTGCGAGCCTTAAACCAAGGAGTACAACACCTGTACGTAATAGAGTACTGGCACAGAAATCAATACCTTCGGTACTTGGTGAATCGGCTCGATAGAGGAAAGAAACAGCCATTCCTATCAGAAGAGCAAACAGCATGGCAGGGGAACCGTAGTGATCGCTGAGAAAAAGAGCCGCCAAGCCGGTTATGACCGAAACGCTTACTCCCGGGAGAATCGCTTGATATCTAATATTCATACTTTTATTTATTAATTATAGTTATTACTTAAAAGGCCTATCACTACAATAGCTTGATTTTCGTAGGCCTCTAGAGAACGAATCCCTACTCTCGCCAGAGTTAAACGCAACTTATATCTCTTCGTGCTGGTGTTCATGAGAGTGGGCGTGTAAATGGTCATTATCATCACGACATGGCTCACCCGGCAACTCAAACTCTATCGTGGTATGAGCAAGTTCAAAGGGGGCTAAACGCTCGTGAACTTCCTTTTTGAGTGCTCTCAGTTTGTCATTGTCTATTGCACAGTTTATTACCACGTGTGCAGTAAGCACGTGCTGCTCTCCGTCAAGCGACCAAAAATGTACATGGTGAATTTCTTCAACGTGCTCGATTTTCAAAAGCGTGTTGCTAATAGCATTCCTTGTAGCCAAGTCAGGTACGCCCTGTAGAAACAAAGACATGGTCTGCACAACATACCGAACAACATTGACCAAAATAAATAGCGTAAAACCAATAGATAAAATTGGGTCGAGTATAGGCCATTCAACAAAATGGAGCACAATGGCTACTACCAGTACCGCTACCCACCCCATCGTGTCTTCAATTAAGTGCCAGTTAAGCACCTTTTCATTCATCGAATGACCGCCGTGGAGTTTATAAGCTGCAAACCCGTTCACGACAATACCGAGGATCGCTAATCCAATCATACCCTCTGTAACGGGCATTTCGGGGTTAGATAAACGAGGGATGGCCTCAGACAACACCCAAATTGAGCCAATCACCAAGATAACGCCGTTAATCATAGCTCCCATAAGGCTTAGCCGTTTGAAGCCATACGTATACTTTTCGGTAGATGCTTTATTCCCGAGCTTACTTAAATACCACGCCAGACCTATGGATAGAGAGTCTCCTAAATCATGAACAGCATCTGCCATTATGGCGACACTGTTAGTAAGCCACCCCCCGATGAATTCAATAATAGTAAAGATGAAATTTAGCCAGAACGCCCATCCAATGCGTGTGGAATCTGTGCCTAGCGCTTCAGCATGCGCACCGTGGTGATGGCCGTGATGCTGACCTTTATGATGATTGGAGGCGGTAGTGCTGTGATTGTGGTGATGCATAATAACAACTCACATGAGATCGTATATTGAGCTTAACGTGATGTGTACCCAGGTGCGAACAAAATATCGAGCACAGGTCATTAACAAGTCCCTTAGATAATTTGTAAATAGTGAGTGAAACAAGCACCTTTAAATTTTAACCCACCCTCTAATACAACCTTATATTATTGTTTTATTTGACAATAAGCGAAAAACAACAAAAATAAGACCGACAGCCAAATGTTAATTTTTTGAGAACAGTATTGATCTTTATGTGTCAGTCGCTTAATGTAATGTAAGCGCTTTCAAACAGCCATTTTTATTTGACCTAAATTGTAAGCGCTTACAAAAAGCTTTTTACGTGGCATTTGCCACTACATAAAAACCCAATTTCTTTAGATCAGGGCTGAAAACAATGACGAAAAAAGCATCTCAACTTTCGCGGATAGCTGCCGCGATCTCAGTCGCAACCCTATTTGGCTGTGGAGGCGGAGCAACCACATCTACAGACATCGACGTTGTTGATCCTGCGGCACCCGTTTCTGACTGGGAGCTGGTATGGAGCGACGAGTTCGATGGGAACAGTATTGACGATGACAACTGGACTCATGAAGTAAACTGCGACGGTGGCGGCAATAATGAATCTCAGTGTTATACCGACAGCGAAGACAATTCATTTGTGTCTGACGGTAGCCTAAAAATTGTTGCTCTACCCGCGGAAGAAGGAGCGCAAAAGCCTTATACGTCAGCCCGTCTAAACACGCGCTACAAAGCAGACTTTAAATACGGCCGTATTGAAATGCGTGCTAAATTACCCTCGGGCCAAGGCAGTTGGCCGGCATTTTGGATGATGCCAACTGATGAGGTTTACGGTGGCTGGCCTCGTTCTGGCGAAATTGACATCATGGAAGCCGTAAACCTTAAGGCACTAGATGCTGACGGCAATCCCGAAAGCCATATTCACGGCACCCTTCACTATGGTCAAGAATGGCCAAATAACGATAGCTCAGGCAAAGCCTGCTCGCTTCCTGATGGAGCGAATCCAGCAGACGACTTTCACACCTACGCCGTTGAATGGCAAGAAGGCGAAATTCGCTGGTACATGGACGATTACCTTTACGCTACGCAGCGTCGTTCAGAAGTTCGTTATAACGCAAACGGTGACGCAACTGGACTTTCTCACCGCGGCTGGTATGCGGAATACTTTGAGCAAGGCACAGGTGAACTAACCACTCACTGGGACAATGCGCCATTCGATCAAGAATTCTACATTATCCTTAACTTTGCAGTAGGTGGCGACTGGCCAGCTAACGTAAACGAAACAGGTATTGATGCTGAAGCGTTTGCCGAAGGTCAGACTTACGAGGTCGATTATGTTCGAGTGTACGAATGTGCATCGAACCCAGACACCGGCAAGGGCTGTGAAACTGTTCGCCCAGGTTACAACTCACTAGACGATGCATTAGTGGAAGGCGAGGCGCCTATCCCTTCACCACCGTCAACCGGTGTTGCACAAAACCTTACTATTTTCGACGGAACACCTAATCCAAACTGGCCTGCGTGGGACTGCTGCGGTGGTTCAACACCAGCACTTGTAGAAGATGCCGAGCAAGGACAGGTTTTCGAATTTGCTATTAATGAAACACCTACGGTAATGGGCTTTATCAGTCGAGCTCAATTCATTACCGACCCAGAAGGTGAAGCGTCTCCGTTTGATGCGTCTCCAATGGAAGAAACTGGCAGTGTTAAATTCGATCTGAAAGTTACATCGCTGCCTGCAAATGCGACAACTAATTGGCTATTTAAGATTGAAAGTTCTGAAGGTTCAACTGCCGCAGAACTTCCACTGATGGACGGCTATGTAGGACCCGCAGACACCGCTGGTGCTGCGCCTGAACAGGGTGTGTGGGAGTCTTACGAATTTCCACTTAGCGCGCTTGCAGCAGCAGGCTTAGATACAAGTGCTATCGATGTCATCATGGTTTTCCCTGCGTGGGATACCGGCAATGGCGCGGTTTATCGCATGGCTAATGTTGAAATTTCGCAAGAAGGCGGAGCTAGCTACCCAGAATTAGTCATCTTCGAAGATGGGCAAAACCCTAACTGGCCTATGTGGGACTGCTGTGGCGGCTCTACCCCTACTGAAGAAATGGACAACGAAGAACACGGTCTAACTGCAGAATTTCGAATTGGCGCAGAACCGACTGTAATGGGCTTTATCACGCGTCCTGAATCTGGCGGCGGTGACACCCCATTCGATGCTACAGCACTTACCGACGGTGGCTTATTGCAGTTTGATATGCGCGTAGTGAGTGCGCCTAGTAACGCCGAAGCATCTTGGATATTCAAAATCGAGTCTAATGGCGCATCTACTGCTGTTGAATTGCCACTTTCTGATAGCGTTGAGGGTCAGGAGCCTGTGGAAGGTGAATGGCAAACCTACACATTTACTATTTCAGAATTGCAGGCACGTGGTTTGGACGTGAGTGCTATCGACGTCATTATGGTTTTCCCAGCTTGGGGCACAGGTGAAGGCGCGGTTTATCGCTTAGACAATGTGAAATTTTACCACCCTGATAGCGGCGAAGATGCGTCAGGTGCGGGCATCACGCTCTTTGCTGATACAGCAGCTGAACAATGGTCAATCTGGGATTGTTGTGGTGGTTCAACGCCAACTGAAGAAGTAGACGACGCGGAACACGGCACAGTAGCAGAATTTCGCATTGGCGCTACACCAACGGTGATGGGTTTCTTAGCTGATGAAACCGTATCATTCGATGCTTCATCACTACTTTCAAATGGCGCGATTAAGTTTGAAATGAAAGTAAGCTCAATGCCTAACGACGCCTCTGCACCTTGGTTGTTCAAAGTAGAGTCCATTAATGTCTCTTCTGCTGTTGAACTTCCAATGTCGGCCAGCTTGGAAGGTGCTGATCCGGTTGAAGGTGAATGGCAAACATACACTTTCCCACTACAAACCCTATATGACGCAGGCTTAGATATCAGCGCTATCAACGTCATCATGATGTTCCCAGCATGGGGGCAAGGCGAAGGTGCAGTTTATCGCATCGACAATGTAGAAATAGCAGCACAGTAACAAAGCAAATGCCGCTTTAGCCTTTAAAGCGGCAGTGACCAATTGATAAGAATTAGTAGGGCAATTATGAAAAACACACCATTTAAAAAGACCCAGCTTGCCACATCAATGGCTTTGTTGATGGGCTCTACCCTAGCTCTTCCCTCTTACGCACAAGAATCAGAAGCGGTAACACCGGCAGAGGGCGAAGTTGAAGTTATTCAAGTAAGCGGTATTCGCGGCAGTATGATCCGCTCTATGGATTTAAAACGCAGCTCAAGCGGCGTAGTAGATGCCATATCCGCTGAAGAACTAGGTAAATTTCCTGATACCAACCTGGCTGAGGCACTTCAACGCATAACAGGTGTAAGTATTAGTCGTTCAAACGGTGAAGGTAGTGAAATTACCGTTCGTGGTTTTGGTCCTGAGTTCAACCTAATTACCCTGAACGGTAGACAAATGCCGGGGACGGGCTTTACCCGTTCCTTCAATTTAGCCAACCTTTCTTCTGAAGGTGTAAACACGCTTGAGCTTCAGAAGACCGCCCGTGCAGAAAATCCCAGCGGGGGACTAGGTGCAACGGTAAACATTATTACCATGAAGCCGTTGGCGCAATCAGGACAAAATGCCACGTTTTCAGTGAAAGGTATTTACGACTCGTCTAACGAAGCGGGTGATGACGTAACCCCTGAAATTGCTGGTGTCTACAGCAACACGTTTGCCGATGACATGTTTGGATTTGGTCTGTCATTCTCTCACCAAGAACGTGACTTTCAGCAGCAAGCGGCAAATATTCAAGGCTGGCAGCTTCAAGAAAACGCTGCACTACCTGACTTAGACCCTGAAAATGTGGTTGATAACCGCACCAATATTACCGACGCTGCGTTCTTCCCTAAAGACATGAACTACAGCATTACTGACGTTCAGCGTGAGCGTTCAAACGCCCAAGTTACTTTCCAATTTCGCCCAGTTGACGATTTTACGGCAACGATAGATTACACTGCAACACGCGCCACTACTGGCACCAATACAGTGGGATGGGGTATTTGGAATAACTTTGGCGCTAATATTAATGCGTACGAATTAGACGAAAATGGTACAGCAGTCTATGCCGATATTAGTGGCGACGACGGCTCGTTTACTGCCAGTCGCGAAACCACGCGAGTTGACGCGCGTTCAATTGGTGTAAACCTAGACTGGGTAGTGTCTGACGATTGGCATTTCCGTCTGGATTACCACGATTCTTACAACGAGATTGATAACGGTTATGACAAAGGTTTGGGTAGCTCTGGCCAAATTATACTGGGCTCAAACCAGCTTGAGTCAAAAGTTTACGACTACAGAGCAGGCGAGATTCCACAAGTTTATGTGAACTGGAACAACGGTACGAATGAAATCTTACCTAGTGAAATTGACTCTAACTTCAGCCAATTCATTTACTCACCAGGTCGCTCTGATATTGAGCAGCTGCAGCTTGACGGCACGTGGTATAACTCAGCTTTCGACATACCACTGGTTAAAATTGACTTTGGTTACGCCCGAACAGAACAAGCATTGACGGGTTTTGAAGCGTGGAGCGGACTACGCGGCGGCCCGGGTTTTAGTCCATCTTTCACAGAAATTTTCCCAGACAGCATGTTTATTCGCAATGACACATCAGGTTTCCTAGACGCCTTTGACGGTGGTGGCGCAGGCATGAATCCGGGTTACTATTACACCTATGATTTTGACGAAGCCATTGCCCGTCAACTTGCTTTCATTACTGGTGATGTCGTTGGCGAGAGTAACGCTTACTCTATCGACCCTTACTTCAGCGGTGCGCCTTCTGTCAGTAACGTAGAGGAAATTACCGACTCTATTTATGTTCAGTCAGAGTGGGACTTCGAGGTCGGTGATTATTACGTGCAAATAAATGCTGGTGTACGCTACGAAGAAACAGAAGTGCCAAGCTCTGCGGAGGTTCGTGTACCTGTGCAGGTAAATTGGGTCGCAGCTTCTGAGTGGATCACGCAGTTTGAAGACGAGCTACAGGTGCAAGACTTTACAGGCGAATATGACATTCTATTACCCATGTTCGACGTAAAAGTAGATGTGACGGATGACATTGTTGCGCGTTTCTCTTGGGGTAAATCAATTACCAGAGCGCCGATTGGCTTGCTACAAGGTGGCTTGGCATTCAGTGGAAGCCCTAAAGTTGGCGCGAGAACCGCATCGGCGGGTAACACCAGCTTGCTACCGTTCGAGTCAACTAACTTAGACCTTTCATTTGAGTGGTACTACGACGAGTCGAGCATGCTTGCCGTGGGTTTATTCAGAAAGTCGGTTGAAAACTACATTACAACCACAGGTCAAGATCAGCAGTTCGAAGGTTTACGTGACATCTATCAGGGTCCTCGCTGGAACGAAGCCGTGACCGCATTAACGGCAGCTGGTGAGCAAGCCACCGATAGTGCTATTTATAACTACTTCATTGACAACGGCTATGCTGACGAAAACGGTGTGGTAACCCCTAATGCGGATGACCCGTTAATCACGTGGCGCACCACACAGCCTGGTAACTCTAGCGATTCAAAAACCGTTGAAGGTATTGAGTTAGCTATTCAGCATACGTTTGGCGACACTGGTTTTGGTTTCGGCGCCAACGCAACGTTAGTTGACGGCGACGTTGAGTACGACCCTTACAACCTGAACGAGCAAGACCCGCTTGTAGGCATCAGCGACTCCGCCAACTTCCAGGTGTTTTATGAGAAAGAAGGCCTTTCTGTAAAAGTGACCTATGCATGGCGCTCAGACTATGTTGTGGGTATTGGCCAAGCACAAGGTTCTTCAGATAACCCAGCAACTCAGTTCGACACCTTTGGTCAAGTTGATGCCAGCATCAACTATGATGTGAATGAGCACCTAACTGTCTTCCTAGAAGGCGTAAACATTAACGACGAAACAGAGCGTGGCTACGGCCGATTCGAAGAGCAATTCTTATTTGCTCGTCAGTACGGACCTCGCTACACGCTTGGCGCTAGATATACTTTCTAAGTTGATAGAGCAATAATTCTAAGGGCCTTTTCAGGCCCTTTTTTGTAATTAAACAGCATTGTTTTAACGTCGACAAATCGCTTATCCAACATTACTCGGTAACGGGCGTTCCATCCTTATTAAATTTCGCTATTTCGGCGCCAGAAGACTCCCATTCTTCCTTTTCAGCTTTAGTGGCTTTGGGTGAGAACCAGCCAACGTAGGCGTAAAATATCCCTATTAGGGGCGCCGTCCAACAAGCAAAGGCAAGAGGGATGTACAGCAAGTTTTCTAAGTTTGCGCCAGAAATACCCAAGCCAAGAGCAGATATCACAAAAGCACCACCGGCATTCCAAGGGATGAGCGGTGACATTAACGTGCCCCCTTCTTCAATGCCACGGGACAGGTTAAGCGTGGAATAACCCATGCCTCTATAAACGGGTGAATACATTCTTCCCGGCAAGGCTACCGACAAGTACGGGTCGCCAGCCACCAGATTAGTAGAAAACGCCGTACCAACCGCTGCTATCTGTGTACCAGCAAAGGTTTTCGCTTTGCTCTTTATTGCATTGATAATGCTTCTTAGGCAGCCTGTCGTTTCTAACGCTCCACCGAAACCAAGCGCAATCAATACCAATGAAATAGTCCACATCATTGACTGAACGCCGCCGCGATTAAGCAAACTATCTATTTCAACAATATTCGTTTGGATGGCATATCCGTTATTTGCATAATCGAAAACGGCTTGCAAACTCTGCCCTTGCATAAACATGGCGAAAGCTCCTCCCACAACCGCTCCTGCAAATAACGCAGGAAGGGGGGGAATTTTCTTTAAGGCTAACCCCATAACAACAAGCGCTGGCAATAACGCCCACCCCGTAACGGTAAAGTTATCTTCTAATGCACTGGTGATACCTGCAATTTTTGCAAATGAGACGCTCTGAGCATCGATAACGAAGAAGCCGACGCCAAGGTAAATCAGAAATGCGAGCACCATGGCAGGGATTGTCGTTGCCATCATATTCTTGATATGTGAAAACACGTCGGTACCTGTAACCGCTGGAGCAAGGTTTGTGGTATCCGACAGCGGCGATACCTTGTCTCCGAAAAAGGCGCCTGAAACTACTGCTCCCGCCGTCCAGTACATGGGGATATCGAATCCTTCACCGATACCCATTAATGCTAAACCAACGGTGCCTACGCTGCCCCAACTTGTGCCTAAAGAAACTGAAACGACTGCACAGATAACCATACCCGCGGCCAGAAAAATTTGGGGAGACAGGGTCTTTAACCCGTAGTAAATAATGGTGGGTACCGTACCGCTGGCTATCCAAATACCTATGATCATCCCTACAACAATAAGTACACTTACCGACGGCAACGCAACATGGATAACTTTAAAGATTCCTGCCCGCACTTCTTCCCACGTTAGACCAAGATAAGTACCAACAAAACTTGTTAATGCTATGCCAATGGCAAGCGGTATATGAGGCTCAAACACGCCAAAGTAAAATATCTGGGTGCCAAGGATTAAGAGCGTCAATACAACAGGTGTTAACGCAAGTAAGAGACTTGGTGTTGCCCGCTGTTCATCTGTCATTTTACTACCCTGTAATTCAATGAGTGATAAGAATGAATGCACAGCCGACAAACACCTAAACCAGCTTTCATTCAAACACTGATTATTGTTAATGTTACAGATTGGCTACGGGATGAATTGCATAATAGATCGATAAATAGCTGGTTAAGAGACCGTTGGTACCGTTCTCATCTATCGAAAACAAATGAAATTTCATTTAATCATGAGCATACGATCACCTTTGTTGGCTCCTCGCATTGTGTTTTTTCAGCATTGGACTTGAACGTGAAAGCTTTTTGTAATTTAGCTCCAACGATACGTGTTTGTGATATAGAATCTCTATTGAGGAACACACGCCTCACTCTTTCACACAGGATAAAGGGATTAATGTGAATATGATTAATAATAAAACGTTTATATCAGCGGTATCACTTCTAGCCATCATCGGCGTCACATCAGGATGTGCAACAACATCTTCTCAAGTAGTTGAGACACCGAAAGTAAATAGCTATAACACTCAGTATACAGGCGAAAAGAAAAAACTCGTTGTCGGCCAGTTCGTAAATCGCTCTAGCTTCCAAAACGGCATTTTCTCAAATGGCCAAGACCGTCTGGGTAGCCAAGCTAAGACCACGTTGATGAGCCACTTACAACAAACCAATCGTTTCAGCGTTTTAGATAGAGATAATATGAATCTCTTAGCTGAAGAAGCTCAGCGTACTGGTACAGAACAAAAAATTTCTGGCGCAAAGTTTGTTATCACAGGTGACGTTACTGAGTTCGGTCGTAAAGCAATTGGTGATAAGCAGCTTTTCGGTATTCTCGGTAAAGGTAAATCGCAAATTGCTTATGCCAAAGTAACGTTGAACGTGGTCGATGTTACCACGTCAGAAGTGGTTTATTCTGTCGCAGGCGCAGGTGAATACAGTCTTTCAGAAAGAGAGGTTATCGGCTTTGGCAGCACAGCAAGCTACGATGCCACGTTAAATGGAAAGGTTCTTGATTTAGCCATCCGCGAATCGGTTAACAATTTAGTTAACGGTATCGAATCAGGGGCATGGAAGATTTAAGAATGAAAAAGTTAATAATACTTACAGCCCTAACATTAGGAATTGTAGGGTGTAAAACTACCGAGCCGCTTTACTATTACGGTGAATATAATAAAGCCGTTTACAGTTACCTGAAAGGCGAAGAAACGACCGTCGAAGAACAAATTATGGTTCTAGAAGAGACTATTGAACTCGCTGCGGCAAACGGAAAAAATATTGCACCTGGTGTACATGCACATCTTGGAATGCTGTATTTCGAAAGTGGAAATATTCTGCAAGGCGAAGCGCATTTCGAAACAGAAAAGCAATTATTTCCAGAATCGAAGCAATACATCGATTTCCTTCTTAATTCAGCTAAAGGAGCGTAATTGATGTTTGCTAGAATCCTTAGTGCACTTGTTTTAATTACCTCTTTGTCTGCATGCGTAAGCATGCCGCCTGCTCACGACTACACAGCATTTAAAGCTGCCAATCCTGCGTCGGTTATTATTTTACCTCCGTTGAATAATACCCCTGAAGTGATTGCGCCATATAGTGTTATGACACAGCTTGCTACCCCAATTGCCGAATCAGGTTTTTATGTATTTCCTGTCGCTATGGTTAATCATACCTTTAACAATAATGGTTTGACGCAAGCCGCCGATATTCAAGCAGTTCCGACGACTAAGCTAAAAGAGATATTCGGTGCAGACACGGCACTTTACGTCACTATCGATGACTACGGCACAAGCTATGTGGTTATTTCAAGTGAAACACGAGTAACTGTAACAGCATCTCTTGTAGATCTTGAGACTGGAAACATGCTTTGGACCGGAGCGGCTACCGCATCGAGTGCAGAACAGCAAAACGCCAACAGCGGCGGTTTAGTGGGTATGCTAGTACAAGCAGCGGTAAGTCAAATTTTTGAAACCGTAACAGATAGAGGATTTGATATTGCAGCTATAACCTCTGCTCGACTTCTTTCTGCTGAAAGCTATAACGGCCTGTTATATGGCCCTCGCTCTCCGAAGTACGGGCAACCTGTACCTAGCGAAAAGCAAAAATAAGAGCGTTTATCGTTGGTTAATACCGCCATGATTAAATAATCATGGCGGTATTTTTTCACTCAACTCGTCACTTGTCAGTAACTCAGTTTTGGCAATTTATACTCGCCGATTTGCCAGCCTCGGGCGTAAACTGAATATCTGCCACACTCAAGCTAGCCTTCCCTGAACTTCCCAGCTCAAACGGCACCACAAGACCGGTAAAGTCGATACCTTCATTAACAAAGCACTGTAGATCAATACTTACGTTTGTCCATGTGTCAGCTGGCATTGCCTTTAGCTGCTCGCTAATATCAATTTGAGTTGAGCAGCTGCCTGCTGCGTCTCCCTCGCCTTCACAGTTCATGCCTACCGTTACAGGTGCATTTATGTCTGAGTGACGACTAACGTTAAAGCTTAGGGCACCATGCGTAAGTAATTGCGCACTTAAATCTTCACGGAAAAAGCTCTTGCTTGCAAAACGCATAGCGGCGAACTCAGTGCTATCGAAAGTGATTTTACGCGCATCTTCCTGCACTTCCTTATCAACCGTACGATAAGTAATAGCTCCAACAGTATGCGTGCTAGCGTTCACTGCCAGAGAATCATCACCAGAGTAAAGCCATAATACCCAAGGTGCCTCAACCGAGCCCTTTAGAATTTCCATCGGCTTGTTGCTGTCAGTACTGACTCTAATTTCAGTATTTAGCGTATCGCTTAGAACGTTGTCATCGCTGTACGTTAAGCCGAAGCCATAAGGCAGCAAAGGTTCATAGGTTTCATCGCCCTTGTTAACGATCTGCTGAGGCTCTGACGGCCACGAGAAAGACAGCTTGCCTTTAAAGTCCTGCTCACCAAACAAAACGTCTGCCACCGCTGCACCTTCAGAGCCAGGAAGCCAAGCTGCAACAAATGCATCAGATGCATTTAGCTCTGCGTTAACCCACATCGGACGGCCGCTGATAAACACCGACACCACGGGAATTCCCTGAGATTTCAAGTTTTCGAGCAACGCTAGATCCGTCTTGCTACCGTGTTGATAAATTAAGGTTTCTCTATCGCCATGACCTTCTGCATAAGGCTCTTCACCGAACACCACTATGGCGACATCAGGTTTAGTTTCAAAGCTACCGTCAACCGATAGCTGTACGTTACCACCTGCATTTTCTACATGTGCTTTAATACCGTCATAAATAGAGCTGCCGCCAGGGAAGTCATCGTTGGTATTATTTGTGCCTTGCCACGTAATACTCCAACCACCTGATTGCTTGCCGATGTTATCCGCACCATCGCCCGCTACCAATATGCGTTTGCTTGCAGAAATCGGGAGGGTTTTATTTTTATTTTTCAGCAGTACCAGAGACTCGCGCACCGCTTGCGCCGCCACTTCTCTATGCTCTGCCTTACCAATAAGCGAACGGTCGCCAGATAACGGGCGGTTTGCCGGGCTTGGCTTTTCGAAAAGTCCAGCGCGTACTTTCACTCGAAGAATTCGGCGTACCGCATCATCAATACGCGACATAGGGATGGTGCCGTCGTTTACTTGAGCAAGAGTGTTGTCATACAGCACCTTCCAATCGTTTGGCACCATGAAGATATCTAAGCCTGCGTTAATGGCCTGCGCACAATCTTCGTTGTTGCAACCTTTAACTTGCCCATGACCGTTCCAGTCACCAACAACAAACCCGTCAAAGCCCATTTGCTCTTTAAGTACGTCTGTTAGTAAGTATTTATGACCGTGAAGCTTCTCGCCATTCCAGCTATTGAACGACGCCATAACAGACTGCGCGCCCGCCGTTAATCCGCCCACATAGCCTTGGGCGTGAATATCAAATAACTCTTGTTCGCTGGCAACATTGTCACCTTGGTCATCACCGCCAACCGTACCGCCGTCACCTACAAAGTGCTTTACCGTACTAATTACACGCTGGTCGCTTAAGAAGTCTTTGTCAGCTGCGCCTTGTAAACCTTTAACCACTGAAGCGGCATACTCTCTAACAATGGCTGGGTCTTCAGAATAGCTCTCGTAGGTTCTGCCCCAGCGATCGTCACGTACCACAGCAACGGTAGGCGCAAATACCCAATCGATACCTGTCGCCATGACCTCTTTAGCTGTAATGTGCGCAATCTTCTCTACCAGTTCAGGGTTATTCGCCGCGCCTAATCCAATGTTGTGAGGAAACAAGGTTGCGCCTATAACATTGTTATGACCGTGAACAGCGTCTGTCCCCCACATTGTAGGAATTGTCGAGCCGTCCAAACTGTCATCGATGGAAGCCTGATAAAGCTTTTCTGCAAGTGCTACCCAGTCTTCTGGTGTGGCGTGCTTGTCGTTATTAGGGAATGCGCCACCGCCATTAAGATAAGAACCAAATCCGTATTTGCGCATATCTTCTACCGTGATATTGCGAATTTCAGGCTGGATCATCTGCGCAATTTTTTGCTCGACAGTCATGGTAGACAGAATTTCTTCAACCTTGGTTTCGACAGCAGGATTTGATTTAACTTCAATATCAAGCTTAGGCCACACAGCGCTCGCTTTGCTTGGCGTCGGCTCAACGCTTTCAACTGAAGCAGCATCTTTTTCAGCAGAACATGCACTAACTAAAACGCCAACCAATGCACCGGTAACAACTTTCGCGATTATACTTTTTCGCATTCTTAATCCTCGTTACTTTTCAGTGGTATTAATGTGAGATACGCGACTTCCTACAAGGCCATAGTAGGCAATGTAAAGGTAGCAAGAAGCGGGTAGTAAAAATGACAGCGTAACGCCGACGGTGTCTGCCAGCATGCCCTGTAGAAGTGGAATAATGGCGCCGCCAACTATGGCTAAACAAAGAATGCCAGAACCTTGTGGGGTGTCTTTTCCTAGCTGGTGAAGTGCAAGACTAAAAATGGTAGGGAACATGATTGAGTTAAACAAACCTACTCCCAAAATGCTCCACAGCGCTATGTCTCCTGTGCTTGAAAGTGATAGCAAAATAAGCGCAATAGCCATACAAGCGTTAAACGCCAGCACGTAGCCACCCGAGATTTTTTGCATAACCACAGCACCGATAAAGCGCCCTACCATCGCGCCTCCCCAGTAGTAGGCAAGTAGCTTGGCCGCCCCTGCCTCGCTTAATCCGCCAACCGCCGGACTCGCTAGATAATTCACTAGCATGCTGCCAATAGACACTTCCGCGCCGACATACATAAAAATGCCGACAGCGCCTAAAACAAGGTGCTTGTGATGCCATGCTCCGCCTTTAAATACTCCAGTGCTTGCGCTGGTGTGATTTAGCTTCGGCAGCTTTAAATACATGAAAATAAGAGCCAGAAGAAGCAGTGATGCAGCAAGAATTAGGTAAGGCACTTGAACGTCTGATGCGCTTGGCGTACCGCCCCCGTGCTCGCCCGTTGCGCCGTAGATAAGATAAGAACCGAAAAAGGGAGCCACAGTTGTACCAAAAGCGTTAAATGCTTGGGTCATGGTTAGCCGTGACGAGGCAGTTTTAGGGTCACCAAGCGCCGTTACATAAGGGTTGGCAGAGACCTGAAGTACAGTGATTCCAGACGCTAAGACAAAAAGAGCTAACAGAAAGATACCGTATATTTGACTTGAGGCAGCAGGGAAGAACAACAAGCACCCCGCGCAGGCTATGGCGAGCCCAAGTACAATCCCTTTTTGGTAGCCAATGCGCGATACCACCATGCCTGCAGGCAGTGAAACAATGAAATAGGCACTAAAAAAGCAAAACTGAATCAGCATTGCTTGAGTGAAGCTAAGGTTAAATGCACCTTTTAAGTAAGGAATAAGGATGTCATTCAAACAGGTAATAAAACCCCACATGAAGAACAGCGTGGTGAGTGAGATAAGCGCAAAACGGTATCCACCGTTTGCCTCTGCCTCTTGGGCGCTTGATATATTAGGCTGCACTGGTGTGTCCACGAATAACCTCTGTTGCTATTTTTCTATTTAATGATAAATTTACATTTGAAAGCGCTTACATCTAACTATAAGCAATTTTGTAAGCGCTTACATTGAAGAGATAATTACACGAAGCGTAATCGAATTCAATGTAAATATGATGTTATTTGCTCTGTCTAACGCAGGGTTAATATGAAGAAATTGTTATAGTCAGGACATTTCCACGATGCAAGAAATTAACCTTCCATCCAACTCAATGATGTTGTCGAAAGACTTTTTGTTTGGTGTGGCTACATCGAGCTTCCAAATAGAGGGAGACCGTAAGGGTAGATTGGATTGTATCTGGGACACGTTCTGTGAAAAGAAAGGGGCGATTACTGACGCCACTAATGGCGATATTGCATGTAATCACATTGATTTGTGGAAACAAGATGTAGAGCTAATTGACTCCCTTGGTGTAGACGCTTACCGCCTATCCATTTCGTGGCCGCGAGTAATGAAACAAGACGGTAGCGTAAACGAAGTTGGCATGCGCTTTTACGTAAACTTAGTCAATGAAGTTATCAAGCGCGGCATGAAAGTGTTCGTGACGCTTTATCACTGGGATTTACCGCAACATCTTGAAGATAACGGTGGCTGGCTTAATCGCAATACAGCCTATGAATTCGAAAAATATGCTGAAGCCGTAGCAAACGCGTTGGGCGAAAACGTCCACTCCTACGCGACATTAAATGAGCCATTTTGTTCAGCCTATTTGGGTTACGAGGCAGGCATTCATGCACCTGGAAAGACAGGCATGGCAAATGGCCGAACGGCAGCGCACCATTTATTACTTGCCCACGGTTTAGCGTTGAAGGTGCTTAACCGAGTTTGTCCAAATAGCCAAAACGGTATCGTACTTAACTTTAGTAATTGCCATACAAGAAGTGATTCACAGGAAGACATTCACGCCGCCAAGCTGGCCGATGACTACCACAATCAATGGTATCTAAAGCCTATTATAGAAGGTAAGTACCCAGACATTATCGATAAGCTTGATGCCGACGCAAAACCTGACATATTGGACGGTGATATGGCTCTTATTTGCCAACCAATCGATTACTTAGGCATTAATTACTACACCCGCACTGTGTATCAAAGCGATGGCAACGGTTGGTTTGAAATTGTACCACCAGCCACAACCGAATTAACCGCAATGGGCTGGGAAATTACCCCAGATGCCTTTACCGAACTGCTTGTTGATTTACACCAGCGCTACGATTTACCGCCTATTTATATAACTGAAAACGGAGCCGCAATGGATGATGAGCTCGTAGACGGTGAAGTGTTAGACGACGGGCGTACCGCCTACTTTCACACACATTTAAATGCGGTAAATGAGGCAATAGAAAAAGGCGTAGATATACGCGGATATTTTGCGTGGAGCCTAATGGATAACTTTGAGTGGGCACTGGGCTATTCAAAGCGTTTCGGCATAGTTTATGTCGACTACGAAACCCAAAAACGTACGCTAAAACAAAGTGCTTTGGCTTATTCAGAACTGGTTAAGAGCCGGATAAATGGGTACATTAGCGGTATCAAATAAGGACAAGTACCAAACCGTATGGCAACAATTTACCAAGTATCAGAGGCTGCTGGTGTTTCGTTAGCTACCGTTTCTCGCGTTATGAATGGCAACGCGAAGGTAAGTGAACGCACCCGCAAAAAAGTAGAGGATGCTATGGCGTCGTTGGGATATCAACCCAATGCCATTGCTCAATCTCTTGCGTCAAACCGCACTAACAGCGTAGGTTTGCTCGTATCAGAACTTCACGGTTCTTACTTTGGCGACCTGATGAGTACGGTAGAACATGTGCTAAAACAAAATGGTAAGCACGTTATTATTACCGCCGGTCACGTGGATGAAAAACGCGAACACGAAGCCATTGAATTTTTAAAAAGCCGCCGTTGCGATGCCTTGATTCTGCACGCTGAAGCGGTATCTGATGAGTACTTAAAAACATTAGTAGACAGTAAAACCCCCGTTGTTGTCATAAACCGTAAAGTGGAAGAACTCGACGAAAACTGCTTTGTTGTGGACAACGAAAGAGGCGGTTACATGGCAACGAAAGCTGCTATTGATGCAGGCCACAAAAAGATTGCGTACATTAGCGGCCCGCTATTTAAAAAGGATGCGAGCGATCGTCTGGCAGGTCACAGAAGAGCGCTACAAGAAGCAGGGCTAACTTTTGATGAAACGAGCGTCTTTGAAGGCGATTTCCACGAGTCATCAGGCCAAGAAGGTATGCAGCATCTTCAGAAAACATTCTCTGACTTTACCGCATTGGTATGCGCGAACGACGAAATGGCCTCTGGTGCAATGACCGCTGCACGAGAATCGGGTTTTGATATCCCTTCGCAGCTTTCCATAATCGGTTTCGATAATGTGCTGTTTTCGCGCTACCTTTATCCAAAACTCACTACCATTAATAACCCTATTCACGCTATGGGAGAAATGGCTGCTTATTGGGTGCTACAACATGTTTATGACATAAAAAGCCCCATTCCTATTGAGCACCTATTTGAACCCGAAGTAATAAATAGGGACACATTAGGCAAATTATAAAATGAATAAAGCCCTGTCTCCGTCGCTGTATTACACTCTCATTGTCTCTCTTGGAGGGTTCATTTTTGGCTTCGATGCCAGTGTGATAGCAGGAGCCAATGGCTTTATCGATGCCGAATTTAACCTAAGCGACTGGCAGCAAGGCTTCGTCGTAAGCTCACCAACACTAGGCGCGCTAATTGCCATGCTATTTGCCGGCGGCGTTAGCGACGCTATTGGCAGGCGCAAAGCACTCATTCTTGTCGCTTTCCTTTACCTGCTTTCTTCTGTCGGCTCAGCCTTAGCCCCTAATTTCGAACTACTAGTGCTCTCTCGCTTTATTGGCGGCATTGCCTTTTGTTCGCTGATCATTGCCCCGCTGTATATCTCGGAAATAAGCGCCCCTGAAAACCGAGGCAAAATGGTGTCGGTGAACCAGCTAAACATTGTATTTGGCTTCGCCCTATCCTATTTCACCAACTATTACCTGTTGCAGCTGAGTAACAGCGGTGCAGGTTGGGTTGCTGAATGGGGTATAGATACGCATTTGTGGCGCTACATGCTGGGCTTGGAGGTTATCCCCGCAGCACTATGGTTTGGTTTACTGTTTACTATTCCACGTAGCCCTAGGTGGCTGGTATTGAAAGGCCAGAACAAAGAGGCGGAGCAGGTAATAAATCGCTTGTTCGACAAAGCCCAAGCCAGCGCTCTTGTTGAAGATATAGCGTCTTCACTTAAAGAAAAGTCGTGGCCTTTTCGCGAGCGTCTCGGCTTTCTAAAAGCAAAAGCCATGCGATTTCCGTTGATGGTCGGCATTATCATTGCTATTGCACAGCAAATTACCGGCATTAACGTTATCTTTTTTTACGCGCCCACTATTTTTGAACAAAGCGGTGTAGGTACCAATGCGGCATTTATGCAGGCTGTATGGATTGGCTTAGTTAACGTAGCATTTACCGTAGTCGCTATGCTGACCATTGATAGATGGGGAAGAAAACCGCTGCTACTGATTGGCTTAACTGGCGTAGTGATCAGCATGTCTATTTGTACCTATGGCTTTAAACAAGCAACGTACCAAGTGCAGCAAACGGCCATAAGCGGAATACAGCTAGACGCGCCGAGTGTGGCAATAAAGCTAACATCATTAACCAACGATACTTATTATTCAGACGTCGAGTTTAAGCGCGCGCTTAAAACCGCACTTACCAGCGAAGAATACGAAAATTACCAGCAACCATTGCTTACAAGCAGTATTAACATGAATGCGCCTTTAGTTTTGTTTGGCATTATTGCGTTCGTTGCTTCGTTTGCGATGTCCCTTGGCCCTGTGATGTGGGCAATGCTTGCTGAAATTTTTCCGAATCAAACCCGCGCTTTGGCTATTTCATTAGTGGGCATGGTGAATTCACTCACCAGCTTTCTTGTTCAAGTTGTTTTCCCTTGGGAGTTGGCCAACTTGGGAGCCGCGGCCACGTTTGCAATTTACGGCGGGTTCGCCTTAGTCAGCCTGATATTAGTTGCTAAGTTCTTCTCAGAAACAAAAGGAAGAACGTTGGAAGAAATCACGGAAGAATTTGAGCGATCCGCTTAGCTGAGGTCAATCCTGTATATTAAGGCAACCTGATAGCATGCTGACCTGCACAAAGGTTATCCATTCTCGCCTCTTCTAATAGTAGTGTTGATGATACATTTAACGCGCTTGGCGTAACGTGAGAAGCAACTAGGATGAGATGGTTGGCAGCGTAGCGATTTAATACCTCACACACTTTATGCTGAGTAGCCACATCCAAGCCCTCGAAGGGTTCATCAACAAGCAACACTTTTGCGTGAGATAAAATAGCGCGCGCTAAGGCTAGTCGCTTACGCTCTCCCCCAGAGAGCGTCCTACCCGCCTTGCCAACCCAAATCGACAGTGGCAACAGTGCCTCTAGCCCTAATTGAGCCAACAGGTTAGTCATGTCATCAAGGGGAATACCCATTCCGGCAGGGTCTAAATTTGATGAGACACTGCCAGAAAGCACTATTGGCTCTTGTTCCACATAGCGCCAGTTTTTAATTAAGCCATCGGCTATACGCATGCCATCCACTTCTTTAAGTCCAGTAGAAGGCACAACCCCCGCAATTGACTGAAGCAAAGATGACTTACCACAGCCTGACGGCCCGGATATACATACGATGCCAGTGGCTGGAAATGTAGCGCTAACCAGAGGTAAGCGTCTATTTTTGGCAGTATAGCCAGATAACGTGAGTGAATGGTGCAGTTCGGTGCGTTCAAGTACTTTAATGGGTGAGGTTTTGAGCTTCTTAAGGGCTTTCGCGCTTTGTTTGTGCTGTGCAAACTTGGTAAGGCTGTGAAAAGCTGCACCAGCCCAATCAGGCGCAGCCATCAATATCATGGGCACAACAATAGCAATAGGCATATACGAAAAGTCAGATATTGGACTTACTGCGCCCGACATGACTAACACTACCGCAAAAAATGCAGCCCCCTGAAACCACCAGCTCGCGCGTTGCGCTTTGTCTTTCTGCGTAGTTTGTTGTCGCCACACCCTGTCAGCACTCGGCATGCTATTGATCGCATGCCCACCCTCTTCCTTTGGCATGTTGTTCATTGCTTTATTTAAGTGCCATATAGCGCTGCAGTTAAGAAAGTCGGCTGATTGCTGGCGAAATGCCTTATTTTCTTTCGTTACTCGTTTGGCAATATTTAGTGCACCTAAGCCTTGTACCACCACTGCCACTAACCAAATAGCAAAAAGCGTAATTAAAAACGAGGTGCCGGGAAGGTCAAACCATACCGCAGCAACGCAAAGGTTAGTGAATATAAATGTGATGTTAGAAAGCGGAGCTATCCAAGCAATCCACCGACTGGCAAGCGTTTCGGTATGCTGGGCTAATGCTTCTGTTGTGAATGCTTTGTCGGTAATTTTACTGTTTTCAAGTTGACTGAATACAAGCAAGCGCCCCTCTGCGATACGGGTAAGCAAATCGTTATGACCCACCCACATACTGGCATATCCCGAAGCAATGCGAAGTAGTGCTAGCGCGCGAATAACCACCGCGGGAATAACGTAATTAAAACCTACAGGTGCAATAGCGCTGATAGCGATAAACCACGAAGAAATAACAAGAATGGTTATTCCTGCCACACCGTGTAAAAGAGCAAGCAGTAGCGTGAGATAAGCCGGTTTACTTTTCATCAAGACCACACTCCTTTTGATTGGCATTCGCCTTAAAGCTCGTTTCCGTCACGCTGCTACAGCCTTGTAGGTGCCCGTCTTGTACTGCACCTATTTTGCTTTTAAGCCCTGCCTCTGATTTTGACTTTGAGTTGAAGTTTGAGTTGGAAATGGCGTCTTGTTCGGGCGTGCTTCGCGATACCGTCCAAAAGCGGTTAAACCAGTTTGCAGGGAGTGCTTTGTGAGAAGCCCAAATCAGTGTTTTGTCTCTACCCAAACGTTCAATTAACTGTGCCAATCTTGCATGCTGGGAATCTGGCAAATGGGCTGTAGGCTCGTCTAGTAACCATATATCGTCTTTGCGCAACAGCGCTCTCGCTAGCGACAGCCGTTGCGCTTCTCCACCTGAAAGCAGTGGATAATCCGTCATTACCGTATCAAGCCCCAAAGGCAATAACGACAGCCACAAGTCAAGTTCTACTGCTTCTAGTGCTTTCGTAAGCGCGTCGTCTGTATAGGTGTCGTTTAAGCACAAATTTTCACGCACGGTACCTGGCGTGATCACGGGGTGCTGGGTAATCCAAATTACCGGTTCACTGAATGTATGTGTGCTAGGTCTTTGACCGCCTAAGGCTTCTAATAATAGTGTTTTGCCCGAACCAGAGCGCCCGCTAATGAGTATTTTATCGCCCTTTAATACTACAAGGGATTCAGCGTGCAAGAGTGCAGGAGTATCATCAAAAGCCGATTTATCCTTACCGCTCGGCAAGCGAGGTTGCGGGGCGTTTATGTCAAAAACCTTAAGGTTTTTAGCCGCAAGCAATACCTCGTGTTCTGATGAATAATGGTGGGTTGTGTCAGCGTTGACCGGGTTCATTGCACTACCATCAAGATTCTGTGTGAAGCGCGAGAATAAGGGAGCAAGTTCAGCTTTGGCGGCTTCTGCTTGCGCTTTTTGATGATATACCTGCCCCAGCTTTTTCATTTCACTGAGTAACAATGGCACAGTCAGCAATATCCATAAGCCTTGCTGGAGCGTTATTTCCGACCCAATACTCAATTCACCTAACAGTGAAAAACCAATAAATACTGCCGTAAGTGCAACCGCGAGTGTTGCGAAGAAGTCGAGCACGCTGTTGGACAAAAACGCTACGCTCACTACTTTCATAGTACGCGCATTCAAATTTTCACTGGCATCTTTAAGCAGGGCTGTTTGTTTTTGATGCGCCTGATAATTTGCGAGCATCGGCAGCGCGGCTAACCTATCAGTAAATAAACTTCCCAAACGTTCAAGGGCGATAAAATGCTTTCGATGTAGGGCAGCGGCTCCCTTGCCCACAATGATCATAAAAAGCGGCACTACCGGCAATGTCAGTAATAGGCCAATTCCTATAACGGGGTTCACATAAAAGATAACGGCTAAAGCAAACAAGGGGACAACAACTGCAATCATTTGCTGCACTCGATATTCAAGTGCCCAGTCAGCAAAAGCCTGTAAGTGCTGCAGCCACACCGTTTGCCAATAGTAAACCGAGTGCTGGCGAATAAGCGCATATTGACGCTCAATGAATACGTGTTGTAGGTGCTGTTCGAGCTTGTTTAACACCTGCATTCTTGCACTACTAGATAAGGCATTGAATGCGCCTTGTAGCAGCCAGCTAAGCCCCAGAGAAACGGCAAGTCCTGTGACATCACTCGCTGTTGCAGGAGACTGGTTTACTACCCAGTCATGAGCAATATGAGAAAAATAATAGAACCCAATAATCAAAGAAAAAAGCGACAAACACTTAACCACTACTTGCGCCATAAGCGAAGTGCGCAAGCCAAGCGACTGCGCCTTATCCATCTCATTGCACCACGCATTAAGCGTTTGCCGGTTGGGAACTTTTTCTTTGATCACTGTGGTTTTGACTCATCTTTTTCGTTACTTAGTAACGAGAGCAAATCTCGCATTTCTTTTTCATTCTTTTCCAAGTGGTGGGCTGGCTGCAAGAACCTACCAATTAAACTGATAGCGCGGTGTTCATCCGTTTTCAAACCTTCAGCAGCAGGGACGCTGTTGAAGAGCCCCCATGGATGGGTTTACGGCGTGTTTGAAACCGGATGAACTCCGCGCTATTTAAAACACCTAGTCTTCGGGCCTATCCATATTTTCCGTCGACTCCAACCACATGGCGTTGATAATGCCAAAAGAGCACGCCAGTAAAACTCCTAAAATCCAAGCGAAATACCACATAGCGTTCTCCTTAATAAATGGTGTGAGACTGGTCGAGGTCTTCGTTTTTAATGCGTCCGCGCATTACGTAAAAGCTATAGGCCGTGTAGCTAAGTACAATAGGCACAAAGATACAGGCAACAATAAACATTACGTTTAGCGTCATATGGCTAGACGTAGCGTCCCATACGGTTAAGCTCGCTTCTGGCATGGTGATGCTTGGCATTAAGAATGGGAACATAGAAAAGCCAGCCGTTAAGATAACGCCTGCTATAAATAGCGCACTCGATACAAACGCCATGCCTGCATTACCTTTCTTAGAGAAAAGCGCACAGGCCAGACCCGCAATAATACCCAGCACAGGTGCTGCCATCATAAGGGGGTATTTGCTGTAGTTGCTCATCCAAGCTCCAGCTTCAATGGCAACCTCTTTCTTAAGTGGATTTGACGTAGCAATGGTATCGACTGCCGACGTAATCACGAAGCCATCTAATCCAAAGGCTACCCAAAGACCTGCAAGTACAAATAGCGTGACACCAGCCAGGCTTAACACAACCGATACTGCACGTGCGCGAACTTCAATAAAGCCATCGGTTTTCATTTGTAGCCAGGTTGCACCGTGGTTCAGCAACATAGCCACTGAAAGCAGGCCTGCTACCAGCGCAAACGGTGTTAAAAGGCCAAAGAACGAGCCTGTGTAGGTTGACTTAAGCGTACTATCCATTTCAAACGGTACGCCCAACAGCAGGTTACCAAAAGCCACACCAAAGATAAGGGCTGGGATAATACCGCCAGCAAATAGCGCCCAATCCCACGCTTTCCGCCACTGCGGGTTAGGCAATTTACTGCGGTAATCAAAGCCTATCGGGCGCATCCAAAGGGCAATTAAGGTGAGGGCCAGCGCAAGGTAAAAACCAGAAAACGCAGTGGCGTAAATCATAGGCCACGCGGCAAAAATAGCGCCACCTGCGGTAATAAACCAAACTTGGTTGCCATCCCAGTGCGGCCCTACTGTATTTATCATTACGCGGCGCTCTTTGTCATTTTTGCCAATAAGCGTGAGCAGTGCTCCAACGCCCAAATCGAAGCCATCAGTAACCGCGAAGCCAATTAGCAGAACGCCAACCAAGCACCACCAAATGACTCTCAGTAGTTCATAATCAATCATGCTTTTGCTCCTTGCTCATCAAGGTCAATAAGATCAAATTCAGTGTCAGGCTGCTTATCTTCAGGTGGAACTGGCCCTTTCTTGGCAAACTTCTTCATTAGATAAAAACCAATAATGAACATGCCGGTGTAGAAAGCACTGTAGGCTACAAGGGTTATTACCACGTCGCTTACGGCGAGATTAGATACCGACGTATGCACCGGAAGCACCTCTGCAATTGACCATGGTTGGCGGCCATATTCAGCGACAAACCAGCCAGCCTCACAGGCAATCCAAGGAAGCGGTAAACCGTAGAGCGCGCTTTTTAATAGCCAACGTGGCTTAGTAATCTTGTGTTTAGTACTGTAGTAAAAGGCGCACACAAATAGCGCAAGCATAATAAAGCCAGCCACAACCATAAGGCGGAAACTCCAAAACAATGGGGCAACCGGCGGAATGCTGTAATCTACTGCCTGTTGAAGCGCGGCATCAGAAGGATTTGAAACGTTCTCAGTGAAAGGCTCTAGCAACATAGCGTAACCTAAACTGTCTTTATTTTGGTCGAAGGCAGTACGTTGCTCAGCTGTCGCGGTGCCGTTTCTTACATCATCAAGCACTTCATAGGCTTTAATTCCGCTCAGAATACGCTCGCGATTCTCTTCTTTAAGATCCTTAATACCTTTCACTTCTTCGGTTAACGAACGGGTAGCAATAATGCCCATTGCCCAAGGAATTTGAAGGGCGTACTCGGTTTCCTGCTTCTCGTCGTTTGGAATACCAAACACAGTAAACGGCGCAGGTGCAGGATGGGTTTCGTACTCAGCTTCAACTGCTGCCAGCTTCACTTTTTGTACATCACCAAGCTCATAACCACTTTCATCGCCTAGCACGATCACAGAAAGCGTTGAGGCTAGGCCGAAGCTAGCAGCTATGGCGAACGAACGGCGCGCAAAGGCGATATGCTTATGATTAAGTAGGTAGTAACTTGAAATTGCCAACACAAACATTGCGCCGGTCACGTAACCTGCTGATACAGTGTGAACAAATTTGACCTGTGCTACGGGGTTAAAAATAACCTCAGCAAAGCTGGTCATTTCCATACGCATGGCTTCAAAATTAAATTCAGCGCCTACCGGGTATTGCATCCAGCCGTTAGCAATCAAGATCCACAGTGCAGAGAAGTTTGAACCAATGGCCACCAGCCAAGTCGCCATCAGATGCTTCACCTTTGACATTTTGTCCCAGCCAAAGAAGAACAACCCCACGAAGGTAGACTCTAGGAAAAAGGCCATTAGGCCTTCGATGGCAAGTGGCGCACCGAAGATATCGCCTACATAGTGAGAATAGTAAGACCAATTCATTCCGAACTGGAATTCCATGGTTAAGCCTGTGGCTACACCAATGGCAAAGTTAATTCCAAACAGCTTTCCCCAGAATTGGGTCATCTGCTTATAAATTTCTTTACCCGTCATTACGTATACCGATTCCATAATGGCAAGTAAGAAACTAAGCCCCAAAGTTAAGGGTACAAATATAAAGTGGAACATTGCAGTTAATGCAAATTGCCACCGCGATAGTTCTATTAACGTATCGCTCATGGGTTATCTCCCTTGTATTTCGTGTGCGCGTTAAACGCTTAGCAGAAAAGTGGTTTAA
Source organism: Alteromonas sp. Cnat3-28 (assembly GCF_022348265.1). NCBI lineage: Bacteria > Pseudomonadati > Pseudomonadota > Gammaproteobacteria > Alteromonadales > Alteromonadaceae > Alteromonas > Alteromonas sp. Cnat3-28. Next base: position 95,150 of record NZ_JAKREY010000002.1, read on the forward strand.
AATTCAGTGATGAACACATGAATATGCCGCATGGCAAGAGCACGGTTTATGCCATACATCAGTAATTTGGCTGCTTAAGCGCAATTACCGATAGACGGCGGTATTTTCGTACTGTGCAGATAAATTATTCCACGACCGAGCGTGTGGCTTATTGATCCAACGCAACAATTGATGGCGATGCATTCGCCATATTTGTCATTTAGGTGACAAATATGGCACAAGGGAAAGGTCACGTAGGTGAACATTGAGAGGTAGAGAATAGGGCGCGTTAGGGTGTATATGTGATTGTGAATGCACCCCGTAAATCACCCAATTCAAACCCTGTAGCTTGATCATTGGGATAGTGCTTTAGAATGGATTGTTTTACTGAAGGTGCCACATTGGCTCCGTGGCATGCCATGCACACCTGACCTTGTTCAATAGCCATCATGTACCTAAACTTACCGCTTTCGCTATCGTATTGATAAGTTTCAAGGGGTCTTTTATGGGCCAAATTGTCTTGCTTAGCTTTGGTCAGTAATTGTGAAAACCACGCTAACTGCTCACGCTCCCATTGATCTGCCGCATTGTTTGGGTTCCTTACTTTCAGCGCGGTACGCCCAACCTCCCACCCGTTTTGACTAAGCGCCAGAGCAATAGGAGCCGCTGTAATCTGGCATTCGTTAACGCCAGCCTCTAGCCCTCCGGATTGAATTGCTTGCTGTAGTCGTGACTTTAGCGCGCCTCCCAGTGCTTTTGCGTGTAATCGCGCTTCTTTGACTTTTTCCTGTACACTGTTTTCACTTTTTTTCTCATTGGCAGTCACTGTATCTGCCAATGAATGAGCACTACTTGCCAATAAGCTTATCGCCACCAGCATTACGCTATTTTTCATTATAAAACTCTCTTAGGAACTGAATGAATTTCTACCGAAGTATTGTCGTTTGTCTCAAACAATGAACAAGCTCTATGCCAATATGATAAATTGCCAAAATTAAATTAGAACAAACTAATATTCAGCCACCCATGAATATATCCATAGTACAAGCGATGATAGATGCGATAGATAAACCCGCAATCTTCATTAACCCAAGCTACGTTATTGAAGCTGTCAACCAGCCCTACAGAGACACCTACCCTGTGGATATAAAGCTTGGCTTTAGTACCTGCTATCAAGTCTCTCACCGCAACAACAAACCTTGCGATAAGTGCGGCGAGCATTGCCCCATGCAAGAGAGTAAAGCCACAGGACGAGCGGCTAGCGTAGTACACGTTCATACCACCAGTGAGGGTCAAAGCTACTGCGACATCCTCATGCGCCCGATCTTCGACGGTAGCGGAGAATTATTAGGTTTCTTGGAAATACTCGATAAGCTTTCGTTTGCCTCAAACCGACCTTCAGCAGGAAAGATGGTCGGCGAATCAGAGGCATTTAAAGCAATGCTAAACAAAATAAATCGCGCCGCTAACTCAGATATTTCAGTACTACTGTTTGGCGAAACCGGCACGGGTAAAGAGCTGGTGTCCCAAGCACTTCACTCGAGTAGTCACCGTGCTGGCAAACCATTTGTTATCATCGAGTGTACCGGCATGTCCGACACGCTGCTTGAAAGCGAACTATTCGGTTATGAAAAAGGGGCATTTACAGGCGCAACCACAAATAAGAAAGGGCTCGTAGAAGCAGCGGAAGGCGGCACATTGTTTTTTGATGAAGTCGGCGATATCCCACTTTCAACACAAGTAAAGCTTCTGCGGCTGTTCGAGTCTCAAACTTATCGACCTGTAGGAAGCACAGTGTCTAAAAAGGCTGATTTTCGTTTAGTGTGTGCATCTCACAAAAATCTAAAGCATATGGTGGAAACGGGCGAATTCAGACAGGACCTGTACTACCGCATTGCCGGTTTTCCTATCAACCTCCCTTCTTTACGACAAAGAAAATCAAATATAGCACTGATAGCCGCTCACTTTTTAGCAATGTCTAAAGAGAAAAAACGGTTTCATAAAAACGCGCTAGAAAAACTAACCAACTACCCGTTCCCAGGCAATATTCGCGAACTCAAAAACATTGTAGACCAAGCTATTTTACTGGCTGATGAAACCGTTATTTACGATACAGACTTACCCGAGCTCGATAACATAAGCGCTGATGCTATCAATGATACCTCGTCATCTCACGGTAACGTTGTGACCTTAGACGAAATGGAACGCCAATACTTACGTCAGGTTCACACGTCTTTTGAAGGCGATACCCAGCAACTTGCACAAGCGCTGGGAGTGAGTACCCGTACACTTTACAGAAAGCTGAAAAAAGCGGAGGTTGGAGATACTTAAAAATAATAGGTAGAAAAATTACCAAAACGCAGGCTATGATAAAAAGGCGCTAACCAGATAAAGAAAAATGACTTTAAGACGCCTACTTACACTAACACTTTGCCTTTGTATGCTTTTGCAGAATGCATTAGCACTTGGCCTTGCTGCCCATACTATGCAGCAAGCACGTGCGTTTGTAGGTGAAGATATTGAACTTATTTGTACTGGCAAGACCATGCGCTACATTTCAATTAGCGCCACTGAGTTTGAAGGTGAGTTCGTTTTTGTTAGCCCCGAACTGCTCAAAGCACCCGCCGAGCACTTTGACTGTACCAATGGCACGTTAGCCGACTTACCTCAGGTTGACGAGCCACTACTTGCCACATTACCTTTGATATCACTTGTTCGCTATCGCGCTCTAGTCGCGCGTTTAGCGGCTAAGCCCTTTACAGATTTTGCTTACGCGGCGCCACTAAGCCGCGCCCCACCACACGCATAACAACCTCCAAAACACACTGAACATGCATGCTTTCACCATGCACAACACTCGTTTTTTAAAATGGAATTGTTATGAAGCAATCTATCATTGCGCTTGCAGTATTCACTGCGTGCGCGCCTATACATATTTACGCAAACACTACCGACTTGGCCGATAACACTTCAACAGAAGTGGTCACCGTTATTGGCACACCGCTTTCCCTTATCACGCAAAATGTCGAACAAGAGTCTGTTAATGCTACCAGCAATATTGACGCTGACTTCGGCGATCAGCTCGCCATATTACCTGGCGTGTCGATATCTCGAAACGGCCCGGTGACAGGGCTTATTCAGTATCGAGGACTTTATGGTGACAGAGTTGGCGTGAGCATTGACGGCGTCGATATAACTGGTGCCGGGCCAAACGCCATGGACTCGCCCCTTTCTCATGTACTGCCAGAACCAGGGCTGACAGCCACCGTTTACCGAGGAATTGTACCTGTAAGTGCAGGTGTGCAAACGTTAGGCGGAAAGCTTCGTATTCACTCTGATGCCTCAGCACTTTTTGATTTGAATACAGGCTTTAGTGGTAGCGTAAGTGCCAGCGTAATATCTCCGGGAAGCGGACAGCAATATCAGGGCAACGTGTTTTATAAAAGTGAGCAAGCTTTTGTTAGCGGCGCCTTCACTCATCAGCAGCGCGACGAACAAGAGTCGGGAGATAACAGCGTTATACCAAACAGCCATTACCAAAGAAATGGCGGTAAGTTTAGGGCGGGCTATGAGTGGGGCAATCACCAAGTCGATGTGAGTTATCAGCAACTTAATACTAACGAAAGCGGCACGCCTGCTCTAGCCATGGACATTGGTTTTATTGATGCCGCTTGGTATCGACTGGGCTATCGCTATAACGCAAATGATAGGGAGTTCTTCACGTTAAGCTGGTTTGGCAACAGCAACCAACATGCCATGGACAACTTCTCACAGCGCATGGTGATGTCTGCCGACATGGCGAGAGAGAATAACGCTGATGCTATTGCTCAAGGTGTAGATGCCACCTATGTAATGCCATTTTATAAAGGCGACCTCAAACTGGGTGCCAATCTGCACCACAGCAGGAATAACTCGACCATCACCAACCCTAATAACGGCATGTTCTTCGTTGATAACTTTACCAACGTAGAAAAAGACACAGCCAGCGTATACGCAGAATGGCAGCGAGATAAAGCATCTTTTTCAACAACAATTGGTACCCGATATACACGTGTTGACATGGATGCCGGGCTAGCCGGTTCTAATATGGTTATGATGAACCCAGCCATTGCTTCACTCGTTGATGATTTCAACGCGGCAGAACGCAGTAAGAGCTATAACATGTTAGATATTGCCGCTAGCACGCGATATCACGCCAGCGACAATGTCGATGTTGTCCTTGGCGTATCGCAGAAAAACCGTGCCCCTACTTACTTCGAGCGCTATACGTGGCTACCTCTTGGTATTTCTGGGGGAATGGCAGACGGATTTAACTACATTGGTAACTTGGCTCTAGACAACGAAACTGCACGCCAAATAGATGTGGGTATTGATTACCGTTTCAAAAGCTGGTCAGTTTCTCCTCGCCTCTTTTATCAAGATATTGAAGACTATATTACTGGTTCTCCCAGCACGAATATGGCTGCCAATATGGTCTCCACCATGATGGCAGGCACAACACCATTTCAATGGACTAATACAGACGCCGTAATCAAAGGGGCAGATCTGACTGTTTCGGGTAATGTGTTTGATAACGTGAAGCTTAACGCAGTAGCAAGTGTTCAGCACGGTAATCGCGACGATATAGACGATGCGTTGTTTCGTATCGCCCCCGAACAGCTAATCACCACCATTCAGTGGGATACACAGCTATTTAATGCGCCAATGGCGCTGCAACTAACGTCAGAATTGGCAGGAGCACAAAACCACGTTTCAGCGCTACAAAATGAAACCACTACTGCAGGATATGGATTAGTGCACATTACGGGGCTTTTCACCCTTATAGATAATGCACAGTCAAACCTTCAGGTAACGGCAACCGTTCATAACCTGTTTGATAAACACTACGCCCCACACACAGCAGGAATTAACCGCGTGATGAATACTGATGTTGCAGTAGGTGAGCGAGTACCCGCTGCGGGACGAGAGTGGCATTTATCGCTGAGCTACAGGTTCTAACCGTTTAAAACTCAAACTCCAAAAGGCATAAAGATAAACCAGTGATTCTCCTTCGCTGGTTTATCTACTCGTAATGTCTGATACACATGCCGTTTTAAACGCTAGAAATGAAAACTTGCGCACTAACGTAAGTATTTTGAAGGTAAAGAACTGTGTCAGATTACAGCGGGAAATAAGGTTGAGAATGCCTGCCACAAGAGCCGCAGGGCCAACAGTGTCACCACTATCTTGAACGCCAGCATAAATTTTTCAGCTGGGACACGCTTTAATACTTTCAAGCCGATGAATGTGCCGAGCGCACCACTGGCAATCATAATAATGATTAGCCCGGCCCACTGGGCAAAAGAAAATCCTACAAAGGTAAAAACAAACGCTTTAAGGCCGTGTTGCAGTGTCATACAGCTGGCAAACGTGCCGGTTATCTGCATTTTGCTGTAATTATTTCTGTGTACAAAGGCCGCCACCAAAGGCCCTGTAGCACCTACAAACATTGAAACCAACGTGGTTACTAACCCTGCCAATGCTCTACCCGCGGGGTTCATTTCTTGTGCTTTGGGTTTACTCCCCCACACCAGAAATAAAATAAATGCGGCAACCGCAAATTGAATAATAACCAACGGCAGCTGAACCACAACAAACGAGGCCAAAAAAGCGCCAACGATTGCGCCTAAAGAAAAATACTTCAGCATATTCCAGTCGATATGCCTTGCCGTCATCAGTGCACGGTTGCCGTTTGAACCAAGCTGTACTAAACCGTGAACCGGGATCAGCGCACTGACTGGCATAGCACCGGCCATTACTGCCAGTAATAAGACCCCGCCACCAATACCCAGCGTTGCTGTCATCATCGACGTAAAGAAGGAGGTAACAACAAGTACTACTGATGATGACATCGACATCGCATCATTGGCCGTTAACCAGCTATAAAGTAACTCCAAGGGTCAAATTCCACATTAATTCGTAACACAGTTTGTATGGTTTGAGTGATCATTACACCAAAACATATCGTTTAAATATCATACAAAACTCACGCCTAGCGCGTAAGGTTATTTATCATGCCTTCTATTAGTTATTTAAACAAAGCACTTCGAATAATACGTGACAAGCAGTGTACAAAAGGCGCTAAGCTAGTTGCCAGGCAACTTCTCCGCAATAGCGGGTTCACTGATAAAGATATTTATGATTGTTTAAAGCAGGGCTCGATTATTCGCATTACCATATTTGAAGCCTAGGGTAGAGTGAGACCTTACATCTTACACTTACCGCTTGCCCACCCACTCGCATGGGTCTAATTTCTGCACCTAAAAACCCATTGACTTTCTTCATTATGCACAGGATACTCGGGTCATTAAATACTCACTAGCAGCGCACTGTTTTTAAATACTATGCCTAAAAACACGAATACACATACTGCTTACTCAGCGTCTGCGCTGATTATTATTCTCGCTATTCTAAGGAATGGGCGGGTTAGCTAGTGCGTAAATAGAATCCACTAAACCCGCCGCAAAGGCGGGTTTTTTATTGGCTCGTCTTGCGGTAAAAATAACGGAACGACAGCCATGAACAATCCAATATCTCACGTGTTACAACAGTTGCATGACGCAGTAAACCGCGGCGATCAAGACGCCTTATCCCAATGTTATGCTAGCGATGCAACAGTGGTCGCGACCCCTATGTCCAGCTCAACGCAAAACCAAGCCGCTGAAGAACATGCCACGCAGCACGACTGCGTTGAAGCCCTGCTTAAATTTCAAAAGAAATTCATGCCCGATCATTTTGTTACAACCGGAGATGAACGGGTTATACAAGCCGGTGACGTAGCGCTAGTCGTCGCGAAGCTTTACCTTGTTCCCAAAGCAACACCCAACGCCCTACCCTGCGAGGGTAAGCGCGCCGTTTATGTTCTGCAAAGGGATGGAAGTGGAGAATGGCGCTGTGTCATTGATAACTTTTTTGGTACTGACTTACTGGATTTTGCGTAGCTTTAAAAGTTGAGCCTGATGCCCATTAAATAATCTGAGCTTCAGCTTTTCCGGCGATTAACGTCATACGCCAATGGCGCTTTAAAACAGCGCTATTGTCAGGCTCTTTGCAAACTTAAAGTGTGATAATGTATCAATCAAACAATTTAAATGTTATATTATAACACTCAAGGGGTGTGGCAGGGTCAGTAGCGCTGTGAATTAAATATCTAACAAATGTTCTGTAGCATCAAAAGTGCGAATTGCTATTTGCGCAAAGCACAGCACAACCCCATCACCTATTGTTTCATTACTTCATCAAAAGCGAGCTGCTTTTTAAAAGATAGTGATGTAAGTCGTTGTTAAGGGCTCATTCAGAGGTAATTTTGGCCAGTTTCAATTCTCCCAATACGGTACTTCCCGATGTCACCACCGAGCAATCTACTGCGCAAGTTCCGGTTATTGATAAAGTTGGTATGCAGGGCATTGCCATACCCCTACACATCTTAGGTAGACGCGGTGAGCGCTTAGCCAGTAAGGCTACGGTTGATGTAACAGTAAGTTTAGATCATCCCAATGCCAAAGGTATTCACATGTCTCGTTTATACAATCTGCTGCAGCGGTATTTGAGCAACCAATACTTGCATAAGTCGGCGCTTGTATCGTTAATGAACTCGCTTATCGAGTCTCAAGATGGGCTGAGCAACAGCGCCCAGCTTAATTTACACTTTGACCTCACAGTGTCGCGTCCGGCGCTCATAAGTAGGATGTCAGGATATCAATCGTACCCTGCTTCACTTTGCGTAAGGCGTTCACCTGAACGTTATGAGGCACAGCTTAAGTTAAGAGTACCGTACTCTAGTACTTGTCCTTGCTCGGCCTCCCTCTCTCGCAAGGCGTTATCAGAAGTGTTTGTGCAGCAATTCGAAGGAAAAGGTTTATCTGTAGAAGAAATGGGCGCTTGGCTCGCTTCTAAACAAGCCAGCATCGCCACGGCGCATGCACAGCGTTCCTTTGCCGATATAACCCTAGATTTAAGCGACAACGAGATCCCCGATTTTATTGGTATTATTGACCTGATAGAAAACGCGTTAGGCACACCGCTTCAAACCGCAGTTAAGCGTGAAGATGAACAGGCGTTTGCCAAGCGTAATGCTGAAAACCTAATGTTTGTAGAAGATTCGGTAAGGCGACTGCATGAAGCGTTAAGTACGTATTACCAAGCTACCTATTTTCGTGTAAAAGTAGAACATCAAGAAAGTCTGCATGCACACGACGCCATTGCTGAAATATCAGGCCCAGTTTATCGATAAGTTCAGGGGTAATTATGGTGTTGAAACCCTTAGGCAGAAAAAACGATAAAAGGAAAATAACATTGTTATCTCTTAACAAACTCTCTTACATCAGCAAAGCAGCGTGCATAGGCGCTGCAGTATCAGCTATTGCGGCGTGCTCGTCTACGCCATCAACCCCGCTTGCTGGTGTAAAAACACATACCCTTTCGAACGCCGTGGTGTATCAAACCAGCAGCAAAGAGTACCCTGTTCTTTCCAGCTTTGTGTATAACCAAGCTATTGCAGCACTACCTACGCGCTTTGCCGATGGCGACGTTGTGGTTATGGATGTTGATGAAACTGTATTAGATAACAGCACATACCAGAAAGAGCGCGAAAGCGTAGGTTTGGGCTACTCGTCAAAAAGCTGGGCTGATTGGGTAAAGCGTGAAGAGGCTACACTGGTACCGGGAGTAGCCGCTTTCATCGATGAAGTTGTTGCACGAAATGGCAAGGTGGCGCTTATTACGAATCGCGATAAAACACTTGATAGTCACACGTGGAATAACCTCTTGGCGCAAGGTTTACCGCTTACCACGAGTAATACCTGTGTTGTTGGCCGCACTGCTGAAGACAAAGAAGCGGTAGGCCAAGAAGGTATGGTTAATGACAAGGACTTGCGCAGAATGCAGCTTACCCAAGGCAAGATCGCATGTTCAAATACGTCTAAAGACGCGACGTCTACGTGGGCTGTGCCTCACACTATTATCATGCAAATTGGGGACAACATTGAAGATGTAGGCGGCGTAACTCAAGAATCTGCCAACGTTCAGTCACTCATGCCACGAGTGGGCACAGAGATTTTTATTCTGCCAAACCCCATGTATGGATCTTGGTAGAGAGCGAAGCTAGAGTAGCCGGGGCAACTAGCTTATTTAACACTGTTGAATAAGCTAGTATACCCAGCGCGCTCGTTTGATTATAGAAGTCAGCGGCTTTCTATCGAGAAGTAGAAGTGTCTGCAGGACACGCCAACTCCCGTTCACTTTTAAGCCCAAGTACATGTTTAAAAAATAGCGTTGCTGGGCAAAAGCCAGTGAAGCTCTGTTGGAACAAGTTTGCGCCAATAAACACGGTAAGCCACATAAAGTTTGCATGAACAAAATGGGTTAGTAATACAGACAACAACACCATGAGCCCTGCGAAGACGGTTAATGCTTTTTCCTGAGACATAACGTAATCCTTAAATATTGGAAGAGATTAAAAATAAAATCGATAGGCAATAAACGCATTACTTGCGTCTTCAAACTGCCCCCAAAACGTATAGTTATCCTTACCTGAAAAGACATTCACCCCCGCTCTCACTTGCCACTTGTCGGTGGGCGAATAAGCCACTGTAGTCTTTAGGTATCCGTCGCTATCGCTGGGTGAATAAAACAGAAAAGTATTTAACGTCAGTGTTTGACGAAGTGCTAACCACGTTAAACGGGTCGTCACCCAATGGCGGTATTTTTCTTGAACTCGCTCAGAAGACGAGACTGTTCTATTTAGGCCATCCGCATTGTGTAAGTACTCGGTGTACCACTGGAAACCACCGGTAAGATTTGCGGCAATTTCTTGGCTATAGCCTAGTAAGAAACGACTTTGATCATTCGCTATTTGCCCGTCACTTCCATCCATGTCTTCAAGGCTGTTGTAGAAAACGTATTCCGCATTTGCTATCCCCCGCCCCAGAGGCGCGACAACACTTGCGCCATAGGCATTCATTTTACTGTAGCGCGGTCTTCCAAGAGAATCTGTCGCGGTGGGCTGCCTTGTATAACCGGTGTAACCATAGCCTGCAATCTCCATCCCCTTAACAGATTTATACACCCTTAAGGCAAGCTCACTTCCTCGTGGGCGATTATCACGTTCAACAGAAAACGAAGGGGCAATGTTTTCATCCAATTGCGGGCTGTAAAAAGAAAATATTTCGCCTGTAATACCAATATCAGGCTCAAATTCAGGTGTGACGACTAAATCTACATTGGCAAAATCCGTGTAGCCCGACACCTTTAATGCATTACTCGGCGCTTTAAGGTATTCGTCTTCTCTTCCTGCAAAGAACGACTGATAATCTTTAGGGAAGAGATCATTTAAGAACAAGTAATCCCCTGTCCCCCAAGTCAGCACTTGCTTACCGACTTTAATGTCAAATGCATTTGCCCAGTCCCCCGTGCCGACTAAAGCGCTGGGTAGAATACTGCTTAAGCTACCTTGCCATGCCAGTTCGCGAAGTTGTGATTCCCACGACGACGTTACGCCGTCATACCAAACGTCGGCTTTACTGGAAATGGAGGAACTGTCTAATGCATAGTCTGCGCGAAGTTGAACTCTGGCGTCGCGCAATGTGCTGTTATTTAACACGGATGGCGCGTTAGCTGCTTGAAAACTCTCGTTCATTTGTGAATTCTGACTGCCAAACGCGGTAGCCATGTCACGGGAAAAACGGTTTCCTACGGCGAGCTCGGCGAAACCAGAAATACGAAGCTTACTTTTGCTGTCAGTGCCCCATTCGTCATCCCACTTATCGCTCCAATCGTCACCTGATTCGACATTATCCTCCTCAGGCCACACGCTGTCCCACTCGTCGCTTGCGTTAGCTTTCCGCTCTTTTACTCCGCTTTTCAACGGGTCTTTTTGGTTCTGTGTTTCAACACCCATTGTCTGGGCGTTTAATGGAAGACTTACTACAGCCGTGAGCGCAAAGGTGAGAATAATCGGCGCGAGTAAAGCGTGCGCCCTCCATTGCTTTTTAACCCACTCAGAAAGACCATAGGCTTGGCTAGGCAGCGTTATCCATATGGATGGAGCTAGTAATTTAGGCAAGCGCACCGTGCTAGATTCCTTTTTCAAGATTGTGTTATTTAATATAGCGTTGCGGTGGCACACGAAGGCTACGCTCACTAAATATGCTATCTGGAAGACCTATGTCGTATTCAATCCCTCTGAATTCCATAAGGGTATAGCCACCTGATGCAAGGTCCGTCACCTTACTTCTCACCACAGTAGGATTGCCCTGTATAGTCTCAATAGTTAAAGCTTCAACGCGGCGGTAGTTATTGTCACCCTTATAAAAGTTAATTAAGGTGGGCAAATAAGTGTCTTTGTCTATCTCTACTACATAGTGGCTGAACTCAACGAGCGCTGTGTCCTTGGGCGTTGCTTTTAAGTGATAATGAGTTTGGGTTTGTTCAAGCAGCTCAAAACTGTCCTGGGCCGTTGCGCGGCCGGAAACATCTTCATAGAAGAAATGAGAACCAACAAACGATGTACGTTTATCGCCTGCGGCGATTCGCTTTACTAAATCTAAAGCCGGCAAATATAACCAACGGTCGTCATCAGAATTAAGCGCCGCATGCTTTTCAACGCGAAATACCGTACCTTCAACTTCAGTAGGACGGCTAAAGAAAACCAGCATACGTTGATCGCCGGTGTCGGCGCCTGCCTCATTCAACACATCTTTGCGCAGAATAGTAAACTGACGCATTTGCTTTCGACCTTGCTCATCTACAATGAGCATTCTCGCCATTGAACGTCCGTCATTGCCCGCGTAGTACGCCGCCTGCTCAGCCTTATTAACGATTTCAGCAACATCGATACTACTGCTGCTTTCGTCGCTTTGGGTTGCCAAGGCTTGAGCAAATCCATTACCCGATATAAGTAATAGCGCAACAAGGCCCGTGAACATGCTTCGAAGGTTTCGTATTTTTGGTCGACGCCACATGAACACTGATAATATGGAAATACGCATTTTAGGCCTCCTTGAAAACCCAACGTTTAAGCAACGTCATAGCAGCTGGCAACACCAGCAGCGTAACGAGTGCTGAAATAAACATGATACTTGCCAGAAAAATGCCCACGGTGATGTAAGGCACAAGTGGTGCTAAAAGCAGCGGCGTAAAGCCAAGCGCGATGACCAGCGCATTACGAGTAATAGCGCTAGCAGGCTCTTCAAACATGGCATCAAACGTTTTACTCACGTTAGCCGTTTGCTTGTAAATCTCTTTGGCTCTAGCCAGAAAGTGAATGGCAAAGTCTACCGACAAACCCAATGTCAGGGCTGAAAGCACGGCAATAGGCATATCGTAATCTTTACCTACAATGCCAATAGCACCGTAAATAAAGGTGATAGTTATAGTAAGGGGCAGCATGGCTAATACACCGAATATCAGTGAGCGCAGCAGCAATACCATCATCACAAAAACAATAATGAAGGCGCTAAGTAAGCTGTCTAACATGCCTGCAACCATGTTGTCCTGCCATACCACATTTAGATATGCCTTACCTGCCCATTGATATGTCAGGCCATCAGGCAGTGGGTGTTGAGCGAAGTAGTATTCGACTAACTCAATTACCTTTGTCATATCTTGGTTGTCACCACTGGATAGTTGTAGCCACACCAAGGTTTTACGATAGTCTGGTGTCACGAAATGCCACAAGTCTTGAGGCCTATGAGAGGACTGATATTGCAAGAGCGTCTGTGCTATCGCCGGCTGAGTATTAGGTAACTCGTAGTCGCTGTCATTGCCCGAATGCAGCTCTCGGTTAACCACTTTAATCACATCACTGAGGGACTGAGTTTTACCCACCAGCGTTTGAGTGCTTAGGTAATTTTGCAGGTCTGAAAGCAGCGCTACATTATCGGGCTGTTGAAACGTTTTGCTTGTGCCTTTAATTTCATCAATGCTTGAAAGCAATTGATTTAAAGCGTCATATTCGTCGCTATCAAGATCACCAAATAATGCATCATCGACGGCAAATGCGAGAGTCTCAAAATTATTGCCGGCATTTTCATTGTTTAGTGTATCGAGGGTTGTTTCACGCCATTCATCTAATGAAGGGGGCAACACTGCACTTAGCAGTATTTCACGTGCACTTTTCAGCTTGCGGGTATCTTCAATAACAATGTACGCGTTGTACGTACCCGCAAACTCCTTATTAAGCGCCTTATCGGCTACGCGAATTTCATGATTTTCTTTAAACCAGCGCACAGGGTTGTCGTTAATTTGTATTTGGAAAATACCCCACACTGATACCGCTGAAATCACCATAAACGCAACGAGTAATGCCCCTTTATAATTTAGCGCCAAGGTGCGAATACCGTACACAAATCGCTGTAAGTATGTTGTTTTCATTGATGAGGTATTGGCATCGGCGTGCAGTGCAGACTGCAATTTTGCGAGCGCCTCTGGCGACATTCTTGATATATAAGCAGGTATAAAGGTAAGCGTAATAGCGAAAGCCAACAGAATACCTGAGCCAATGAAAGCACCGAAAATCTGTACGGGTGGAATGGGAGTTAGCATAAGTGAATAGAACCCTGCCGCAGAGGTCAGCGACGTAAACAGCATCGGCTGAAATAGGTGTTCAACCACTGTGGTAATCACTTCATCGGCCTTTTGACCTGGTTTATAGCGGTCTGAAAACTCAGACAATATATGCACCGAGTCAACAACAGCGATAGGCATCAAAAATATGGCAATCATCGATGACATGATGTGCACAGTGAAACCTAAGCCGATTAGCGCCCCCATTGTGATAATTACTGTTGCCATTGCCACCACCATCGGGGCGGTAATCAGCGTAAAATTGCGGAAAAAGACAAAGAGGAGGATAAAAATCATTAGTCCCGCAGCTGGCGCTGAAATTGCCATTTGAATAAACATTTCAACGCCGAACTGATCTTCAGCAACAGGGAGTCCTGTTATGTGCCACTGCAATGTTTCGTTTATTGTATTCGCGCCAATATAGGCACGAATGTCTTCCGCAATACGAAAGCTCTCATTTTTATCTTTAATGGGCACATAGATAGCCGCAGCATTGTGTGATGAAGAAGCCAGGCTCCCCTGTAACATTGGAAGGCGTGCAATAGCATTGGCAATGTAATCTGCTTCCTCTTGCGATGATGGGGCTTGTGACATCATCCAAGAGAACTTGAGCTCACCGTCGTCACCTTGAGTAATATTGTCCACTGTTGAGAACGACATGACATCTCTAGCAATAACCCCCTCAGTGTTTAATATTTGCTGGGTAACACCGTCTATTGCTTGCAGGTTGTTTGGTGTGTAGATGCCTTTATTGGTACTTAAAGCAGTTTTATGAGTGGCTGTGTCATTGGCCGGTGATGCTATAACCCCCACCACTATCGCGTCGTGCATAGCAAAAGTATGCTTCACATCGTTATGAAAGACGCGGGCAGGATGATTGGATTCAAGCATATTCTCTGGGTCGGTGTCTATCGTAATTAGCCGCATTTGATAAGCGCAAAAGACAACAGCCAACAGTAAAGCGGCATAAACCCACTTACCTTTCCGGGTAGAGAGGAACAGTAATTTTTCAATAACTGCCGTGAACATAGCTATGAACTCCTACTAGGAAATACATTGATTCCCTCTAATCGTGATACGACTGGTTTAACTCCATCCACTGTGTTTCCTTGGCGTGTTGAGTGGCGCTCCACTTTCACAAACCATGACCTTTGATCTGCAGAACATTTCACAACGCCTACCTGCGTTAGCAAAAACAATGGGTACATTTATGGGCCACAGCGTTTATGGGACACAGTATTAAATTAGATTATTCTAATATATAAATAATCTAATGTATTTTTAGAAAAGATCAAGAGCAATGCGACGAGTAACACAGAGAAAAGAAAAGTGTTTGTAAAACGCTACACACCACCGAGAAAAAACTACATACCTACTCAACCTTAGTTTTTCAAATACGAGCTACCCACTGTCCAAAAATAAAAATAATCTTTAAAAATCAGTAAATTAAAATCATTCTAAATTGAATTTAAGGTTTGGCACAGATCACGCATACATTAGACTAACGGATAAATACAGAACGCAGTTTGTAGCTAGGATAGCTTTAGCGACGGAGAGGCCAAATTGCGTAGATGACAAATACTGAAGGTGACGACATGGGAAGTGCATGGAGTGTGTCACCAAGGAAAAACGGATGTGTCAGTATTGTAGCTAATGGATGCCTGTAGAAGATTCGTTAAATTGCTGGTCGATGATGAGGTTAGGTAAAAGACAACCTAATTAAACTCGCAGGATGCAAGGCACTTGTTTCATAAGGATTGCAAACAAGCTCTGAGTACCTACATCGCAAGCACCGACAGTGATGTCTCGTGCAGCAAGGGATTGTTGACCCAATTTGGATTCGTTGAATGTACGTGTGTGTTGCTTCAGCGAGACCATAGTGAGGACACTGGTAATGTCGTCGATGTTATTAGTGAGTTGTCATCCGACGACTACCCTCTCCCCTCAAAGGCCCATCCCGGCCTTTACATACCTCTGATTTTGGCCCGCCTTTGGCGGGCATTTTTTTATCTTCATTTGTGATAAAATTGCTTTGTTTCTTTATCGCCTACCAAAAGGGCTACCTGCGTGCTTTCGCCGTCTGCATCTACTATCGTTTTTAGAGTTCTTTTTTGTGCGTTGCTCGCTACGTCTGTTGGCCAAAGCGTAATGCTTACCACACTCCCTTCTATGGGGCGACAGGCGAACCTTTCTGAATTCCACATTGCCACTATTATGTCTAGCTCTGCACTTATTTTTGCGTTCGGTACGAATGTGTGGAGCAAGGTCGCTAAGCGTGCGGGCTTTAAACGTATTTTAATGGTTGGTCTGTCGGGTTATAGCTTGGGCACATTTGCCTTCGCTAGTGCATGGATGGCAGGATTTTCTGGCATTATAAGCGGCACCAATTTGTTTTTGGCATTGTTGATAAGCCGAAGTCTGCAATCAACCATTATGTCTGCAACTCCGCCTTCTGCGGTAGGTTACGCCGTCGCCATCAGTACGCCCCAAAGTCGAGTAAGTGCAATCAGCAAAGTCACCTCTGCAAGCAACGTAGGGCAAATTGTGGGGCCCGCCTACGCTGGGCTTTTAGTCGGTTTTGGCTTATTGGCACCGTTGTACAGCATCGTGTTGCTAACCTTACTGGCGCTTACATTGGTATATTTTAAGCTACCTGTTCTGCCGCCTTTGTCTCAGCAAAAAAACGCTCAGCAGACTAGCGACAATAACCAAGCGCCTAGCAAAGTACCTTATGTATTCGTCGCTGCATGTATTTGTGTATTTTGCGCAATGGCGATGATGCAGCAATCACTGGGTTTCTTTTTTATCGATTTTTACGACTATTCACCCGTAGACGCTGCTCGGCAAGTGGGTTTCGCGATGATGGTCAGTGCTGCCGCGTCTCTCACAGCCCAATTTGGGTGGGTACAAAAAGGCCGAATAAGCAAAGAAGCGATGATCACTATCGCGCTTCCGCTATTGGGCTTAGCCTACTTGCTGCTCTTTCTTCAACATTCGTTATTTATGCTTTATGCGGCCATGACATTAATGGGTTTAGGTATGGGAATGGCCTACCCATCTTTGGCAGCTGCAGCAACGACCTACTGCGCCCCCTCTCAACAAGTCACTATCACTGGGTTAATTACAGCGACTACTGCCATGGGCTACGTAATAGGTCCGCCACTGGCAGCTTTCATTTACCAACTGGATATCGCGCTTCCGTTCGCTATCGCGTCAGCGCTAATCGCAGCAACCACATGCGTCGTCTACATAACATTACGAAGAATAAGACACGTTGGCTAGGTCCTGTTTACCGTTGCTATACATTTGGCCCAATTCGTCATCAAAGCTAAACAGGCCTTAGCGAATTAATGCCAGCCTGACAGGTGACAGGAATACGCCTATTTCAAAGGTATTTATTTTTTTACCTTTTATTTTTAAAAAAGCGGAACCTTTTTATAATTAGGCTATCTTAACTTATACATGAAGTCGTTGAGTGTGCGTCTTTGTGGTGTGTAAATGTGTTTTCCAAGTTATGTTGTGGTTTTTTAAGGGGCTTTTTAGCCCCTTTTCTTTTGCTCTAACCTTTCCTTTTCCAGTGCGTATTCCTCGCTTATTGTTATAGTGCTAATCCAACGTACACCTATCTATTTTATTTGTATTAGTTTCTCTCAAAACCGGTCAGTTAATCTAAAAAATAGAACTAAACAATCCTGATCATTTCACCTTTAGAAATGGAAATGAGAATTATTTCTAAATAGAATAACTACTCAAGATCACAGGAGTAAGCTAATGTCTAAACCGCAACCTCGCAGAGCTATTGTCACCCAATCAGTCCGAATTACCCCAAATATGCAGCGTGTACACCTCAGTGGGGAAGACCTTCTTACCTTTCCCTCGGTTACTGCAGGTGCGTACATTAAACTTATGTTCGACCTAGAAGGAAACCCGCTGAAACGCCCCACAGATACGAGCCAAGTGGCAATGCGCACCTATACGGTTGCGCACTTTGACGCAGAGAAGCCTGAAATGATTCTGGATATGGTTATCCATGCCGATGGTGGTAAAACTGGCCCTGCGTCGGCATGGGCGACAAGTACAAAGCCTGGCGACATCATCACGCTCGCAGGGCCCGGTTCTAGTAAGGGACTCAGCGAGCAATATGATTGGATACTGTTGGCTGGCGACATGACAGCGCTTCCTAGTATTAGAAATCACCTCGCCGAGCTTCCTGTGCAAACCAAAGGCTACGCCGTGATTAAAATTGAAGACGAAAAGGATGCGGTTACACTTAAAAAGCCCGAAGGAGTAACGGTGATATGGGAACATGAGCAATCTTTACCTTCCCGCCTCGACCAGTTACCTTGGCTCGACGGAAATCCCACAGTTTGGGTGGCGTGTGAATTTTCTGATATGCGGGCGATTCGGGCATGGCTCAAGGACGAAAAATCCGTGGCGCACGAGAATATTTACATTAGCAGCTACTGGAAGAAAGGCCGCAGCGAAGATCAACATAAAATAGAAAAAAGGCAGGACAGTGAAGCGTATGCTAAAACATTGGCCTAGTTGATGACTATGCTTCCTGTAGGCTTTGCAAGAACTTGTAAATTCTGCATAAAAAACAACTGTGCGGCAGGATTTTCACAAACAACAAATTCAATACTTTCATATACCTACACAATGGAACAGCATTTGCTGCCAAGAAAATAACTGGCCAATTTTTCCGCCAGTTTTTTCAACCAATTGTTTGGATAAGGAGAGCAAGTTATGAACAGTGATCGTATTGAAGGTAATTGGAAAGAAATGAAAGGTAAGGTGCAGCAAAAGTGGGGCAAACTTACCGATGACGACCTAGATGTAATTGACGGTCGACGTGAAGAATTAGTAGGTAAGATTCAACAAGCTTATGGCAAAAGCCGTGACGAAGCTGAAAAAGAGGTCGATGGTTATTTTAATTAATCGCCGTCTTCATTATATGAATTAAGACACTGGCAGTATAACAATCTGGTATCACTGTGTTGTTAATCTTTACTGCTACTAAAAGGGCCGCTGCATAATGCAGCGGCCCTTTTTATTTGTGTCGTAGTCAAGGGAGGTTATGCCCTTTGATTTTTTATCACTCTTCCGTCTTAGGCTGTAAGTTATCGCGAACTTCCCTTGCGTCAAAGCTCGTTGCCGACGTTGGACGCGTACCTTTGCCTATCTCAATGCTCAAGATACTTTCGATCTCACTTTGCTGAGAGCCCCCTACAAATACACCCGTTTCGAATTGGGTAGTAGGGTGGTAGGACGTTCTGCAAGTGAGCACACCGCACTCGGTAACCCGTGCATATCGCTGGCTAAAGCCTGCGGTAGGTGTGGTTTGCACGGTCTCCTTATCTACTAAGGTCTCTCGGTCAGTCACTACAAACCAGTCGTAACCTTCTAATAACGTAAGTTCGGCAGCACGGAGCATGGCGTAATCCATCGCCTTGCCTTTATCAGACCCCTTCGCTTTGAAATGCACGCGATATTGGGTATCACTCAACTTACTTTCCGTGTAGCCAAAGCCGCCTTTTTGGGCCTGTCTATAATCGGGTTGACTGGCGCAGCCCGCCATAATTAATACCGCAAGTACTAACATAATTTTAGTTTTCATCATTTACTCCTTCGGCCTTGTCAGCTAGCCAGGTTGCTTCAATTGCGTTTTTCTCTTGCTCTCGGTTTAATGGCGCAGATGCCATCATTTTGTCTAACTCTTCTTCCATTACTTTAGCGCTAGTGGCGGTTTGATATTGACCTGCATTCTCACCTAGCTCGTCCAATTTGCTAGCGGCAAGCTGCCACGCACCTTGTTTATCTTTACAAGCGATCATTACATTTAGTTCATCTTGAGATGCCACTTCAGCCTGTCGGCAGTAATTAAAATCCGTATTTACAAAAGACAACTGGGGTGTAACCGTAACACCTGTGTCAAAGGTGGTTGCTTCACCAGTTAGGTTGCTGTCCAGCACCGACGATACGTTTGCCCAATGTGTAGGCTGCGTTGTTTCAGCGCCCTGCTGATTAAAGAACACTAAGCCCGCTAATACCGCCACACTTGCAGCAATGGCGAAGGGTCCCTTCCACTTTGTCTGATTTTGCTGCGCACTGTTAATCGAGCTCGCCTTCTGCGGAAACGGCGTTACATTTTCCGTTGAATATTGCTCTGTGGTACTTTCGCGCTCTAATCTAACATCTGTTGCCTGTGCTTCACTTTTATCGCTTTGGCGGTTTTCATCACTCAAAAGTGCCACTATTTCTTTAGGTAACGCCACTGCTGTCGCTTTTTCTGCCGCCGCTTTTACCACTCTATCGACCTCAGCAAGCGCGGCGAGCCGGTCAGAAATGGCAACGTCATGCGCTATCGCTTCACGAACCAGGTCCATCTCAGCAGTGTCTAGCTCACCATCTAAAAATGCAGAGAGTTTTTCGTCAGTTAAGATCACGATAACACCTCGTTTTGGCCATTAAGTAAATTTGATATTTTTGCTCTCGCTCTGGCAAGCCGGCTCATGATGGTCCCAGTAGGAACCTGTAACACTTCCGAAGCATCAGAGTAACTCATTCCCTGTACTGCAACTAAGGAAAGGGTTTCTCTTTGCTCACAAGGTAATTCGTCCATGGCACTTGATACCTGTTTTAGCGTAATAGTCTGAGTGACCGCGTCATCCAGATCAGTATTGCTATTTGCTGATTGCGTTTCGTAAGAAAGTGCATCGGTTGCGTTGGTTCTCACTTTCTTCGCTCTATATTCGTCTATCCAACAATTTCGGCACACTCTAAATGCCCACGCCATTAGCGTAACTTGTTCAGGAAGCGGCTTACTCAATAGCCGTTCAAGGGTGTTCTGAAGTAAATCATCAGCATCATGCATGTTACCCGTCAACGAGTATGCGAATTTTCGCAACGACGGGACGAGTTCAGTCAACTCATCTTTCATTTTCATGTACCTTTGTGAGGATTTCCGTTGTCTATATCCTGTTAACGAGCCACAACTATTTTTATTCCACGTATTAAGAATTTTTTTATTAAGTTAAAACGCGTAGATCTTCGGGCTCGTATTGGAATTTTTTTTCTATCTATTCGTCACTACACTATTAGGCAGTGATAAGAGCCATGGCACAATTTATGCCATTCCTTCTTACAGCATCAAACTGCGCCAACGTTAAAGTAAAGGTAGCAAAATGAAGTACACAATTATTATGGGATTTGTTGGTTTGTTTGCGGCTTCAATATCGCAAGCCCAACTAGCGGGAACATTGAATCAAGTGGTGTCTCCCGTGCGTCCTGTAATAGATAGAACGCCCTCTGATTTAAAAGCTATTCGTGAGGAAGCAAGACGGAAAGTGCAATCATCTGTAGAAGGTGTAAGCAACGTGTCTACGCTGGCTTCAGACGTTATTAGCGGCATACCAACACCTCAATTTACTCCCCCCGCTGCGACAAACATTTTATCAGCGTCTGGCCAAGTGGTTGTTAAGGAAGTAACCGTTGAAGGTGGCTTTCTTGCTGTTGAAAAAGAATGGCTTTTTTTAGGTGAAGAAACCGACAGAGTGCACTTCCAAGGCGCAAATATAACGATTCAAAAGGCTCAGTATTTACCCGCGCTCTCCCAGTGGCTTTATAAAGTTAAAGTCACGGGAAATGAAGATGACGTGTCGTATATTCGCAACAGTTTGCCACACAATCTACGGTCTCAAATAGGTCGGAACCATATCTATCTATCGCAGAGCAGGTCCCCAACCAATGAATTGACTCAAGAATTTGAAACTAAAAATGAGGCCAACGAACTGGAAACCTGTCCCATACCGCTGCGCATTGGAATGGTTGATACCCATGTAGCGCCAACCCATCCATTGCTCTCACACATTGATTTAACACAAGCGTCTTTCATCGTTGGTCAGAATCGAGATAGCAACGCAGATGACGAGGGTACAGCTGAAAAAACAGGTATAAAGCCTGCGGATCCCCAAGAAAATACCGTGGCGTTTTCGTCTGACCACGGTACAGCGGTAGCTAGCTTATTGGCGGCATCATTGCCCGATTCAAGTCAGGTGTTTAATGCCAGTGTTTTTTATTCACGTAATAGTGTTAGCCAAGGCGCCACGCTGATGTCGTTGATTGAAGGTCTAAACTTTCTTGCATCACAGCACGTAGACGCCATAAATATGAGTTTAGCAGGGCCTGACAACCCGGTTTTAGCGCGGGTGATAAAACAGCTTGATGAAAGTGGTATTCAAGTCATTGCAGCCGTGGGCAATGAAGGCCCAGCCTCTTTGCCCTTGTACCCCGCCGCTTATTCAGAAACGTTGGGCATTACGGCCGTTGATAAGTCTAATGTAATTTATCGATGGGCGAATCAAGGTGATTATGTGGATTTTGCTGCATTTGGCGTATCGGTAGATGCCGCACACCCCAATGGGAAAACAGTTAGGCAGACGGGAACCTCTATGGCATCACCCCGTGTCACCGCTTTGTATGCGTGCTATTTACGCAAAGAGAAAGAAAGGAACGCTGCCCTGATAAAGCTGCAACAATTAGCCATAGACGCAGGAACGCCTGGGCGGGACAGCGTATTTGGTTTTGGCATATTGCCTTAAGTTAAAAACACCGTTCATCATATGATTTACATTAACGTTCACTAAAAATGAACGTTAATGCCTAGCTCAGCAATGGTTTCTTGGTAGTTTGCATCATCTACACTAGACGCGTAGTCGCCGTATTGGGTAGACAGTTTTATATCAACATTGCTGTGAACAGCGTAGTCTGCACTTAACTCAACAATATGCCTGTCGTCTTCCCTACCAATGCCTCCATCTTGTTCTGAAGCGTAATCCCTTACATCAAGTTGATAGGCAACCTTAAGCTTCAGAGGTTTACTGAACATCGCTATGGGATAGGTGTACGCAAAATCTACCCCCTTACCTGTGTAGTCGAACACATTGTTTTGAGCATCTTCGTTTTGATACTTAAGTGCGATTTGAAAAAAGTCGTCTCCTTCAAAAAAGTAGAATAGATCACTGCGTACGGCGATAGCGTCGCTATCTCTAATCGGCGCATCCTCAGGTGTGTTTTCGAACTGTTTGTCGATAAGATCACTACTAACGCGCAAATACGTGCGCTGGCCCAGTAGTTTTCCCGCAGATAGCCCATATTGTTGATAAGTGAGAAAATCGCGTCCATCAAGTTCTGCGCTAGCGTGATAGTAGTGCGTACCTAGCTTCGCGAAATCAAACGCATAGCTAGTGCTTGCAGACAAAGTGGTAAGGCCAAGGTCAAACTCGCTTAGTGTTTGATAGTTGGTATTAGCCTGACTTACCGACAGTACATTTTCCCACTTCTCAGTGGGCTTCACTGACACCTTTAGCTGCGCTTCTGACTGTACCGCACCGTCTGCCACATCTGAGTTCGTATCTAACTCGCTTACACTCACATTACTATCATTGCGATAGCCTATGTAACCAAAACCTGAGAATGAAACTATTTGATGCTTATCACTTGTATTGCTTGCACCTTCAGCAGCCTTTGACTGACTTTCAGCGCTCGCATAGGCAGCACTACAGCCGAGTAAAGCAGCGGTAACGGCAATAGAAAGGCGTTGGTAGCTACCAAAGGTAGAAATAAATGTCGTGAATGAATGTTGAGATATTTTCGTGTTCATTGTTTTTACCTACCACAGAGAAAATAAGTCTTAGCGATTACTGTTTTGCTCTATTCAAGTAAGGGGAGACATGAGAATTGACTTGAGACGTACGGTTTGACTGAGAATAAACAGATAATGCATCCGTACGTATAGCCAGAACCTTAGATTGCGGCTTGCCTTTCTACTTAGGCAAGCCGCTCTCAGATTTTAAGGTGGCTATCTAAAGCGCTAGCTCAAGATTGCTCGGCTCCCACCTATTGGTTTTGGCCAAGATGTTAAAGGCCTAGAGCGCCTGAGATACTTGATGTAACGTTGTCGTTTACCGTGCTTGTTACGGCGCTTTCTACCGAGCTCGTCACTGTATTATTTACTGAGCTTTCCACCGTATTTGCTACAGTATTTCCAACTGTTGCTGACACAGTTTGCTCGACAGTCCCTGAAACTGCACCTTCTACAGAGCTTGCTACCGTATCAGTAACCGTACCTTCGACAGCGGTGCCAATCGTTCCAGTTACAGCACTGGTCACTGTATTAGTTACGCCGCCGTCTACTGCACTTTCAATAGTGCCAGCAGCCGTGCTCTCTGCCGCACTTGATACACTATTGCCTGCGGCGGCCTGTAAAGTATTAGTGAGCGCGCCACTTACACCTCCCGTTAGCGAGCCACCTGCGGTATTTACCGCGTTACTGTTAGCTAGGGTGCTTATTTGGTTTACTTCCGCACCCTGTGTCGCAGTTTGTGTAGCGCTTTCTGCTTCACCGCTTGGGTCTGTGTTTGCCGAAGTTGATGAAAGCGCAGATAAAGAACCAGACAAACTGTTTGTCACCGTTCCTGACACCGACGCTGTCATGGTATTTGCTGTTTCTGATGCTGCAGACACCGCACCATCAACCGAAGCTTGCGAAGTTGATAACAAAGATGCCGCTGCTGCTGTCGAAAGCTGCTGAGTGCTATTTGCTAACAAACTGGCGTTTGACGTAGACGTTTGCGCCACTTCGTTTGGTGTTGCTTGGTCAGCGTTCTCTTCACCCTCTTCTTCAGGGGCTAGCTCAGACACTTGGTTCAATCCCTGAACGGTAGATAGGTCATCACCTGACTGGCTTGCCGAAAATTGTCCGCTAGCGTTAGCTGAATTTTCGGTAGACGCTTGGCTTTGCGTAAAGGCTTCACCTTCAGCAGAAGTCTGCGTATTAGCTTGAGTAGCAGATTGTGAGTTTGCACCGTTTGTAATTGAAAGCGATGCAGAAGTCGATGCATTAGCTGAAGTATTCGCAGAAAATGCAGTTTCTTGAGCCAACACTGATGTTGAAGCGATACCTAAAGCCAGTGCAATTGCAGTATTTAACTTTTTCATCCGTTTATCTCCGTTTTTCATAAAGGACACTGAGATAACGATTGAAGAAAAGTTTTTATTCCGCACTGGGTTTGATTTTTTTAAAAGAATTAAAAAAGCCCTGTAAAAACAGGGCTTTTCGAACTATTTTTCTGAAGCAGTCATGCTCTTTTCCCACCAGGGAAGTGAAAAATCTATATTATCTGGGTCGTAAGTTTTGGCATATTTCATTTTAACTGAACTCCAAAACGCAGCTTTGAAAGCAGGGTCGTAAATAACAAACTCACCCTTTTCGCGATACTGTTCAAACAGTTTTTGATAAGCTCCTACCGGTGTTAACGGGTTATCCTGTTGAAAAACCACATCTCCGCCGTACGCTTCGTAAAGGGCTTTCGATACTTTCCAGCTTTTTGCCATGCCTTCCGCCATTGCCAAACGGTAACGCTCTAGCTCTTCATCTTGATAGGCGCCATCGCTGTCCAAATCAACGGTCCATAATTTTATTACAGAATACGCAGATTGAATTTCGCTTTCATTTGGCACTATCGCATTTTTATCGGCAAAATCTGAAAGTACAGACTCGGTAATTTTATTACCAAGTGCACGCTGAGCTAAAATAGCTCGTACTTCTTTCTCAGACTTGTCAGTTAAAATAGACTGAAAACGGTCAACATCAGCCTGTGAAGGCTGTAGTTCAGTATTAGAAATAGATTTGTTGAACAAACGAGCAATAATCTCGTTTGCGGCTTGCGGTGTATTAATCCCAAGCGAAACCACTATGGCTGCAAATAGCACCATAGGAATAACGTTCGAACGCGTCACTTTGTATGCTTCCCTAAGTTCCAATAATTAGCATAAGCACAAGACACATTCATTTATTATTGTAAGAATTTTCCGTTGTCTTGCGAAATGACATCTATAAGGCTTTATACTTTAGATTAGTTTTGTTTAAAATTCCACTTTCTTACGCATAGATTTTTTAGCACCTTGTTGTTTTTTTACATCTACACGACGTGCTTTTGCCGCACGGCTCACCTTTGTTTTTATGCGCGGTTTTTGTTCAATTGTCGCAGCCTTTATCCACGCAACAAGTCGCGCTAGCGCATCTTCTCTGTTTTGTTCTTGCGTTCGATAATTTTGCGCTTTAAGCACAAAAACACCGTCGTTGGTTACGCGACTATCTTTAAGCTGAAGTAGCTTTTCTTTCAGCTTATCAGGCAGCGATGATCCATTTATGTCGAAGCGTAAATGTATGGCGCTACTTACTTTGTTCACATTCTGCCCACCGCTACCTTGTGCTCGAATAGCTTGCAATTCAGCTTCGCTTTCATCTATCGCGATAGAAGGGGTTATTATTAATTCCATCTCAAATCCTAATACGTCATGGCGTAACCACGTTAACGTTGCAGCACTAGCGGCCCTACATCTATAGGTCACTATCATTACTGCTTACTTGACCATTTTTGCGTTAACCGATAGGTTGTTTTTTATCCTTATTTTGGACATAAAACATGATCATCGCATTGCTCATCATTATTTGTATCGTTGTAGCGCTTATTTGGTTTACCGCCAAAATGGACAGCAATATCGAAGCTTCATTCACACCATCAGGAAAACTTACGCCTGTTGATGGTGGAATTATTCACTGGCAAAAGCAAGGAAACGGTCCGGCGCTTGTGCTGATTCATGGTTTACTTGGCAATAGTAACAATTTTAGCGAATTAGCAAAAACCCTCGCTTCCCGCTACACGGTCTATACCGTTGATCGTCCAGGCAGCGGATTTTCGAGCCGCTACAAAAGCACATCCGCCAGCTTCGAGCAGCAAAGTAAAATGATACTCGAGTGGATGCAAAAAGAGGGAATAGGTAGTGCGAGCATCGCTGGGCATTCAATGGGAGGAGGAATTGCACTGAGGATGGCAATCGATGCACCTGACAAAATAAAATCGGTTTCGCTTCTATGCCCGTTAACTACACCACTAAAAGGTGGTGCCGGGCCTCTTTCGGTGCTTTACATACCCAATGAATGGGTACGCAGCAGTGTTGCAAAAACCATTGCCAGTCCACTGCGTGCAAAGTTAGGTAGAAAACAAGTCGCGCAAATTTTTCACCCCGAACCTGTCCCCCCGTCCTTTTCAACTGAAGGCGGTGGTTTGTTAGCGCTTCACTCTCGAAGCTTTTATGAAGGTAGCAGAGATACAGTATCTGCGCAGGGCAGTCTGCACCGTCAGCAAACTCGTTATGAAGAGATTCAATGCCCTGTTGGGGTATTGTATGGTGAAAAAGATACTATCTTGAGGCCCGATGAGCACATCACCGCGGTAACAAAGGCAATAGGAAGTGCGGTACACAAAATTATTTCTGGCGCTGGCCACATGATCCCCGTTACTCAGGTGCAAGCGTGCGCAGACTTTATAATATCGATTGACGAAAGCGCTTAAGTAAGTGGCTTAGTGAAGCCTTGCACCTGCCTTTTCAACGTGCTCTTTATGAGAAAACTCAACAACGGCGAGTGTGCGCTCTCGACCATAAGTCGACTGCTTCAGTTTGCGAAGCTGATCGGCGACTCTCTCAATGCCGTCATACGCTTTGCACATTTCAAAAGGGGTCGCGCCCAGCGTTATATTGTAACTGCTAAACCACGCCTTCATTTGCTCACTGTCCCCATCTGACAATGAAATGAGTAAATGATACATACGAATAAAAGCGAGCTGCTTTCTGTACTCTGATGTGCCACTCTCAAACCCAAGTAGCGTAGTCTGCGCCAAAGAAGATGGAGAAATACCCAATATTTCAGAAGCTTGCTTGATATTTAAACCCAGTTCCTGGTATGCCCAAGTGAAGGCTTTCGTGACAACGCTGGTAGGAAATAGTGATCTATTCATAATATCGCCTCGTTTCATCGAACAATGTTATACAGATGTTATGAAACGTTGCGAAATGCGTACCAAGTTTGCCCTAAAGCTTCATAGAAACCTTCTCGCGGTGTGCATCAATACCTTCTTGGTCAACCGTAAACCCTTTTGAAGATAACCATTCAACGGCGTCCTCTATTGAGTCCACGAACACGTATTCTATATTGGTATCGCGATACACGCGTTTGAGCTGCGCCTGTGTGGTTGCTCGCACGGATGACTCCCCCATCACTAAGGCAACATGTGTAAGCCCTATGGGGTTTACTGAAGCAACACGCTCGTGAAGGAGCGTTTCAGCGTCTGGGATAAGCAGGGATTCTCCGATGACACAAACGATATCGCACCAGGTCTGCCCATGTAGACTCTCAGAGTGAGTGCGATATTCACCAGCAAAACTATTCACACACTCTTTGTTCCAAGGCCCATAGGCTTGCGTTAGCACCGCATCACCACAGCGTGTAATGATGAATTCGCCATGAGCATACTGCATATAACCACCTAACTACTTCAATAAAATGTTGAGTTAGCAAATACCGTTAATGCGATATATGCCTTTGACTACGCGTTGGTTAAAAGCAACGCGTAGTCAAAGTATGGTCCAGTATTGAAAAAATTGAAAATTAAGCTGCGAGGATATTAATTAACTCAGCAAACGTAGGGCGGCCTTGTATATCCAGCGGCAACCGCAGTTCTCTGGCAATGTCGCTAACGCTAATCACTCCGCGAATTTCATGACTGTCTCTGTCCATTACAAGGCAATGGTGCTGTCCGTAATCTTTAAGTGTTTCTATTACGTCACCTACAGACGAACGCATTAGTTCACTGAAGTCGAAAGACATAAGCGAGGTTTTAGGGCGCATGAAGTCATGAACGGTGAGTTCTTCTCGCTTAACCTTAAGCTCGCTCACACGCTGAATGATTTGCTGTTCACCGACATCGTGACTGGTCACAATACCAATGAAACGGTTCTCACTGTTTACCACCAGCATCATACGAACGTGAGACTGACGCATAATCGACTCTATTTTCGTCGCTGGAGTTCGAGCATCAATAACGTGTGGTAAGTGCTGCTTAAAGTCAGTGAAGACCGCCATAGCAGATGATTTTACAGTAATGGTGTTTTCAACAACCGGCCATGCCAATGTATCGATAGCTTCGGTTTTATATAGATTTAAGGCGTGCATACCTTTCTCCTAATCAAAAATAAAAAATTCAGTTTTTTAATGATTAAGTGAAAGAAGGTGGCCCTCGAATGATGTTATCGCGCTGCCTAGTAAAGGCTTTTGCATCAATCGTTTTTCCAGCCGAAAACCGGTATTTTTCCAAGCCGCTGGTGATGTCGACAAACGAAATGCCATCATCAATGTCGTCGTCAGATACTTCAAAAGCGGAGCTTTCCCATTCGCTAATGAGGGTTGAGAGCGTATTTGCACTGTTCGACTGCCCCGCAATATTTTGCACACTTCTTCCCTCTCCCAATACGGAGACGGATACTAGTGATGAAAATAACGCTGGCAGAATAACGGCCAACAAAACGTACGAAACGCGCAAAGCGTACAACCTCTACTGAACTAAACAACATTGAAGCAAAGCAGTCACTTTTGTTACTGCCTATTTAAACTATAAGAGTATTTAGCGCGTTTAATAGAGGTGTTTAGCGCATTTTATCGACCATTAAACGACGCGCCTTCGAAAACTAACCGTGTCGCGACTCAGGTTTGGTGGGTTGTTTTCTGTACATTCGTTCTAAAAACAAGAACGAACACTCCCATTAAATGTGATGTTTAGCCAACGTAATTAGAAATACACTAGATTCAATTGATGCATGAGGTGTTTTTTCAGCAGTCATCTAGCGGTTGAGATAACGCGATTAACTGAAGGTCTAACCAACCTGATTGTAAGTAATAACGGAAGTGATATGAAACCAAGATGGTCCAGACCTATAGTTATTTTGCATTGGATATCTGCCATTGCCATTGTCGGCATGTTTGCTTCAGGGCTGTGGATGGTCGACCTCACATACTACAGCGACTGGTATAAGACGGCACCGCATTGGCACAAGAGTGTTGGATTAATTTTGCTTGCCATCACTGTTATTCGCTTAGTCACGCGCGTTGTTACTTCACGGCCGCCGTCACATGGCACCCCGTTAGAAAAAAGGTTAAGTCGCATAGGTCATGGGCTTCTGTACACCTTGATTATCATGCTATTCGCGAGCGGCTATTTAATTTCAACGGCCGATGGAAGAAGCATCGACGTATTTAATTGGTTTTCTGTACCTGCAATGGGCGAGTTCTTTGAAAATCAAGAAGACATTGCAGGAGAGGCCCATTTTTATATTGCGTGGTCGGTGATTGTATTGGCGATCATTCACGCGCTGGCTGCGCTGAAACACCACTTTATTAGTAACGATGACACACTGAAGCAGATGTTACGGCTTCGATGATATTGAGGAAAAAGGAGAAATGATGAAGAAGTTAACACTTGCCTTGGCCGCTGCGCTGTCTTTAAGCACCGCTAACGCCGCAGATTATGTGATTGATAGCAAAGGCGCCCACGCGTCTATCAACTTTAAAATTCAACACTTGGGCTACTCGTGGCTTACTGGTCGCTTCAACGATTTTAAAGGTACTTTTAGTTACGACGACGCAGCACCTAGTGCAGCAAAAATTATGGTGACTATCGATACCGACAGTATCGACTCAAACCACGCAGAGCGTGACAAGCACCTTAAGAGCGACGATTTCTTAAACGTTGACGACTTTCCAGAGGCGAAGTTTGTCAGCACAAAAATTGTCGATAAAGGCAATGGCATGATGGATGTAATGGGTGACTTCACGCTTCATGGTGTAACAAAGCCTATTACAATTGAAGCCAAAAAGATTGGCGAAGGCAAAGACCCATGGGGCGGCTATCGTGCAGGCTTTATGGGCACAACGACGATTGCACTTAAAGATTATGGCATCGACTATGATTTAGGCCCAGCGTCGCAAACGGTAGAATTAGAGCTTCACGTTGAAGGCGTGAAACAATAACTATTTACATTTAGTCCCAGCGAACTAAATTTATGATTTAAGAAAGCCCCAAACATGGGGCTTTTTTTACATGTGGTTAGTGAAGCTTCAGCTTAGGGCTGATGGCCTGACTTAACTTCTTCACAAGGAGCTTTAGAGCACCTTTAAACTTTCCGTGTACTGCAAACTGGTGCATATTATACAAAGAAACGTAAACCAACTTAGCTAGACGCCCTTCAATGAACATACTGCTGTTTGACAGTGATCCCATTAAGCTTCCAACAGTGCTGTATTTACTTAAGTGAACCAAGGATCCATAGTCCTTGTAAGTAAAATCTTTCATGTCTTTTTGATTAAATAACGACGTTATATTATGCGCAACAATATCCGCCATTTGGTGGGCAGACTGCGCTCGAGGCGGCACCCACTTCCCATTTTCCTGCTGGAAACCGCAGCAATCGCCTAGCACCCAAATATTCTTATGAGATGAACTGCGAAGCTGCTTATCAACAAGAATTTGATTGGCTCTGTTCGTTTCAAAAAGCGCAAGCTTTGTTATGAAGTCCGGTGCTTTCACCCCCGCAGCCCACACCATTAAATCAGCGTCAATCCGACCACCGTCTTTTGTGATCAGCCCTTTCGCGTCTGCTTCTGCCACCATGGTTTGCTCTTTAATGTCTACGCCCAACTTATGCAGCGCTTTTCTTGCAGAGTTTGCTATACGCTCAGGTAGCGCAGGCAATATACGCTCTCCCGCTTCTACGATCGTAATCTTAAGACGAGAAGCTGACATGTCTGGCATTCCGTACGCCCTGGACAAATTCGCCACATGGTGAAGTTGAGCGGCTAGCTCAGTACCTGTTGCTCCTGCCCCGACAATAGCGACATCAATTCTGGCGTCTTTATCTTCTTGCTGATTGATGCGGATTAGTTGATTAAGAAGCGCTCTGTGAAAACGTTCAGCTTGCTTTAACGAGTCAAGAAAGTAGCAATGCTCAGCAACGCCAGGTGTGCCAAAGTCGTTACTCACGCTGCCAACCGCCAGCACTAACTGGTCATAATGAATCTCGCGTTCAGGCAAAACCTGAGTCCCTTCTTCGTCAATTATAGGCGACAAGGTTATGGTTTGCGCTTGCGCGTTAAGCGAGCACATTTCACCTAATTGAAAGCGGTAGTGGTGAGCTGCAGCGTGGATGGCGTAGTCCACACCGTCTGAATGCTTATCAATTACACCGGCGGCCACTTCGTGTAATAGCGGCTTCCAGATATGGGTTCGACTGCGGTCGACGAGGGTAATTTCGGCTTGTTTCTTTCTCCCGAGGGTGCGGCTTAAGCGACTGGCTAATTCAAGACCACCAGCACCGCCACCAACAATTACTATTTTTTGCATGGGTATACCTATTAACAATCATTCCACGTATGTCGCCTGACCTTTCCAAGCGCTATACATGGCGTGACTGAGCCCCATGCTGATGCCTAAAGACTACGCCTGATGCCGCTGGGGTACAAGCAAATCACGGCAATAGTCTGTATTTTCAAGATTAATAATTATCTATTATGGCTGCTTATTTGAAGCTATAACGTGAACGATGCCGTTATCATGAAGTTTCGAGGCCGCCCAGGAAAGTAGCGAGGTCCTGTGAAGCTAGTAAAATCAGCGCGTTCAGCGTAGTCCGTATCAAATACATTGTTAACCCGCGCATACAATGTGACGTCTTCGTTCACGCTGTAGCGTACGCGCGCATGTACCAAGTCATGCCCCTCGTACTCGTTGAGATTTTCAGCGTCGGTGAAATAGCTCGAAACATGCTGCCACTCTAGCTGCGTTTGTACTTTGCTCGACATCTCAAAGCTTAAACGAGCGTTAAACTGAAGCTTTGGCGCAGTATCAATATCATTACCTTTAATGTCTTGTTCACCTGAGAGCTGACTGTGCTCGTAGGTATGCCTTGCGTATGTACCAGCAAAATCTAAGCGCAGTATATCGCTTAACGGTTGGTCAAAAGTAAGCTCTACGCCTCTATGCCACGTTTCGCCGTTGCTTACGTTGAAAAAGTCGCTGTCGCGGTAAATCACATTATCTTTTTGTAGGCTGTAAAGGCTAAGCGTATAGCTGCCGTCAAATAGTGTTCCTGTAACGCCCATCTCGATATTATCGGCCGTTACCGAGTCAAGATCAGTGACAGTCTGTGCACGCTGCAATCGATACAGCTCTGTTGCCTGAGGCGCGCGATAGCCTCTTGCGATGCCGCCAAATAACTGGGTTTGAGGATTAAGTTGATAACGAAGTGAAAACTTCGGACTAAAGTTATTAAAATCATTTTCGCTGTCTGCTGGTCTGGAATATCTGCAGCCGCCAAAACCGCACTGTGTGCCATCCTCGCGTACACGACCAACATTCATATTGTTGGTGTAATCGTATTGCATAGACTCAAAGCGCCCGCCGACAGAAATAGCCCAACGCTCAGCTTGCCAATTAAAGGTAAAGAAAGGCGCAAATAGCGTGGCATCTACATCGTAATCATAATGTTTACCTGCAGGAATGGTTTCAACCAAAAAGGCAGACCCTTCTGTGGCGCTGTCTTGTGACTGGGTTAATTCACCTTCTGTGTATTCTACGTCTAGCCCTATATCCGCATTTAAGCTGTCATTGAAGACGTAATTGAACTGAGAAAGCACACCCACGCCTTTTTGGGCATTCGTTTCAAGGGGTTTGCCTGGAAGAAAATGCATTCGGAAACGCATGTCCTGGTTGCGTAAGTAAGGTGTAATCGACAGTGCATGACCACCGCTAAAGCTTGTATCGAACTTGCTCCATAGCCTAAAACTTTCTGCTTTTCGAAACGCTTCGGGGTTTGGGTTGCTTTTGGCTATTTGTGTATTTTTGTAGCTTTCAAACCCTTCGATGTAGCCGGCAGTTTCTTGGTCCAGATGGGTATAGGTAAGGCCGCTCGTGATAACCGTGCTGTCCCACTCTAGCCTGTGGCGAAGCGAGACTTTCTCTTGGTCAACGCCCTCTTCATCTCGATATCCTGTATCTCTGGTAACACTGGCGGCGATACCCACGCCACTATGACCAAAGTCTTTCCCTTCTTTAAGCTTTACGCGATGAAACCCATAAGACCCGTAATCAACGCTAAGCTCCCCGTCGCCTTGGGTTGTGTCAGGGGTAATCACATTAATCACACCATGTATCGCATTAGAGCCATAAAGCGCTGACGCAGGGCCTTTTATCACGTCAATACGCTGTGCAATTTCACCGTGTGCTTCAAACAGCTCGTTAATATTGCAAAAACCTGCTGCGCGCAACGCAATACCATCTTCTGCAGCTAAAATTCCGCCGCACGCGCCAGCGCCGGTTAACACTGGCGAACGAAGGGCAGGTAAATACTCTTGCCCATTGCCCCGCTGTACGCCGGCACCCGCAATGTAATTCAGCAACTCTTGGATATGTTGAAATGAAAGCAGCGAAAGCGTTTCTTCTGAAATAGACGACACTGCATAACCGGAAGCATTCATATTTCCCTGTATACGAGAAGACGTGGTTTCAATTCTTTCTATTTCATTGGTTTGTTGAGCGATGGCTGCATGCGATAGCAGAGACACAGCTAGCAACGACAGAGGAAAGCTTGGGGCAAAGCGCATTATCTATCCTTATGATGACAAAATGTTTTTTTAGCAACTGATGCTAGTGTATCGTTAATTTAGGCAAGAATGGGTTAAAACTCGCTAAACTGTTGCGGCATTTTGACCATTACGTCATATCTCTGATTTAAGCGTTGGCGTAGACTTTGCAGTTCGCAGACTTTACTGTCACAACACAAGTCTTAGTTTTATACACTATTTCTAATTTACGTGTATCTAACGCATATAGACTGGCAGTACGTTAGTAGATTGCAGCAACGGGTTAATCACTCTTTGCCTGAAGTAAGAACACCAAACTTTGTTCGCTGGAGGAACCATTGGACACACTTATTCCTAGTCTTTCACAGCTTATCGAATTCGCTGTTGCCCCCGTATTTTTACTTACCGGTATTGCGGGCTTCCTCAATGTTATGTCGTCTCGGCTGGGCCGAATATCCGACAGGGTAAGGGTGGCGGAAAGACAGATTCATACTCTATCAGACCCGCATATTGTCGATCGCTCAAAAAAAGAAATTAAGGTGCTATGGCGCAGGGTAAAAGTGATTAACTGGGCGATTGGGCTGTGTGTC
The DNA here is from genome assembly GCF_022348265.1 of Alteromonas sp. Cnat3-28. Taxonomy (NCBI): domain Bacteria; kingdom Pseudomonadati; phylum Pseudomonadota; class Gammaproteobacteria; order Alteromonadales; family Alteromonadaceae; genus Alteromonas; species Alteromonas sp. Cnat3-28. Next base: position 129,851 of record NZ_JAKREY010000002.1, read on the forward strand.
GCCGCTGGACTGATGGTGTGTACCGTCATTATGGCGCTGTTTTCTGGGTCGCTATGGGTTGTCGATTTAAAAACACCAGTCATCGTATTGTTCATACTGGCTATGATGTTTCTAATCAGTGCGCTCATTGTTTTTCTGGTTGAAGTAAAACTTGCGACAAATACCATAAATATGGTCAGAACCATTCGTTAGTCACGTATCGACAACGGCTTGCTCGCTGGCGTTCAATTGATCCCATCAGCGACACACCAAAAAGGCGGATAGCGCGTAATGTTTACCTTCTCTATCCGCCTACTTATTTTTAGGCTGTCGCGATTGTCTTAGTTTTGAAACTAACATTCATATGCAAAGAAGCAACGTTGCCTCAATGTTTGCCATACTATCGACTACTCGTCCTCAGCGAGTGTATCTAATACAGAAAACAGAACGTTAGCGCCAATTCGCGACACTTCTTGGTCGTACTTGTTCTCAACGTTAACGCCTTCTTGACCGCCAGCCAAATCACTAATAGCTCGAACAATAATCCAGTCAACGTCGTTAACGGTACATACTTGACCTATTGCGGCTGACTCCATCTCAGTTACTTCGGCATTGAACACGTCTCTTGTCCACTTTCGATACTCGCGGTTATCCATAAAGACAGACCCGGTAATACCATTTCCGCCTACAAAGAGCTCGGCATCCCGCTCTCCAAGCACGCGCTGCGTTGGCATAGTGCTCATAGCTTGTTTCGCCGCAGTTAAAAGACGCGGTGTCGCGCTGAAATAGGCGGTGTCTTGTGGTTTATCCATCCCCTCTTTCACAATAAGCACTTCGTCAGGATGAATGAAGTGAAAGGGCTTATATTTTGGTGTGTGAGGATCTTTAGCGCGGCGTTCATCTTGCTCTTCAATGAACTTTGCATAATATTCAGGCAGTATGTATTCCCCCGGAGCATTCGGATCTTCATTGGTATACACACTCTCATCATGGTAGTACCAACGCGCCGGAACAATGACGTCACCCGGTTGCCATTTTGGGTTAACCGCTCCCGCAATCCCCATGTAAACCACTTGCTTAACCGGAAAGTAATCCAACGCCATCTGCATAGTCATAGCAGCGTTTGCAATGCTCATTCCAGTAGCGAATATTAATATTGGCTCGTCGTGATAGGTACCTATGCGATACGTAACGCCTTTGATGGTTGTGGTTGTGTGAATGGATGCATTGGGATCTTGCTCAATACGGTTAAGGATACCCTGCATTTCGGGTGCGTAGGCTACGGTAACAGCAGTAAACGCAGGCTGTGAGAACGCGGCGGGCCCGTATGAAGCGCCATCGGACGTTTTAGTAGAAGTACAACCGCCCATCCACGAGGTGGAGAGCAGAACAATAATCATCAAAGTAAACTGTTTCATTCGCGATTCTCAGCTGCATAGGTAGTGAATAATTAAACTAGCACTTTAATCGGGCAAAGAAACGCTGGATTTCAATAATTTACCATTTAAAAACATAAAGAAAACATCTTTAAAACAAGGTGAGCTCTAATATTACTTTTAGCTACAAATGCGAAGAGAATGCATAACTTTCCAATGTAAGCATTGCGTAAAGACCTGCTTCAAAAGCGTTCATCAACGTTAAAATACGGTAGAATTCGACTATTTCCGTCGTTAATTTGCTACAAATGAACAGTCAAGATACTGCGGCCAATAAAAAGGATTAACTAAGCGCCATGAATACTAAATTACTTCGCTCTCTTCAGGTTTTTGTTGCAGTAACAGATAGCGGTAGCATGAGTGTAGCTGCGAGAGAGCTGCACATGACTGTCTCTGCTATTAGTCAGCAGTTAAGAAAGCTAGAACACGATATCGGCCTTAGCCTTTTTAACCGAAATACCCGAAGCTTGAGCCTAACGGAAGCAGGGCGCATCTATTACGAAACCAGTAAGCAAATGCTGCAAACCGCAGAACTTGCCCAGCAAAAAATTGAAAGTCTGCAGGATGATCCCACAGGTAAAATAAACATCATCGCGCCGGAGGGTTTTGGCGGAGGACTGTTAAGCGAGCCACTGAAAAAGCTTTGTGAAGAATTTCCTAAAATAACTATTTCTTTAACCGTAACAGACGAGCCTAAAGACATTATCGCTTCCAGTGCCGATCTTGTTCTTTGCTTCGCCCCAGTCTCAGATACAAATTTCAGCAGTTTGGTACTCGCGACCTGGAAGCGCATTTTATGTGTCTCTGCAGACCATCCACTTGCAAACGAAACTCTGACTTCACCTGAAGCGCTTAACGCGCATACATACATTGCTCACAGACACATTGAAGAATACGTCATGAAGCACGAAAGCGAAGGCGAGTATGAATTGGATACACAACGCATTGATGTCAACTCAATGCAGACATTGATTAAACTTACCCAAGATAGTGTTGGCTATGCGGTTCTTCCCGAACCAGAAGTGAGACATCTATTGAAGTCTGGTGAAATGAAGCAGCTCTTCACTGACTGGGAGTTACTAGATTATACGGTTTATGCGGTCACACCGAAAAGGGAGCTAATGCCTGCAAAAATCGGCGCAGCAATTACATGTCTGCAAGATTTATTTGCGCAAATTTAGTCGTTAAACAGCGCACAAGAACCCCATCGCACATAAAAAATGCGACGTTATACCAGTGTGCAAAGGTCATTACCAAAAAGGCAGCGTAAATACGCTGCCTTTCTTATTTAACTTGGCTTCCTTTAAATTAGAAGCGAGTGTTCATTTGAACACTTAGAATGTGCGCAGTAGCTGACTGTGTACCAGAGAAGTTAGTGGTAAAGTCAGTACCAGGAAGAACATTACTTAGAATCGTTCTATCTTTGTCAATATTCGCTTCACGGCCATCAATGAATACGTAAGCCACGTCAATTGATGTATCTTCGCTTACCGTGTAAGTCATACCACCAGAGAACCAATGACGGTCTGTATCTGGGATACTTAGTGAGCGATTTTCTACCGATACCACACCGTCATCATAAGCATAGCCAGCACGAAGGGTAATTTCATCGTTTAGGATGTAAGTTACACCAAGCGCTGCACGCCATGAGTCGTCGAAATTCTCTTCTTTAATTAGGAAATCGATGCCGTCTTCTAGGTTAGCTTCAAGCTTCTCAAACGTACTCCAGTCAGTGAAAGTAACACTTGCTTGTACAGACCACTGATTGTCAATTTTTTGATCAATCGCTAGCTCTGTAATCGCAGCAAGGTTCAAATCTAGACTACCAGGCTGGTTTAAGTTGATAGGAAACACTGGCGTCTCTGAAGATACTGCGCCTTCTAGTTCTAGTTTCGTTTCTGCACGGTATGAAAGCGCAACATTAGTCATATCAGTTGGTTGCCAGAAAATACCGGCGTTCCAACCATAGCCCCAATCGTCACCTTCCATGCTAAACAGTGAATTGCCAGGAGTAAGCGTAGGCAATGTAATACCTAATGCTTCTGCTGTTGGCGCTAGGCCTGCAACAGTGCCCGCTAGCGTGTTTGATACACCAGAACCAATTTCAGCTTCAGCGTAAGTGATGTTTAAACCAAAACCTACCATAAGCTGCTTATTCACTTTATAAGATACAGCAGGGTTTAGGGTTACCGTTTTTACTTCAGCTGTGTCAGCAAAATGCAGCGCACCAAAATCATCAGAGTAATCTGAACGAAGACCGTAGGTTGTGAATACACCTACACCAGCAGATAGCTTTTCATTAATTGGGCTTACATAAAAGAATCCTGGAACAAAAGCAGTATCTGCAATGTTGTCTTCTGCTGCTGGCCTAGGTTGGCCAACTGGGGCTTCGCCTAACGCATAGCTAACATCACCATCGATATCTACGTTCGGATCGATAAAGCTTACTGATGCACTGAACTCAGCTTCTTTAAATACACCAATCGCTGCTGGGTTAGTTGCTAAAATGGAGGCATTCTCTGGCTTAGCCGCTTGACCAGCCATGGCACGGCCTAGACCGTTTGCACTGTGTTCATTAACTTGGAAACCAGCTGCCAGCGCAGAAGAAGAGGCTAAGGTAGCAAGCGCTAAGCAAACTGAGGCACGTAAAGAAAACTGTTGCTTCATAAGATACTCATTGTAAAAGGGGAAAATTGCATCGGGCATTCTACGGATCTGAGTACTTTTGTTCAATGCAAGTAAACGCCATTTACGCACTTTTATCGCATTTTTTACAATTATAGCTACAACTTCGAAGCATTTATAAGCAACTTTGATAAAACAGCGTTAACAAAAGATCTCAATATTGTTAACACTGTTTTAATTAACTATCACTAACACCTATTGGAAATGCAAAAAGGTTTCACTCAAATTTATAAACAGGCCGTGTTATAGGTTGTGTTTATGTCTATAACCCCCACCCTATTTTAAACAGCGCAGATGCAACCGTGTTTAGCGACGCGCTTTTACATTCGATAAGACGTCGACCATTTGTGCTTGTAACAGGAGGACACCATGTCAACATACAAAGCAATTACACTCGTTAATCGCCCCCATGACAGAAAAATTGGGCCACATTTATTTGAAAGCAAAGAGCTCGAAATTCCCACGCCTAAAGACGGTCAAATTTTGATAAAGCAAACTCACATGTCTTTAGACCCTGCGATGTTAGGTTGGATGAGTGAAGACAGAGAGAGCTATATTCCACCTGTGGAGCTTGGCGATGTAATGCGCTCAAGCGGTGTGGGCGAAGTGGTTGAGTCTAACAACCCTAATTTTTCGGTTGGCGACAAAGTTATGGGAATGACTGGCTGGAGTGAATATGTGCTCAGTGACGGTTCTGGTTTTAACAAGCTTCAGCCTGGCATTACTGAGGAAATGGCTCTTTGTGTTTTTGCACTACCAGGCCTAACGGCCACAACAGGTTTATATAATTTTGGCGAGCCCAAAGAAGGTGAGACACTTATTGTTACGGGTGCAGCAGGTTCTGTAGGCTCAATTGTAGGTCAGCTTGCTAAAGCAGACGGGCTGCGTGTAATTGGCGTAGTAGGAAGCGAAGACAAAGCCGATTGGATTGTTAACGAGCTTGGGTTTGATGGCGCTATAAACTACAAAACCGACAATTTAGAAGAAAAGTTAGCCGAACTAACACCAAATAAAATAGACGTCTTCTTTGAAAATACGGGCGGTCCTATTCAGCAGCACATTTTTAACAGAATGAATGCCCATGGCCGAATTGTGGTATGTGGAATGATTGCCGATTATCAGTCTGAAAAGCCGTCACCGGGCCCGAACTGGATCCCGCTGATTAAAAGGCGAATTAACATTCGCGGTTTTGCTATGCCTGATCACTGGGGTGAAATTCCACAACTACTGCAAAAGCTTTCGCCTTATGTTCAACAAGGTAAAATCAAGTACCGTGCACACACTGTGGAAGGCTTAGAGAACGCCGAGAAGGGCCTAAATATGTTGTTTGAAGGTAAGAACACCGGCAAGATGATTGTGAAGCTGTAAGCCAATCGTGAAAAAGCGCAGTGTTATTCTAAGCACTGCGCCTGATTTAATACAAACTGGGCTTTACCTTTTTCTTTTGCTTCGTAAAGTGCTTTATCTGCTTCGTCAATAAGGCAATCGATTGACATATTCTCGGCCGACTTGGCAAACACCACACCAATGGAACAACTCATTAAAGGATGCTTTGCATCTTGTGCATGTTCTAATGCTGCTTCTGTCCACTTATTCAAAAGTGCATCACAGTGCTTCTCAACTTGTTCTTTCTGAATGTCGCTCAATACAACAATAAACTCTTCGCCACCGTACCGACCTAATATGTCTGTCTCTCGCTTAAAGACCTGCTTCATAATGCGGGCTTGTATTTTTATGGCTTCATCACCCTGCTGATGACCAAAACAGTCGTTGTATTTTTTAAAGTCGTCTAAGTCGAGCATCATCACGGCCATCGACACTTTATGACGCTTACTCAACGCCAACAGTTTTTCACTCTGCTCTCGTAACGCACGCCGATTCAATAAATCAGATAAGGGGTCAAATTTGCTAAGTTTAAGTAGCCTGTCATTGGTTTCTTTTAACATGCGTACGCTGCGATCTAACCGATAACGGGCATAGACACAAATAAACAAAGACCCAGATACAAATGCCATTGAAATTGGAACTCTGTCACCATAAACCGGCGCAACCCACATTAACCCCAAGAAACCCAGAATGTTGATGACGTTGGCTGCTAGCGCTAATTTAAAGGCAATACCCAGCGCAAACACACAGAAGAAAGCATATAAAATGGTGCCCTCGTAGGGGAAAATGAAGCTGTGCTCTTCCCAGCAAACCCATATTAACCAGTAGTTGCTGTAAGAAAGCGCAATAAGTAACCCAGCGAAAATGTAGGCTCGATGCTGAATGAACCTGCGCCAGAAGGAGAGTACAACAACGACGAGTATAATAGGGAATTGAAGAAGTAAGCGATCGAATATGTACAGCTCGTACATGCTGCTTGGTAGTAGCATCAAGTCAGCAGCCATAAAGGCAAGCACAAGTACAGCACCAATGATCAGCGCAATTCTCAGCCGAAGTAGCTCGCGGGGTTTATTGATTTGCACACGCCACCTTAAGCAATAAGTTACTGTTAAAGCATCTATATATTAGCCCATGGCGAAATCACCCACGGGCTCTTACAACTTCAAATTACTGAAGCTGCATCACTTTAACTATTATCAGTGACTTCTTGATTAAGCGCCAGTTTCGACAAACTTTCTTGCAGTGCCTCAACGGTGACTGGTTTGGTAACGATGTCGTCCATCCCTGCTTCTTTAAATGACACGTGACGCTCTTTGAATGCTTCGGCGGTAAGCCCTATAACCGGGATTTTGCTAAGCTCTCCATCAAGCTTTCGAATGCGTTTTGTCGCTTCAATGCCGTCCATCACTGGCATGTGCACATCCATGAAAACAACATCAATACCGCCCTCTTCTACTCGTGCAGCGGCTTTCAGTCCATTATCAACGTGCTCAACATCACATTTCAGCTGTTCTAAGAGTGCCTGTGCTACCACAGCATTAATGGCATTATCTTCAGCCAACAGAACTTTAATACCTTCTGGTAAGCTAGCGCGCTCTGCTTGTCGCGCGGAATCCGAATCGGCCGACGACTCCACCACGCGACGACTCTGCACCTTGGCGGTAACGGTGAAACATGAACCTTCACCTACTTTGCTCACCACCTTAATATCACCACCTAATATTTGTGCAAGCTGCTTTGCAATAGCAAGACCTAGCCCAGTGCCACCGTATTTACGCGTAATTGATGAATCGGACTGCGTAAACTTATCAAAAATATGCTCGAGTCTGTCTGGCTCAATACCAATACCGGTATCTTTAACCGCAATTACCAAATGGTTCTCGCTCACGGTATCCTGTGAAGGCTGTTTGAGTTTGGCGGAAATAGTCACCGTGCCCTTATGAGTAAACTTAATTGCGTTACTCACCAAGTTAATGATTATCTGGCGTAACTTCGTAATATCACTGGTTACTGCCACCGATTCCATGTTCTTACTTTTGTAAACTAAACGCGTACTATTGGCGCTAGCATTGGTACCCAGTAGCGTAATAAGGTCATTCAGCATTGCGTCAAGATCGAACTCTGTAACGTCAACCTCTGACATACCTGATTCAATTTTTGAGAGATCCAGAACATCGTTGATAACGGTCGCTAGAATAGACGCCGATGATTTCAAATCGCTGGCATACTGATGCTGTTTGTCGGACAGTTGCGTATCAAGAAGTAGCGTTGCTAATCCCTGAATACCGTTCAGTGGGGTGCGAATTTCGTGACTCATTACTGCAAGAAAATCCGTTTTTGCGCGGTTTGCTTGCTGAGCTTGAGCAACGTACTGTTCTATTTCACCAGACATTGCCTCAACGTCTCGCGCTAAACTACCTAACTCGTCGTTTTGCTGTAAGTCTATACTGACCTTCTTATGGTCAACCGCAATGCGACTTGCTGCTGATTTTATTTTTTCGATAGGAGAAACAACAAACACCTGTGTGACTCTTCCCATAAGCAAACTGACAATAACGACAGCAAATAGCGTCACTAATGACGTTAGCCACGCAATAGTAGATAGGGAAGATTGCAGTGCGTCCGCAGGCTGTAATACGGTAACTTTCCAATTCCATGGCGCAAATTCCGCACACGCAAATAACACGTCAGCATCGTTAATATTCGACTCACCAAAGGCGACCTTACGGCTGGCAATGGTTGCGATTGTCGCATCTTCGACATTAGGAACCACAGTGTGCTCCATCGTACTAAACACCACAGTATCAGCACTCTTGTCACTGATCGCAAAGTGGCGGTCGGTGGCTTGCTGCAACGACTTTAGCTCTTCAAACACTTCCTTTTGATAGGCCTCGCGAAACACAGGCACATTCTCTAGGCCCGACTCAATAAGCAGTTCACGTCTTTCGTCAATGATCTCTAAAACGTTTAATGTAAGCGTCTGAGTGAGGAGCTGATATTCTCTTTCGCGTACTGAATCGTACGCCGTCAAATAAGCCCAATACCCAGTAAGTGTCATACCAATGAATAAAATTGGAATGTAGATAACCAGCAGTTTCGATTTAATCCGCATACTTACTTCTAATTAGGCCTTATTGATACACATGTTTTTTCGACAGCTTCAAGTAATTTGAAGGAATGGGCAACTGCAGTTTGATTGCTGTAGACACATTTACCGCTACAGTGTACGTATCCATTTTATCAACGGGAATGTCCCTCGCCGATTTTTTCTCAAGAATTAGCTTGGCTTTTCTTGCAGCTGATTTGCCAATACTCGCTGGCTCAGATACTACGCCAAGAAGCGCACCTTCTTTCACAGAGGAAATGCTTTCTGCGAATAAAGGAAGCAGTCCCGTAGCTTCTTTTACCTTTGTTACTAAGCCATTCGATTCCGCGAGCGGCCCAGATGAAAGCCAGTAACCATCCAGCTCGTTTGTTTTTTGCTGCAAGCTGTTGATGATGCTGTCAGTCATTTCAACCAGTCCATCATCGCCTTCTATATACGGTGTACTAACAGCAACAAGATTTATGTTCTCGTAGTCATCATTCAGTGCCAGAAGTTGATTAACCAAGTTACTTGACGATGGGTATGTAGAATGGACTAGACCGATGGTAAAAAGCGATGAGGGCTTAGACGCTCTGAGCACGCCCTCTAACATATCTAGCTTTACCTTTGCGTCTAGCACGTGTGACTCGCCCGTCATGTTGCGTTCACTAACCGCACCAATAGCAGAAACTATTCCTTCTTCAACCGGTGCTGAGACCGCCATAAACAGCTTAGGTACATCAACAAACGCTTCAGACGCATTCAGCGCTCTGGTGGCAAGAGTCGCCACCGATACAATAAGGTCAGGCGCTGGGTTTTGTGCAAGCTCGGTAAGTATCTCCTTAGCACGAACTTCAGAGCCTTCGGCGTTATACGATGTTACGTTAATCTCGTGATCGGGCATAATCCGCGCAAGTTCCTTTTCGAACTCGGCCCGCGAATCAGCGACAATTGGAACAGGCAGTGTTTCAAGAACAATTAGGTCCAAGGTTTCTTTCGCAAAAGCAGCACTAGTGCCCCACATCAAAGAAGATAAAGCTAAAAGAAGGGAAAACCAGACCTTTGTCATGACTGTGAACCTAACACAACTAACTGAAAATACGCACATATAGACGTATCATAAAGTTATTCGAAGGTCATTCATAGTGGAAGTTATAACCAAATATTCAATACTGGGAATAGCTGTCTAAAAACTAAGATGCGATTTCCGCAAATGCGTTAACGCTAAACAAGCGCGCTTCTATATCGTAAATCGGCATCGACACGATAATTTCATCAACACCCGTAGCTTCAACAAACTGAGCTAGCTTGTTTTGCACCGTTTCTTTTGACCCTACCAACGCATACCTCAATACATTCGATAACATTGCTTCGTCAGTCGCCGTACAATATTCTTCAAAGTTAGGCATAGGCTTAGCGAAAGGCCTATTAAGACCGCGTCGCATGTTCATAAATTGTTGCTGAACCGAAGTGAACAAATACTTGGCTTCTTCGTCGGTTTCGGCAATCACCACCATTACACCAGCCATCACTTTTGGCGCTGATAACTGAGGCGACGGTTTGAACATATTGCGGTACACATGAAGCGCATCGAACAGCGCATCGGGCGCAAAATGCGAGGCGAACGAATATGGCAGCCCCATTTTTGCCGCCACTTGGGCACTGTATAAGCTAGAGCCAAGCAACCACAGGGGGACATGAGTATTTGCCCCAGGTACTGCAACAATTGGCTGCCCGTCTTGCGGCGTACCCAAGTAGTGCTGAAGTTCTTGAATATCTTCTGGGTAACTGTCTACATCGCTTTGCAAATTGCGACGAAGCGCGCGTGCGGTTGCCATATCAGTGCCTGGTGCACGGCCAAGTCCAAGCTCTATGCGATTGGGAAATAATTCGGCCAAGGTGCCAAACTGTTCAGCAATGACCAAAGGTGCATGGTTAGGCAGCATAATACCGCCCGCACCAACTTTAATGGTAGCGGTGGCGTTAGCAATGTGCGTTAACACTACTGAGGTGGCAGAACTGGCAACACCATGCATGCCGTGATGCTCGGCTAACCACACACGTTCATAGCCACAGCGCTCTGCTTCCACAGCCATTAACTTTGAATTGTTTAACGCGTCTTTTACGCCAAACCCTTCAGATATTGGCGCTAAATCTAGCAGTGAGTATGGGATAGCCATGTTGCCTCGCAATGTTGAAACTTGGTATGACTTATAGGTATGACCTTACTCCTCGTTTTACAACTGCCTTACCTGACAAAGTAAGACGGATGGAGAAGGTTTATCGATGAAGTGAGAGTGGTGAAAAGAGAGGCGAAATAATAGTGAGGCATGAACTTGCAGGAAAGCCTCTTAATTAGCAGCCAATACTCGCCTATTGAAAATAAAAAAGCCTGCGCATTTGTCAGCCGCAGGCTTTGTTTGTGAGCACGAATAAGTGCTTCAGCAGTGTGCTTTATTCCACCGTAACCGACTTCGCCAAGTTACGCGGCTGGTCAACGTCGGTGCCCTTAATTAGCGCTACGTAGTAGCTCAAAAGCTGTAGTGGCAAGGTATAAATGATAGGTGCGATTGGTTCGTCGCAGTGCGGTACGTTGATAACGCGCATGGTTTCATCACCTTCAAACGCCGCATCTTTATCCGCAAATACATACATGATGCCGCCACGGGCACGTACTTCTTCAACGTTCGACTTTAGCTTCTCGAGGAGTTCGTTGTTCGGTGCAACCACAATAACGGGCATTTCGTCATCAATAAGCGCAAGTGGGCCGTGTTTCAATTCACCAGACGCATACGCTTCCGCATGAATATAAGAAATCTCTTTAAGCTTAAGCGCTCCTTCCATGGCAATAGGGTATTGATCGCCACGACCTAGGAACAAGCTGTGGTTCTTATCTGCAAATTCTTCAGCTAAATCTTCAATGCCACCAGTTATCGCTAAGGTCTCTTCAAGCTTTGCAGGTAGACTATGAAGCGCAGAGACAATAGCTTTGCTGTCAGCGTCTGTCATGCCGTTTTCTTTGCCCAGTGCTAGGGTAAGCATTAAGAACGCAGTGAGCTGAGTAGTGAAAGCTTTGGTAGACGCAACGCCAATTTCCGCGCCAGCGCGGGTCATAAATGCAAGGTCTGACTCGCGTACTAATGACGAACCCTGAACGTTACAGATAGTCAAACTAGACATATAGCCCAGCTCTTTTGCTAAGCGAAGGGCAGCTAACGTATCGGCTGTCTCACCTGATTGAGAGATAGTAATAAGCAGGCTGTTTGGGTGCACTACTGACTTGCGGTAACGGAATTCTGATGCAATTTCTACGTTGCACGACACATTTGCATATTGTTCTAGCCAATAGCGCGCCGTCATACCCGCATGGTAGCTGGTACCACAGGCAATAATTTGTACATGCTGTACTTTTTTGAATATCTCGTCAGCACCTTTACCAAATATGTCAGCAGTAAGTCCGTTTTCGTCAATACGATCTTTAAGCGCATTACGCACAACGGTTGGCTGCTCGTGAATTTCCTTAAGCATGTAGTGGCGGTAACCCGCTTTGTCACCCGCGTCGTGCTCGATATTCGACTCAATCACTTCGCGTTCAACGGCATTGCCGTCTTTATCGAAGATTTTAACGTCGCGACGAGTAATCTCTGCCACATCGCCTTCTTCTAAAAAGATGAAGCGGCGTGTCACTGGCAATAATGCCATTTGATCTGACGCAATGAAGTTTTCGCCAAGCCCCAAACCAATTACAAGCGGGCTGCCCGAACGTGCAACCACTACGCGACTAGGATCTTCTTTATCCATGATGACGGTGCCATACGCACCGTGGAAGGTTTTAACGGCACTTTGCACAGCGTCTAGTAAAGTCTTACCTGACTTAAGCTCTTCGTGTACGGTGTGAGCAATAGTTTCTGTGTCGGTGTCGCTGGTAAAGGTATAGCCCTGCTCTTTTAACTGTGCTTTTAAGTTAACATAGTTTTCAATAATACCATTGTGAACAACAGCTACACGTTCAGTTGAAAAGTGTGGGTGCGCATTCGCTTCAGTCACACCACCGTGCGTTGCCCAACGGGTATGAGCAATTCCAGTTGTACCCAAAGCTTCACCTTCTGCCACCGCATCAGCAAGCTCTTGTACTTTGCCTGTACGGCGAATACGCGTAAGCGTGCCGTCGCCTTGCAATAGCGCTACGCCAGCTGAATCATAGCCGCGATACTCTAGCCTTTTTAAACCTTCTAATAGGATTTCAACTACGTTACGCTCAGCTACAGCGCCAACTATTCCACACATGATTATTCTCCACTTGGCGCTGCAATAAGTACTGTCACGCCCTGATTTTCAATATTAAGTTTGTCTTGTTCACTAATGCCTTCATCAGTGATCAAAACAGAAATGTTTTTCCAGCTTAGCTCTAGGTTAGGCATTTTATGCGTTAATTTCTTTGAACTGGCTACTATAACCACCTTACTCGCCGCCACAGCCATGGCGCGGGTTACACCAATAAGCTCGTTAAAAGTGGTGGTGCCTCTGGTGACATCTATGCCCGCGGCACCAATAAACGCAATGTCAAAACTATAGGCACTAACCAACTGTTCAGCCATCGCGCCTTGAAACGACTGAGATTGGGCATCCCATGTGCCCCCTACCATTAACACCGTCGGCTCTTTTTCACTTTGAGTAAGGTAATTGGCGGTTGATAACGTGTTGGTCATTACCACTAAATCATCGATATGTGATAAATGGGGTAAGATGGATGCGGTGGTAGACCCGCAGTCTATAACGAGCTTATTGCCCGGTTTGACCAAGCTCGCTGCAAGTTGGCCTATAGCGTTAATTGCTGGGCTAGTAGTTGAATTCGTGAAAGGGTCACTGGTAATTAATTGAGATGGCCCAGCATTTGAGTTGGTAGATGATGGTACAGGTACTGCGCCACCAAACTGTCGAATCAGTAAACCTTGCTGCGAAAGGGCTGCGAGATCTTTTCTAATGGTGACTTCAGACGTAGCAAAACGCACGGCCAAATCTTCAACTTGTGATTGACCATGCTCTTTCACCCACGCCACTATCTGCTGGCGGCGCTGTTCAACTGATTTACTACTTTTCAATATAACCTCATGCTCTTGCCGCCTTCTCGCTAAACCTTCCTGTACGCGTTGTTCCAATTGAGAACAAGCCATGAAAAGTCTGCAAAACAGTCCGCAAACACATCTTCAACATTCAACCATAACTTTCAAAACGAAAGTTATTAATTTTAAAGTGAAAGCATCGTAAGTTAAATTGAAACGACGATCAAGATAATTGTTTAATTAAACGCCAGCGATTTCTTTTGAGCACTCGCTTTTATGGCTAGCTCAATGACTTTGATAACAGGTACGACCGTACTCGCGTCAGCCGGCGAGAATTTACCGTCTTCAATAGCGTGAGCAAGCCGATTGAAAAACGTGAGATATTCACCCTTCAATGTTGTCACCGTCTCTTCAACTAGCTGGCCGCTTTCATTGACCACAGCTAGCACACCATGCTCGTTGTCTTTTGTAATCGCCCAGTGTTCATCATCAAAGGATAGCTCTGCACGCAATTGATCTTCTTGCGGATCTAAATAGAACTTTCGAAAGCTGCCTTTTGTGCCTTGCAAGTCGTAGCGCAATGTCGCGCTGGCCTGAAAAGCTGAGCTACCTAGCTTTACAACTTTATCAACATAGTGAAGTGTTACATCGAACGTGTCATCTGACTGCCCATTTTCACGCAAGGCCTGTATGCTTGCCGACACTTCTTCCGGCTCGCCGAAAAGCTGTAGCGCCTGGTCGATTAAGTGGGGACCTAAATCCCAGAAGATACCGCTTCCTGGCCCTGCATTTTCACGCCATCTGTCTCGTGGTACCGGGCGAAATCGGTCGAAGCGGCTTTCCAAACGTTTAATGTCGCCAAGTTTTCCATCGTTAATTAGCTGCTTAATCGTAAGAAAATCGCCATCAAAACGTCTATTGTGATAAACACAAAGCTGTTTATTTTGAGAATGAGCAAGCTCTACTAAAGCTTCTGCTTCTTCACTATCTAATGTAAATGGCTTTTCTACCAATACGTGACAGCTGTGCTCTAATGCCAGTTTCGCCTGTGGCCCATGAAGGTGATTTGGGGTTGTAATAACCACCAAGTCTACATCGTGAATTTTAAGCGCTTCTTCCAACGAGCCATACACTTCAGCATGGGGTAAAACTGCGTTAACCACATCAGGTTTTGAAGAGATAACCACATCGACAGAGAACTGCGGTAGATAATTTAGAAATGGCAAATGAAAGGTTGTGGCGGAAAATCCAAAGCCAACCAGAAGTGTAGATATCATCGCATATCCTTGTGTAACGAGAATTAAGAGGTAAGTAAACACACACTATCAGTAATGATAGATAGGGGAAACCTTAGATAGTTCATTATTTAGAAGACAGATAGCTGAATGAGTTGCGTTTACAGCGACACAGTAGACGTTAATTTAAGCCCTCTGATTTTGTCATCTTTCTGACTGGGCGATATTTTGATGGGACTGAAGAAGAAACTGGGCTAGCTAATCACTATTTGTGTTTGCCAGCCCTATTTCATCATGTAACCCGTTAGTGAGCTTTAATTAGGGTACGCCTTTATTTTTTGATCGGGCGCGGCCAATTTGGAATATTGCGCTGCTTACCGCGGGCAACGGCTAGCGCGTCTTCGTCTACGGTTGACGTGATCACGGAACCAGCACCTACGGTAGCCCCTTTGCCAATGTTTACAGGCGCGACAAGCGACGAGTTTGAGCCGATAAAGGCATTGTCGCCGATGACGGTTTTGGACTTGTTCACACCGTCGTAGTTACAGGTAATTGTGCCTGCGCCAATGTTCGCTTTGGCACCCACTTCTGCATCGCCTAGGTAGGTTAAGTGATTCGCTTTGGCGCCCTCGCCTAAAATAGCCTTCTTCATTTCCACGAAGTTACCCACTTTGGCATTTTTCTGCATTACTGCACCAGGGCGTAGTCGAGCGAAAGGCCCGACCGTACAGGCTTCACCTACACTGGCTTCTTCAACAATAGAATTAGCTTCAATTACAGCGTTATCAGCAATAGTACAGTTGCGCAGAATACAGTTAGCGCCAATGTTGACGTTGCTACCAAGTGTCACCTTACCTTCAACAATAACGTTAACGTCGATAATTACGTCGTTACCGGTTTCAAGCTGGCCGCGTAAGTCAAAACGAGCAGGATCCAGCAAGGTCACGCCATTGGTCATTAGCTCCTCGGCTTGGCGACGCTGAAGCGCGCGCTCCAGGTTAGCTAACTGCAAACGATTATTAACGCCTTCAACTTCTACCGCAGACTGTGGCTGTGCTGACTGAATTCGTTTGCCTTCGGCCGCTGCCATGGCAATAACGTCGGTAAGGTAATACTCACCTTGCGCGTTATCATTGCTTAACTCGCCCAACCAGCGCTTAAGATCAACGCCAGACATCATCATCATACCGGTGTTAATTTCTTTAATTTCACGCTGGGCATCAGTGGCGTCTTTGTGCTCAACTATCGCGGTAATGTTGTCATTCTCACGAATAATGCGGCCCATGCCTGTGGGGTCGTCTAAATTTACAGTGAGCAGTGCTAAATCACAGCTCTCCTTCGCAGCTTTTAACGCACTTAGTGTCTCTTCGCGAATAAGTGGCGCGTCGCCAACCAGAACAAGCACGTCTTCCTTGTCTTTAATATGAGGTGCCGCTTGCTGAACAGCGTGGCCTGTACCTAACTGTTCTGCCTGTAAGCACCAGTTTAGATTGTCTTCAACAACCGTTGCCTTTAGTTGGTCGCCGCCATGACCGTAGACCAAATGAATATTGTCAGCACCCAGTGATTTTACTGTGTTGATAATTCGCTGCACCATAGGCACACCACCTACTTTGTGTAACACCTTAGGTAACGACGATTTCATACGAGTACCTTTACCCGCCGCTAAAACAACCACTGAGAAAGCCATATAATTCCTTTATTTCGCAAAGAGAATGAAAATCGGAGCATAGTGTAACCAAGGGAATAGCATATGTCAGCGGTTCATTCGTGATAAAAAGCTATTTGCAGAGTGCGAAAACTAGGTGTTTTCCTTCATTGTTATTTAGTCTAAAGTTAATGATAGTCACCTAGTAGTTCAATATTGCAACAGGTATACTTACCATTATAGGTAAAGTTCAGTCAGGCAAGGGAGCATGCGCAGTCTGTGAACACATTTAGAACACTGCATAGAAGCATTTTAGTGTTATTCGCGGTAGTGGTTATCGCTATCGTTACACTGGTACATTTTAGTATTTCCAAGATTGTTGCCGAGCAGAGTCGCGCGCAACAACAGTCACTTTCGCCCGCAATCTCACTTATTGTGGAGCAACTTTTAAAACCACTCCATATTTCAGAAGCTTTGGGGCATTCCACCGAGTTAGTAGACTTGATGGATGGAGAAACGATTGACCAAGAGGCTGTTTTCAAAACATTGGATCGTCTTGAAAACGAGTTTGGGTTGTCTTTCTTTATTGCCAGCGAGGCAGACAGAAAACAATATAATTCTGATGGCAGCATAATTAACCTGATTGAAGGGGAAGTAAGCTGGTATTTCAAGTACAAGGACTACCCTACCGATGCCGTGGCAGATATCGGTAAATGGGAAGACACCCATTTCTATATTGATATAAAGATCCACGATGAAGATGGCCGCTTCTTGGGCTTCTTTGGTGTTGGAAAGAGTCTGCGCAGTTTTATCGGGGTCTTCGATACCTATAAGCAAGAGTACGGCTACGACTTTTTGTTTGTAGATGGTGAGGGTGACATTATGCTGTCTTCTGATCCTAATCTTATTGCGTCTTACTCTGATTTTACCAATTTGTCAGAATTGCCTTGGTATGCCAGCCTTCCCCTTACTATCCAGAACGAGCAGGCACTCAACAATAAGTTAGTGACTATCGACCAGAATGATTACCTTATTGCCGAAGTAAAACTTAATCAATTTGGTTGGACGGTGTTTTTACTCAGTCCACTTGAAGAACGTCAGGCTGAAATTTCACAAGCATTTATATTCAGCGTTGTAACACTACTGGTTGTTGTATTCTCGCTGTTTTTGCTTATCTACAATCTGTTGTATTACTTCAGAAAAGACATGCAGCCAGATCTGGTTGTTCGCCATACTAACCGTCTTCCAGAAAAAGAGAATTTACAGCTTATCTACAAAACGTTGCTGGCTGAACATAAGTCACTAAGCGTAATGCTGATTAGCATTGATGAGTTTTCTGACATTGTCGACGCTCACGGCAGAAACGCAGGCGACGACTTATTAGATAAAGTTGTGGCCTACTTGGCTGAGCACTTGCGCGAGCAGGATGTATTGGGACGCTGGAGCAGTGCAGAATTCATTATTCTATTGCCGCATACCGGCCCGCATGTGGCTTTTGATATGGCACAAAATCTTCGTCACGGCATCGCTACCTTGCCGCCGCTACAAGAGTTACCAGAACTGCTTATTACAGCGTCTATTGGTATATCTTACACCGCGTCACCGCGCGCTATGCACGAAGTAACCGCGCACGCGGAAGACGCGCTTTATCAAGCCAAGCGCGACGGCAGCAACTTAGTAAGAATGCAGCTAATAGACTAGCCCAGGTTTGATTCAATCTAAGCAGGTTTAACCTTAAGGCGTTTTCTTTTGAGAACGCCTGTGGTTAACGCCACACCGAATAAAATCATTAAACCACCCACAATGGTTTGAATTGATAAGTGCTCTTGCAAGAACAGTACACCCCAAATAATGCCAAATAGTGGTACTAGGTAAGCTACAGTTATGGCTTTGGCTGGGCCGATGTCAGCTATGAGTTTGAAATACAAGATATACGCTATGCCCGTGCCACCGACAGCCAGCGCTACCGCATTTATCCATGCATTCACGCTTGGCATTGTTTCTGGCAAGGTCGCAAGCGCGAAGGGTGCTAGCATCACGCTGGCCATAGCCTGACTACCTGTAGCGACAACCAGAGGTTTAACCCCCTGCAACCATTTCTTCATCATACACGCCGCTATGCCGTAGCCAGTGGTGGCCAATAATGCAGTCAAAATAGGAAGAAAACTAATATCGCCCTCGCCGAGCTTTTGCTGACTAATAACGGTTACGCCTACAAAGCCTACAAAAAGCCCCGCTACTGCTGACTTTGTTAGTTTGTCACCTAACCACAGCCAAGCGACAATGGCGCCAAACATGGGAGCCGTGGCATTTAAAATGGCGTTCACCCCAGCCTCTAAATGCAGGCTGCTGTAATTAAACAGGACGAAGGGAACCGCCGTGTTAGCCATGCCCACCAGCGCAATGGCCAACCAGTGGCGCTTTATGTCTTTTACCGACCCTCGTATTAACAGCAATGGTAGCAATACCGCTGTAGCAAGCACGGTACGAATGGCTACTAATACATAAATGCCAAATTCTGGTGCGGCAACACGCATGAAAATAAATGAACCGCCCCAGATACCGGCTAACACCAGCAGCGAGATAATGTCTCTTATTGCCATTCTTTTATCACCATTTTCTTATCACCCATTCTTTTATAGCCCCAGTACCCCTTGGGCTCCTTCTAAATTAAGTAAATACTGCTTACGCGGTAAACCACCTGCATAGCCCGTTAGGGTTTTATTACTTCCGATTATACGATGGCAAGGTACAACAATAGCAATAGGGTTACGACCATTTGCCATACCCACGGCGCGGACAGCTTTTGGGTTGCCAATGGCTTTTGCGATATCTAAATAGCTAGCGGTTTCGCCGTATTTAACGTGCTGCAAGGCATCCCACACCTGATTCTGAAACGCCGTACCTTTAGGGCAAAGCGGTAGGTCAAACTCGCGTAAAGTACCGTCAAAGTATGCCTGTAACTGACTGCACGCTGCTTCGGTGATGGCGCTTTTTTGCGAATGAAAGCCGTTGCTTAGCATGCTTTCTTGCGCTGCAGTTTCTCTGCCTATAACCCCCTGCTTCGCGTTGGCCGTATTACCTGATTCAGCGGCACTCACGAACTCGATAGCCGTTATGCCTTTATCAGTGGCTTCAACTTTAACAAGTCCCTGTATGCTGTTCACGAAATCTGTATATTTCATACTTACGACTCTCTTTACTGATTGCTTAACTGCCACAATTGAAGGGTTAAATAACTGCGCCAAGGTGCCGCTTTTTCGGGCGCTATGGGGTACTGCTGCGCCATTTTACGAACGATTAAATCACCGCCAAGGTAGACGTCAGGATTTCTCTCCCCCCGCATTTTTAAATAGTCGAGCGTCCACGGGCCCACGCCTTTAATGGCGAGTATGTCTTCATGGCTTGGCATGTTACCGTTTATGAATAAACGAGCAAAATGACGTACGGCTTCCTTCCTCGCCTGTGGCATACGTAAGAATTCAAGACTGTTTTCGGCCACACTTTCAGGCGAGGGAAAGCTGTAGCGTTCACTCGTTATAGATTCAAGACCGTTTGACGGGAGCGCATCAGATACCGTTTCGCCCAGCTGATGTACCAGTAAAGTCACCTGGCCAATAGCCGCTTTTACACTAACTTGCTGGCCTACAATAGCCCGACAACCACTTTCAAATACGCTCCATGCACTGGGAAGGCGTAGCCCAGGCGTTAGCTTGCTCGGCGGTAACCCAGACTGCAATAGGCTTTGTTCAATTAAAAGTGGGTCAGCGTGAAGATCTAGTACCTGCTTTATATTTTCAATTATCGTATGAAGACGACCTAATTCAGGCATGTCGATGAGAAGTTTGAATCCGTGGCGCGCCTCGTCGTGAATGGCTTTAAAAAAGCCTACACTTTCATTGCATGAAAAGTATCGTTCATAGCTCTCGTTCGTTACTCGTTCCATCCCTTCAATAGCGCGGGTTGCCAAGAAATCTCGTACATTGGGCCAATTGTACGGCGGCCGATATGAAAGAAATAAAGAGATAGCCTTTTGTTGAACCGGCTCTTTTTTTCTAAGCTGGGTAGGAGACGTAGCGCAATATTGCTCTATGGCCCGCTGCAGTTGTCTCAGTGATTGATAGCCTGCCGTAATTGCGATATCTGTCATAGATAAATGAGTTTGTTGAATAAGCTGCTTTGCAAACAAAGTGCGCTGCATATTTTGAAACTGCTTAGGCGGTATGCCCACAGCATTGACGACCAACTTATTTAGGTAACGCTCACTAATACCCAACCGCATAGCAATATCCGCAACGCGTTCAATGGGAATAACAGATAGCAGCGACAACGCTCGGTTAATCGTTGCGCCCACGCCTTTCCACGCCGCTGAACGAGGTGCACTGTCAGGCCTGCAGCGAAAACATGGACGATAACCATGTGCCATTGCCTGTGTGGCGTGTTGAAAGTAAGTCACATTCTCTTCTTTAGGAAGTCGCGCTGGACAGATTGGCCTACAGAAAATACCGGTTGTTTTTACCGCCACAAAAAATCGTCCGTCAAAGCGCGGATCTCTGCTAAGTCTTGCTTTTGAAAGCACTGACTCAGCAGTTGTCGAGTTTTCTGAAACCCTCATGTCTGAGACAAAAAGACTGTCTGGCATTAGAATGCACTTCCCACCTGTCGTTTATCACCTTTATCTAGTGTATCGTGCATTGGCTCTGTTGGTGCGACAAAATCAGAACTCAATAATTACAAATCTTGCTAGTCGAACTTCTCTTCCTTTCTTGCATATTCTTACAACGGTTCGCTTACCGCTAGAATAAATCAAATCATTGAAGAGATAGTGAGCATAATTAGCGACATTTGATCATTGGAGCAGCTAAACGCATAATAATGCGATAATAATAATGAGCGCCTGATGGATGTATCAGAAAACCACAGGCTTAACGAGCTGACTGTATGCTGAACTCTTTGCGCACCTTCAAGCTGCGCCTGTCTAAAATTTGGCTGATAGCGATGCTAATGGTCATTACACAAAGCGCTTTTGCGGATTGGCTTGATGACTATGCTAGTTACGTTCAAAAGGAAGCCTCAAAATACAACGTGCCTGGTTATGCGTTTGTGTTTTATGAACAGGGCAAAGCGCCAAGGGTTTACGTATATGGAAGTACCCGCAAACGCGGCGGAGAGAAAGTTACAGAGAACACAGTATTCAGGCTAGCTTCTGTTTCAAAAACCTTTACTGCGTTGTTGTCAGCTAAACTTGTAGAAAAAAACCAGCTTAGCTGGGAAACGCCGATAACCACCTTATTACCCGACATTCCTTTTAAAGGCAAAGGAATGAATGCGCTGCAACTGCAACATATCGTTGGCCAATCTAGTGGCTTTATGCCCAACGCTTACGACAACCTTATTGAAGCTGACTACTCGCTGGAGCGCGTGCTTAAATCCCTGGGCGAGCTTGAACCACTGTGTGCGCCGGGTGAATGCTATACCTATCAAAATGCACTCTTTGGTGCGCTGGAATACTACTTCAGCAACAATAATACCTCTTACTCACGACAGCTTCAGGCCAATCTGTTTGCACCACTAGGCATGAAAACAGCCAGTGTTGGAAAAGGCGGATTGCTTGCATCAGAATCATGGGCTCAACCTCATATTGCTATCGCCAGAAATAAATGGCGCGAAGGAAAGGTAGAAAGCAACTACTATCGGTTCTCTCCAGCTGCTGGCGTTAACGCTAGCATTTCAGATATGACGATTTATCTGCAAGCGCTGCTAGGCGAGTTCCCCACGGTCATATCCGATGAAATGGTGGACTATGTCACTACAGAGCGCGTGAAAACGAAGCGTGAAACCTACCGCAGAGGTTGGCGCGGCATGATTGACGATGCTCACTATGGTTTGGGTTGGCGTATTTACGACTTAAATGGATTACAGCTTAACTATCATGGGGGTTGGGTAAAAGGCTATCGCGCTGACGTGGCGTTTTTGCCTGAACACAAAGTTGGCTATGTGATGCTGATGAACGCAGAGTCGAATATGATTAATTCAACGACAGCCGAGTTTTGGAAGCGTTACTTGAAAAAAACCGACGCAGATAAGTAATATCGGCATCGGCTTTTAGGTACTTTCATTCAGATATTAAACGCTACTGTTTTAGATAGGTATAACCTGCCAAACAGTTTTCGTAAAAATCAGTCCAGCGAACCCCTTCTCGAGGATTCAATTTTCCGTCCCACACTTGCTTGTCTATCATGCGTTTTACGTCTGATGCCATTGCGCGCGGGTTATACTGCATAACGTTAAGTACATCTTCTACCGATGAACCCTTCACCACTTCTTCAATGTAAAAGTCTTCAGGATCGTCATCATAGCTGTATATATGCACTTCATTTAAGCGACCAAACAAGTTGTGCATGTCGCCCATAACGTCTTGATAAGCGCCCGTTAAGAACAAACCAATATAGTACGGCTCATCTTTCTTAAGTGGGTGCATTGGCAGTACGTCAGTAATTTCACGGCCAATAGTGAACTGATCAATTTTACCGTCGCTATCACAGGTAATATCCACCAGCGAGCAATTGACCGTTGGCTCTTCATTCATACGAATAAGAGGCACTACCGGCAGCAGCTGGTCGATAGCCCATGTATCAGCAGCCGACTGGAATACAGAGAAGTTACAAAGGTACTGAGACGACAAACTGTAATCTAGCTCTTGAAGCTCTTCTGGAACATATTCTTCGTTGCGATACCACTGCTGTAAGCGACCCATAATTTGCCAGTACAGCGTTTCGATTTTGCCCAGCTCTTCAAGTGACAACACGCGTAATTTAAATGCATCTAGCGCTTGCTCTTTATACTGCGACGCATCGTTGTAAATTTCATGCATGTTCGTTTGTTCATCAAACGTGTCTGCAAGTTCGCGCATATTCTTAAGGAAGAAGTGTTCACCCGCTTTTGCTGAAGTATCCATTTGCGACGCATTCGACTTAATTTCGCCCACAATTTCCGTGATAACACAGCTGTGGTGCGCAGTGATTGCACGTCCACTTTCACTAACCAGATGCGGGTGCGGCACGCCTTCAAGGTCGCACATTTCCTTCATGCCATAGACAACGTCAGCCACATACTCCTGCATGCTGTAGTTGCGCGACGATTCATTAGTTGAATTACTGCCGTCGTAATCGATACCAAGGCCACCGCCTACATCAACATAATCTAGCTCGAAGCCCATTTTGTGAAGGTCTGCGTAAATACGCGCGCCTTCGGTTACCGCTTCTTTAACCGCACGAATGTCTGTTAATTGGCTACCAATATGGAAATGCAGCAGCTTTAAACAGTGCGCCATGCCTTGCTCTTCAAGGTAGCGGGCTGCGTTAATGATCTCAGTAATGGTTAAACCGAATTTCGCACGTTCACCACCAGAGCTTTCCCACTTACCACGGCCTTTCACCGTCATTTTTGAGCGCACACCAATGATAGGATCGATATCCAGCTCTTTGGCTATTTTTACCAAAAGAAGAAGCTCGGTGTATTTTTCAACTACTACCACAACGCGGCGACCCAGCTTTCTGCCTAGCAGTGCTAGACGCATAACTTCGTCGTCTTTATAACCATTTAGAATAGTCAGCGACTCTTCGTTGGTATTCATGGCAAGTACAGTAAGAAGCTCGGCTTTTGAGCCTGCTTCTAAACCGTAGTTAAAAGGCTTGCCCGCATCGACAATTTCCTCAACCACTTCGCGCATTTGGTTAACTTTTACCGGATACACGCCTTGGTATTGGCCTTGGTATTCGGCTTCTTCGATGGAGCTTCTAAATGCTTTGTTCAAGCCTGCAACTTGCGAGCGCAGAATATCGTGGAAGCGCACAACAACAGGAAACTGTACGCCTTCTTTGCGGATATCTTCAATTACCGAATTAAAGTCGATTCGAATGCTAGGATCTTCAGGAACAGGGGTAATATGGACGTTGCCGTTTTCACCAATTTGAAAATAGCCGCCACCCCATTGAGACACGCCATAGACGCGCTCCGCTTCTTCGATGCTCCAATCTGACAATTTATTCACCTATTTGTAAGTGGGCTAGGCCAATACCTAGCATAGAAAGTGCGAAAATAAGCAGCGTATTATAGTCAACGTAAGACTGAACGCGATAGTTGTTGCGATATAAAATATCTATTGTCGCGACGAATTTTGTTTATCGAACGCGGACTTTTTTAGCCTATCCAAGTTCGAACATAATCTATAACAACGTTATCTGTTTTTTCTTCACAATGGGTTATAAACTCTGAGATGCTTTGAGTACGTTCAAGTTCAAATCCCAGTTTAATTGATGGCGCGCTAAAAAACTTCTCTGCAATGTGATCAGCATCTGTTGCTTCATCTTCCAGCCATGTCTCGCTGAGCTGACTTCGCCTATCTAACTTAATGGGCGCTTTTATTTGATTGAAGGTATCAGAATTGGGGATTTGCCAACTACGCATGTCTACAAATAAGTGAAAGGGTCGGCCTTTACGGGTTTTCAAGCAATCAGAAAGCTTAGCAAGGTACTGAATGTTCGTAGACATATCCCACTTACCGCGAAGCGTGACCAAAATACAATTTCTAAACGGCTCAATATGAAAAGGGGTCGTAGACATTTACTCGTACATCTCTATGCGACTATATGAATAGCTAACTCAACATCTATAGCATTCACATACTAGAGCTGATAAGCATCAACTACAACTATAGTTGAGTACTTTATAATTAAGTTTAATACCCAATAAAAAGGCCTGTGTTTTAAACAGGCCTTTATAGAAGATGTCTCAAAGAGATACGCTGTATTAGTCGTCTCCGAACTCGCGAATAATGCTGTTAATAGTGTCTTTAGCGTCACCCAGAACCATGCGCGTGTTGTCTTTGAAAAACAGCGGGTTGTCTACACCGGCAAAACCGGCATTCGCAGAACGCTTAAGTACAAAGACCGTTTTCGCACGATGTGCTTCGATAACTGGCATTCCGTAAATAGGGCTGCCTTTCATCTCTTTGGCTGCTGGGTTAACTACATCGTTTGCACCGATAACAATAACCACGTCATAGTTTTCCATACGAGGGTTAACGTCATCCATCTCGTATAGTTGGTCATAAGGCACGTCAGCTTCTGCCAATAACACGTTCATGTGGCCCGGCATACGCCCCGCTACAGCGTGAATAGCGTAGTCAACCGTACAGCCATTTTCCTCTAGCAACGACTGAAGTTCACGTACCGCATGCTGCGCTTGCGCAACCGCCATACCATAACCAGGCACCACCAGTACTGCTTGCGCTGCTTCTAATACATAAAATGCATCTTGCGCCGACAGTACTTTAATCTCGCCTTCTATTTTTTCGCCGGCCTCGACTGGCTTGGCAAAGCCAGACAACAACACATTCATCAATGAACGGTTCATGGCCTTACACATAATATTGGTAAGAATTAAGCCTGACGCGCCTACTAGTAAACCGGTAACAATCAATATTGTGTTACCTGTAGCAAGACCTGCCGCCGACGCTGCTACACCTGAGTAGCTATTTAAAAGCGCAATAACCACCGGCATATCTGCACCACCAATTGAAATAGTCGCCCACAAGCCAAAGCTTAGTGACAACGCAATGGCACAGTAAATCCAAAGTGGGTTGCTTGGGTCGGTAGTAAAGAAATAACCAATCACCACCATGCCAATTAGATGCAAGATGCTTAGCTCGCGAAGCCCTGTGAAAATAACGGCTTTAGAGCTCATTTTTCCTGACAACTTACCCCAGGCTACCACCGAGCCAGAGAACGTAATGCCCCCAACTAAAATTGTGAAAAACAGGGTAATAAAAGTGAACGCACTTTCAGTTTTAAGAGTAATTAGGCTCATTCCGGCTAATGTTGCCCAACCCAGAAGCAATGACGCTGCGCCACCAAAGCCATTAAATAACGACACCATTTCTGGCATTGCCGTCATTTCAACGGTCTTGGCTTTCCACGCACCAAAGGCGCCACCAATAACAAAACCTAGCAGGATGTAATGATAGCTAATAATCTGCTGGTCAAGCAGGGTGACGACGACAGCAACCAGCATACCAATGGCAGAAATAAAGTTACCTTTTTTCGCGGTATCTGGATGGCTAAGTAACTTAAGTCCTAGTATAAATAGTGCCGCAGCAACTACGTACGCAAGGTTTATTACGGTTACGATATCACTCACTTGCGTACTCCTTATTTATCTTTTTTCTTGAACATGCCAAGCATGCGATCAGTAACGAGATAACCACCCACCACGTTGATGCTGGCCAGCGCCACCGCTGCGGTACCAAGAATGGTCGTTAGCAAATTGTTGTCGCTGCCAGAGGCAACCAATGCACCCACTAGCGTAATACCCGATATCGCGTTAGAGCCTGACATTAAGGGTGTATGTAAGGTTGCAGGCACTTTTCGAATTAGCTCAAAACCTAAAAAAGCAGCCAGTAACACGATGAAAAGTAAGTAAATGATTTCCATGATTAGGCTCCTTTATATGCGTTGATAAGCATGTCGTTGGTAATGTAACCGTCGTGGGTAATAACACAGCCGGCCAAAATGTCATCTTCTAGATTCAGCCCAAAGGTTTTGGTTTCATCATTAAAGAATTCATCGACAAGGTTGTAGATGTTATTGGCGTACATGTCGGTGGCGGCTTTAGCCACATACTGGCTCCAGTTTCCGTTACCGATTACCTTAACACCGTTAACTTCAACGGTTTCGCCAGCAACCGAGCCTTCAACATTACCACCTGATGTTGCAGCCATATCTACTACCACACTGCCCTGCTTCATAAGTGCTAATGTATCTTTTGATATGAGCACTGGTGGTTTGCGACCAAATAACTGCGCTGTCGTAATAACAATGTCAGAGTCGGCAATCGCGTCGCGTTGCGCTTCTTGCTGCTTCGCTTTTTGTTCATCGGTCAGTTCTTTTGCATAACCGTCCTTCGTTTGGCCTGTTTCCCCAATGTCGATCTTAAGGAATTTGCCACCTAGCGATTCTACTTGCTCAGCCACCACAGGGCGGGTGTCATAAGCAAGTACGTTTGCGCCTAAGCGTTTCGCGGTTGCTATAGCTTGAAGACCCGCTACGCCAGCTCCAATAATAAATACCTTTGCTGGTTTTATTGTTCCTGACGGAGTCATCATCATAGGTAATATTGATGGCAACTGATTCGCCGCCTGCATCACCATTACGTAACCCGCAAGACTCGCTTGCGAGCTCAATGCGTCCATTTTTTGTGCACGAGAAGAACGAGGGATCATCTCTACAGAAATAGCGGTTAGCCCCTTTTCTGCAATAGACTCAACAAGCGATTGCTGAAAGAAAGGGTCGAGATGGCCTACCACAATGGCCCCTTTTTTCATCAACGCTAGCTGTGCATCGGTGGGTTTGTTCACCGCCACGAGCATATCTGCTGTTGATAATGCATCATTCACATCATCGATGACAGTTACGCCTACATCTTTGTATTCTTTATCTGAATACCCTGAGTGTACGCCTGCTCCTGCTTCAAGCAGTAAGGTCGCCCCTTTTTTCACCAGACGCTGTGCACTACTAGGTGTAGCCGCACATCGCTTCTCCACATTATTTAGCGGATCTGGCGCTTTTGACTCATTTAATATTATGATTTTCACACGCTTCTCCTCACATTCCGGCTATCCGAGAATGACACCCTTTAAACAGTACTAAGCCATTTTATTCACTTATGCCTAGCATTCTCTAGCTAAATCAAAAACAGAACAGGCAATTTCTGTATTTATTTTGCTTCGAATAGCACCCCTTATTCCGCTTATTTTTCAAGCGAAACTGCGGCAAAGCTACGCTATATGGGCATACATCACTAGTATCATTTACTTACGAGTCATAACTAATATTTATATAGAAATGGCATACAGGTGATAAATGAAGTAGATAAAGAAGCATTTATTCTGTGAATACATCAATAATTGTGCATTTTTTAAACACACGTAAAGGTGGATTACGCTAATCGATGTCGAAGAAATCACGCCTTTTAAATAAGGTGACTCAATTAATTTAAAAAATTGTTAAATAAATTTGGGGGATTTTACAAACCGTGTCGTCTTGATGAATTAACAGCGAAATGCTGTGAGAGAAAGCCAAGTGGGGTGCACACCATAAGGCGCATTAAAATTAACGATTAGGACACACACCATCATGTATAGGAAAACCAAGCTTGCATGCTCAGTGGCAGCAGTTTTAGCGTCGGCTATTTCTGCGAATAGTGCATTTGCCCAAGACGCGCAACCCAATAAAGACGTAGAAGTGATTGAGGTAAGTGGTATCCGCTCATCGGTTGCAAAATCGATGGATGTTAAACGCAGCTCTGCTGGCGTAGTCGACGCCATTAGCGCAGAAGACATCGGTGATTTTCCCGATACCAACTTAGCTGAATCACTACAGCGTATTACCGGCGTATCTATCGACCGTTCAGGCGGTGAAGGCCAGCTAATTACCGTACGTGGTTTTGGACCACAGTTTAACACCGTGTTGGTAAATGGCCGTCAAATGGCGTCTGAAAACGATTCGCGTGCGTTCAGTTTCGACACGATTGCTTCTGAGTTAGTAAGCAGCCTTGATGTGCATAAAACGTCAACGGCCACAATGCAGTCTGGTGGTGTAGGCTCTACCATTAATATTAATACCGCGCGCCCGTTCGCATTAAACGGTTTTAAAATGGCGGGCTCGGTAAAAGGCGTGTACGACGAAAATAGCGAAGAAACTACGCCGCAATTTTCTGGCCTTATTAGCAACACGTTCAATGACGACACCTTCGGTGTATTACTTGCCGTTTCACACCAAGAGCGTGAGACTCGCCTTAACCAGGCTCAGATGGACGGTTGGCTAGAGAACGTTGGCGTGCCAAACCCTGTTACGCAGTCAGGCGACGCTTGGACAGGCAATGTATTTTCACCGCGAAACTACGATCACAAAGTGACCTTTGAAGAGCGTACGCGTACTAACGCTAATCTTGTATTTCAATATGCGCCTAACGACAAACTGGTAGTAACCGCTGACGCATTGTATTCAGATTTTGACGTAGAGTCTGAAGCAACGTCATACGGCCACTGGTTTACCGCGCCTAACATTCAGGGTGTAGGTGATGACGGCAGCCTGTTTGATGAAAACGGCAATCGCCGCAGCCCAACGGTTGATGCAAACGGTACTATTGTCGATTTATACCAAGAGGTAGGTTTGGCGACCGATATGCACGCCAAAACGTTCGACCGTTTAACTGATACCTATGCCATAGGCCTTAACTTTGATTACCAGTACTCTGATAATCTGAATTTATCGTTTGATTTAAGTCATTCAGAAGCCGAACGCGAAGCCAATAATGGTGGCGGCGATCAGCTTTCACTTATTGGTTATGCCAACCGCGTACGATTCCAAGTAGATGACAACATTTTACCAGTTGCCAGCATGTTCGCTTCGCCTAATGACAATATTTATAGCGGACAACAAGAACTAGATGGCGCGATTGTTACGGGTCCTGACGGCTTCCCTATATATAACCCTGCACTGACACCTGATGGTGTTAGCAATCATCTTGATGAAGCGAACAGCCGAGCTCACGTAATGCTGCGTCGAGGCTGGGCGGTAGAAGATGAAGTGAGCCAGCTGCGCTTTGACGGCGAATACGTAACAGATGGCAGCGGCCTAACTGAAATTCGCTTTGGCGCACAGTACAGCACCGAAACCAAATCACTTACCCGTTGGGACAATGAAGGTGTAGGTATTCACTGTACTTACTGTGGTTACCCAGACTTACCTGAGATCCCAGCAGGCAGCCAATACGTTTTTGACGCAGGCAGCGATTTTCTTTCTGACGTAAGTGGTAGCGGTCGCATGCCCACCTCTTGGCTTGCCCATGATGGCGAAGCCAACTTTGCGTTTTTAGAATCTTATTATCAAAGCGTAAATGGTGAGTCGATTAGTTTTGATGCGGTGCGTCGTAATAACAGCTTTGAAGTTGAAGAAGATATTATCTCTACCTATATGGAATTCGACTTTGAAGGCGAAGTTGCAGACATGTTCTTAAGCGCAACCGCTGGTGTGCGTTATGAAATGACGGATGTGACGGTTAACGGAACGCAAGCGCCAATAACGGGCTTAACGATTCTGGATCAAACCGAAATGCTGGCTGGTTTTGGCGATGCGCAAAGTATTGCCACTGAGTCTGATTACGACGTGCTATTGCCAAACTTCAGCGTACGTTTGGAAATTACCGACGACTTAATTGCGCGCTTTGCGGCGAGTTCAACTATTACTCGCCCTACGCTTAACAGCATGTCACCGGTGACAGTAATTACAACCACCCGCCAAGGTGGTGACTTAACGTCTACCAGTGGTAACCCTGCACTAGAGCCATTCAAATCGGACAACTTGGACTTGTCACTAGAGTATTACTATGACGAAGCAAGTTATGCATCAATTGGTTACTTCAGAAAGTTGGTATCGAACTTTATTGTTAATAGCCAAGAAGACAAAACCTTCGAGCTTGCTGACGGCAGCTTGCTAACCGACCCTTCTACAGGCACTAACGCTAGCGCGCCAGATGCGGGTGACGACGTTGCTGTGTTTACCAATACTCTGCCAAATAACGGTGAAGACGCAACGGTAGACGGCTTCGAGCTTGCGCTTCAGCACACTTTCGATAATGGCTTTGGGGTGCTTGCCAACGGAACTATCGTTGACAGTGACGCCGAACTCGATCCATTCGATATTAATCAGGTATTTGCACTAACCGGGTTAAGTGATTCTTACAACTTGGTGGCATTTTATGAAACTGACGATTATCAAATTCGCCTTGCCTATAACTGGCGTGATGAGTTTGTTCAGTCGTTAACACAAGGGCAGGGTGACGGCCCAACCATTGTTGAGTCTTATCAACAGCTTGACATTAGCGGTAGCTACAGCGTGACAGACAATGTAGAAATCTTCTTTGAAGGTATTAACCTTACAGAAGAGTTTGTACATAAACGCGGTCGCTTCTCTAATCACTTGCTGTTGGTTGAAGACAGCGGCAGACGTTGGGCCTTCGGTGTGCGCGGAAACTTTTAGTTTCGCGTAATTGGGGCCGACATTTGTTGGTCCCACATTCGTGGCTACCATTTGGTAGCCACAGTTTTTATTCAGGAAATCAGTATGACAACAGCAACTCCCATAACGCACATTGTAGTAGTTGGTGGCGGTAGCGCAGGGTGGCTAACGGCTGGTCGTATTGCAGCGCAACATCAATGCGCTACCCGCAAAGACATTAAAGTAACCTTAATAGAAAGCCCCAATGTGCCTATTATTGGCGTGGGCGAAGGCACCTGGCCAACCATGCGCTCAACACTAATTGCATTGGGTATTAGCGAAACCACTTTCATCAAAGAATGCGACGCCACATTCAAGCAAGGAGCAAAGTTTGCTAAGTGGACCACTGGTGAAGAGCACGATTTTTACTACCACCCTCTCATGCTGCCCCAAGGGTTTTCGCAAACAAATTTAGGTCCTTACTGGCAGACTGTAGCACCAGAATTAAACGAGTCTTTTTCCCATGCAGTATGTGTTCAGGAAGCGATATGCGAAGCAGGTTGTGCACCTAAAAGCATACGCCACGCAGAGTTTGCAGGCACCGCTAACTATGCTTATCACCTAGATGCAGGAAAATTTACCGCCTTTTTAACCAAACACTGCACTGAAAAACTAGGTGTACACCATGTGCTGGCCGACGTTAACCGCGTCGAAAGCAGCAATAACGGCGATATCAAAGCCCTTCATACCGAGCAAGGGGTAACAGTAGAAGGCGACCTCTTTGTTGACTGTACCGGCTTTAAATCTATGCTGCTCGGCGAACACTACAAGGTGCCGTTTATTCCCTGTGACGATGTACTTTTTATCGACCGAGCATTAGCAGTACACGTGCCTTATGACACCCCGCAAAGTCCTATTGCATCCCACACTATCTCCACCGCACAAGACGCCGGTTGGATTTGGGATATCGGTTTGCAGTCACGCCGAGGTGTAGGCCACGTCTATTCCAGTAGGCATCAGAGTAAAGATGACGCCTATGCTCGCTTAGACACATACGTTCGCCAAACCAGCACGTTAAACGGCATAGATGGGATAAACGTAAAAGACATTACTATTCAAAGCGGACACAGGCAGCGCTTTTGGCAAAATAACTGCGTGGCTGTTGGGCTAGCGGCGGGCTTTCTAGAGCCGTTAGAAGCCTCAGCGCTTGTACTGGTGGAGCTGTCTGCCTCAATGATCGCCGAACAGTTGCCAGCAAATCGAGCCGTAATGGATATTGTGGCGAAGCGCTTTAATGACACCTTTTCTTACCGTTGGCAGCGAATTATCGACTTCTTAAAGCTGCATTACATGTTGAGTAAGCGAGAAGACAGCGCATTTTGGCGGGACAATCGCGATAGTCATACTATTCCGGATTCATTAAAAGAATTACTCGCACTGTGGCAATACCACCCACCTAGTGACAAAGACTTTACCAGCAACAACGAGGTATTCCCCGCGGCAAGCTATCAGTATGTCCTGTACGGTATGGGGTTTACCTCAGATTTAGGCGCACATCAGCAATGGGTGAACGCCGACTTTGCTAAGCAACAGTTGATGCAGAACAGAAAAGCTCGCGGCATGGCGGTGGAGAAACTGCCTAAACATCGCGAACTTATTAATAAAATTCACCAATTCGGCCTGCAGGCCGTTTAACGTAAATCAATAAGCAGGGCCTACGTATGACTCACATGGTTGCCATTAATAATAAACAACATGCAGATTTGAAAGTAACCGACGATGCATTGTCACTCAGTGCCAATCAGCACCTTGTTCCTGTGGTGGTCTCTGAGCTAAACAAGCTAGTGGTACATTATCCCGTGGTGATCACCAAGTTTGACGACTCAGGACAATTTGGCTTATCTGCCTTATTAGGTTTTGAAGAAAAAGAAAACCTATTTTGGCAACAAGGTGAATGGGATGCGGTTTATATTCCCGCACAGTTTGAACGCCTGCCTTTTTATGTAGGAACGGAAGCGCAAAGCGCTGACAGCAGCAACCGGGTGCTGTGCATTGATATGGATAACGCTTCAGTAAGCGAAGAAAAAGGCACACCGCTTTTTGATAACACGGGAGAGCCCAGTAACTACCTGTTAGAAAAGCAGCAGATCCTTGCTCAGCTACTTGACGGTGAAACGCAAAATCAACGTTTTATTGCCGCGCTGCAACAGCACAACCTTATCACACCATTCACCCTAGATATTACCTTTGAAAACGAAAGCAAAACGTCTATAACAGGGTTATATACCATTGATGAAGATAAGCTAGCGGCGCTTAGTGCTGACGCGATTGCTGATTTGCATGCACAACACATGCTGCAAAGCATTTACACGCTCATAGCGTCAAACGCACAAATCTATGCCCTTATCGACAAAAAGAACAAGGCGAATAAAAACGCAGACGCATGGTTTCAAACTACGAATTGATTAAGGTTGGTGAGCAAGCCACACCGATTGTTGTTATCGATGGTTTCATACCAGACCCGCTGAGTTTGGTAGAAACAATTGCTCAACACCACCCATTTACAAAACAAGATGGCGACTTTTATCCGGGGGTGAGAAGTCACCCGCCCCAGGAGTATGTCAAACACCTACATACCTCGCTTCCGTTGTTGTTTAGCCAACTTGCTTCGCATAATGGGCTACAAGATTTTGGCGTGGAAAAGCCGCTTCAAATACCCCTAGTGCAACTTTCCATAGCCAATCAAGCGCCGAAAAGTTTATCGCCCATTCAATGTATTCCGCACATCGATACGCAAAAGGATAATGAATGGGCATTGGTGCACTATCTGTTTAGCGCGCCTTTGGGCGGTACTGCATTCTATCGACATATTGATACGGGGTTAGAGCGGGTTAATGCCGCGCAATACGAAGGCTATTTTAAAACCTTAAAACGTCAAGCCACCAGCGTAGGGTTACCACCTAAAGCGTACATAAACGGTGATACCGCCATGTTCACCCAAATCGCCCGTATTGAGCCTATGTTTAATCGCGCTGTGTTGTATCCAGCCAACTTGCTGCACAGCGGCTGTTTACCTAACGATATTTCGGATTATGCTGATGTGAAAGAAGGCAGGCTAACCGCAAACGCCAGTATCACGTTTAAAGGGTAAAACGCTCAGCCCTAATAATGAGGGCTATGAAAACTTCAGATAGCGATTTGCGATAGCTGCCTTTGGTAGTGCTCGTTACTGCAATTTTAAGATTGACGACTAATTCATTAGTGAGAGTGTAATAGACGCGATTTCATCCGTGCCCGTTACGGTTATTGGTGAAGTCAGGCTATCAAAGGTAAATGGAATTTTCTCATAGCTTCGACCGCCGTGTTCTCTGGCCACTTCAACGTGAAGAATTAACGACGACGAGTTTGCGCTTTTTCCAAAATCATCCAATCCATCCCACTCTATGTGCAAGGGTGCGTTTTTCTTTGTAGCCCCGGCAAACCCATCGACTAAACCTTCATTTTTCCGACCCACTCTTCGCCACCATGTGCGCAGCTCGCCTAGCCATCTTTCACTGGTGCCGCGAAGCGCCAAGCTTTTTACTAGCCGGTTCTTTTCGTCGCTTATCCACACGCTTACGAAAGGACCGCGATAATCTGCAATGTCAAATAGCGGTAAGGTGATATCAATTGAGATGGCGTAGCCATTTTTTTCAGTCTTGTTTTTACCCGACGTGCGAGCTGTATAGGTGTTGCTGGTAAATACCCTGCCATTTTCATCAATTAACTTCAGCGCTAGTGATGGGTTCGCGTTAACTAACTCCATGGCTTGCTGCGCTGTTTTGGTTGCCGAAAAGTGTGCTAACAACATGGCTTCAAATGCGTTATCCGCCACTGATATGGCTTGAAACTTGGCGCTAGGCCAACCGTCACTGTGGCTTAACACGCCCTTTTCTAAAGGCGCCAGCTTTGAAGTAGAAAGTACTGGGCGTTGCCACGGCCTGATGTATGCGATGGTGCTTGGATTACTAACAGCGTCCCTTGCGCGGCCATTTTGAATTACAGCCTCTTGCGCCACGGTCCCCTGCCAACTAAAACCTTGGTTCGACGCGTGGGTTTCTAGCCCTTGCGCGCTAATGTGGTAAGAACGAATATTAATTGATGTCAGGTAGTGAGCAATGCGATCTACGGCAAGAGAAGCTGTGAACTCGGATAAATCCCACTGGATAGGTGACGCAAACGCCACGCTGTTATCGTCATCAAAATTGACCTCAGCAATGCGCGCCACACGAGCAAGACGTCTCACTTCGCGACGCGAAAGGTCATGCTTACCTTGAACATATTCGGCCCAATAGTCATAAAGCGCACCGTTGCGGCAGCTTATGTTACCTTCAGTCCGATTAAACCAATCCTCGCACCGCTTAATGGCACTGTACAGCCACGCCGGAAGTGTACCTTCGTAACGTTTATTAATTTCGCTAAGCGCACTCGTTGCGTTTGATTTATCTAACGTTTGATAGGTGTCTTTAATCAGTAGATCAATATTCTTTTGCTCAATGGCGCTAAGTGTCTGCTCTTCGTACAGGGTTATTTCTGTGTTAAGCGTGTGGGAGATTGCTTCTGGTGATGGTGCAGGAAACACATACAACTCGGCCTTAACAGCATAGCTGGCGGTAAATACCGCCAGATATAAAAGGAAACGCCCAACCATTATTCGCTGACTTGTGCAGTGGTGGTGTCACTTTGCTCCTGCTGACGTGGCGCAGGCGCTGGATCAGCTAACGTTAAGTAGCCATCACCATTAGTGTCGTAGCGATGAAAGGCATTAAACCCAGACACCATGTACTCTGAAAATGTCATTTTGCCATTCTCGTCTGTATCAAGAACTTCAAAGCGAACGTAAGTTTGTTTAATTTGCCCTTCATGGGTCTTCTCGATCTGTGCATCCAGCCTGTCTTCAAACTCAAGCACGTATTCTTGCTCTGTAAGCTTGTCATCACTGTTTTCGTCTGTACGCTGGAATTGCGCTTTGCGAACGGCGTGAAACTCTTCTTTTGTTACCTTTTCGTCACCGTTTTGGTCGTATAAGGTGACAAAGCCTTCAATATTGTGGCTGGTCGGCATGCGCAACATAGGGCGCTGTACTAGCTCAGGTTTGTCATCTTTTTCTTGTGACGCCGAGCGACGGGGCGCTGGTTCAGGGTCGCCCAGTGCAACTACACCATCATTATCACTGTCCATACGTGAGAAACTTCGCTCACCCGCCGCGTTTACTTCATCAATAGTAATAAACTCGTCATCGTTGCTGTCAACAGCATGGAAACGTATGTGAGTTTGTTTTACCGATGCTTTTCTGTCTTCAGCTAACCGTTTTTCTACTTTGCCTTCCCACTCATAAACATATTCACTTTCATCAAGTACACCGTCTTTGTTGGTATCAGACGCATTGAAGCGAGCGCGTCTGGCATCAACGAACTCTTCTAATGGAAGTGACTCGTCTTTATTTAAGTCATAGGTCAATATAATGCCGCTGGCGCTATGTGGTGCAGCTACTGCCGAAGCGCTAATACAAAGCGCAGATACAACGGCTAAACTTACTGTTTTAAACATAATTATCTCCTTGTACCCTCAATGATTAATAGGCTTCGAATGATAGTGTGGTGGTGTAGCTATAAGTGGGCACGTCTGCACCATCAGGCGCGTCGGTACGCAGTCTTACTTGCATCAAATAGACATCTTGTGCTGAAGGAGTAAATGACGCTTGCCCATTGGCATTTGTCGTTAATTTTTCTACATCAGATTCTTCGGCGAACTGATCTTTTCCTTGGTACACCGAGATTTCATGATCGGTAACAGGCTTACCGTTAAACAGAACTTTGAAATTAAAACTCTCGTTGGCAAACAAACTGTTAGGGTGATTAATTGCCACGATCTCTAAGCCGTCGTTTCTTGGCGCTAACGCCTGTTCACTTGGCCCTTTCTTCGTTACGTACGTTGTTGCAAACGTAACTGATTGAAAGTGCTCTTTTAATATCGCACCTTCAGGTAGAGGCTTTTCATTACCTCGCATAGAGCCACGCTCACCGTCCTTTTCATACACGCGAAAAATTGCCCCCATGCGTTTTCCGGTTGAAAACTGGTAAGTCCCTTCTTCCTCTAAAGTGTGCTCAAGAACATTACGGGTAGACAGATCGACAACCTTCTCCACACTCACTAGCTTGCCGCTAGGGGTTACCACTTCAAACGATGCATTCGTAATTGCCGCTTCTGGTACAAAAAATTGTTCTGCAAAAGATGCATCTAGCGTGACTTTACCGCCTCTAACCGGTTCAAACTGAAGCGGTTTTAGGTAAGCCACGTGGGCTAGAGCAGCGCCACTGAAGCAGCTTGCAATAAGCAAGGGTAAACTGATGAGCGTGTGTTTTTTCATGGTTTTTTATTTTCTAGTTGTGTAAAAGTGAAATCATACTATTGCAAATGATAATAGTTATCAATAGTATTACGATCGATTTTTGACGCACGAAGTGTCAAGAAATCGCTTTGACAGGCGCGATTTAAGAAAAATAAAAATGATATCAACCGACGCAAACAGGAGGCTTAGCGTTGATACGAAATACTAATTATTTGCACTTTTATTAAAAATTGGAAAAGAACAATGAAATTTAAACGCTCAACGGTAGCTATTTCGCTTGGCTGTGCGCTAACACTTCCTGCCCTAGCTCAACAATCAGAATTGGCAGTTACAAAGGCCAAAAGTGAAGAAACCCTGACAACGACTGTCGAAACCGTGCTGGATGCACAAACTCTGTCAAAGCGCTCAATTACAAATATTGAAGATACCGCTCGCTATATCCCAGGAGTACAAACTAATGATACGGGTAACCGTTTCGGTAACGATGGCTTCAACATTCGCGGCTTGGAAGGAGACGCCGTAGCAGTAACTGTAGATGGCGTCGGTCAAGGCGAAACGCTAAACCCAAGCTCATTCGCCGCTTATGGAATGTATGGATCGAGCCGCGGCGAAATTGAATTGGAACACGTAAAAGCCGTCAATATCACTAAAGGCCCAAGCGCTGTCGCGCAAGGACCAGGCTCCCTTGCTGGCTCAGTTACCTACGTGACCAATGAAGCGAGCGACTTTTTACCTGCCACAGGCGATGCCACAGGCGTTAAATTGAAAACCGGTTTTGATGCACGCTCTGACGAATGGCTAGTACACGGCACCGTCGCTAACAGAACGGGTAACTTCGACTCGCTATTGCAATACACAATGCGCGACAGTAGTGAAACAGAAGCCCACAGCCATGGTGAGAATATCTCTGGCTCAGCACGTGGTCAGGCTGACCCGATGGATAATCAAGTCGATGCAGTTTTACTTAAACTTGCTTATAACTTTTCCGAGCACCAGCAACTAG
The DNA here is from genome assembly GCF_022348265.1 of Alteromonas sp. Cnat3-28. Classification (NCBI taxonomy): domain Bacteria; kingdom Pseudomonadati; phylum Pseudomonadota; class Gammaproteobacteria; order Alteromonadales; family Alteromonadaceae; genus Alteromonas; species Alteromonas sp. Cnat3-28. The sequence goes on from NZ_JAKREY010000002.1 coordinate 168,821, forward strand.
GCTTTGTTTACGAAAAAACGGACAGAGAAACGAACGGCGTACCTCTTTCTCGCCAAAGTGACTCTTATTTTGACTTCACCTCAGCGGATGAAAATAACCGCGAGCGAATTGGGCTTTTCTTTAACAACGAAAACCTAGGCCTAGCGTTTGCTGACAGCATAGATGTGACATTGAACTATCAAGAGCTGTTTTCATCGGGTGTAACCAGCTTTCTTTACGGCAGTGCAGACGGCGACGCTATATTGCGTACCGAGGACCGCAATTTCAGCCAGGACTCATTGAGTTTCAATGTTGATTTAGCCAAATCAATCACCGGAGAATTTAACCATGAGATTATTTATGGCTTTAGTTATCAACAGGTGGACGCAGAAGCGGTGATGTTCGACCGCAGGTTCGCTGGACAAACCGCGGACTCGCCTATATTAGACGGCTACCCTATTCGCGACCAAAGCTTTGTTCCAGAAACCGAAAAAACGTTAATTACAGCCTACCTAGCTGACACGGTTGAACTTAGCGAGCAATTAAGCGTAAACGTTGGACTTCGCTACGATTCTACGGAATATACGCCTACTGTAGACAGCACATTTTCAGATCCCACAGGATTAAGTATCACAGACAGCGAATTTAGTGCGGTGGTAGGAGAGATTGGTGCTACCTACGAATTCGTAAAAGGCCACTCTATAAATGCCCGAATTGCTCAGGGCTACCAAGCGCCTACGCTCCAAAGCTTGTATTTTGGTACAAACTCAGGCGATGAAGTCACCGATATCATAACTGGTAACACGTTTATTGACCTTGATCGTATTGCCAACAGTGAACTCGATGCTCAAGAATCGACTAACTTTGAACTCACCTATATTGGTGATTTCGAGAACGGAAATGTCAGCGTGTCGGTGTTTAGAACTGAATACACTAACATGATTCAAGACGAGACTTATTCAACGCCTTATGGCACTGAAGTAACTACCGTGCAGTGCGGTCGCTTCGGTTGTGAAACCGTAGTCAATACTGATGATGTATTCACGCAGCCACAAAATACGGGCGAACTGACTGTTGACGGTTTTGAAGTTACTGCTAATTACAATTTTACAGATAACATTGCGGGTCGTTTTGCTTATACAGCATTGGACGGTACCTACGACACCGCGTCTGCTTTTAACAATGCGGGGGACGACTTAGAAACCGTATCGCCAGATACCGCAACAGTTGGACTAGGCTACGTATCTGATGAAGGTGATTGGGGCGCAGAACTTGTCGCAATTTTGAGTAAAGGGGTAGAAGAAAGTACTCAACTTAGCTACACCTCGTTAAACAACGGTGCAGGTCCATCGCATACGCCTGCAGGCTATGCTGTTTTCGACCTGCTCGCCTACTACGACATTACTGAAAACCTGCGCTTTACCACGGCGATCTACAACCTTACAGACAAAGAGTATTACCGCTGGGAAGTACTTAATAGCGTAAGAGACGGTACTGGTGGTTTCTTTGGCGGTGTGAGCGGTAATGGATACCAGCGCTACTCAGAGCCAGGCAGAAGTATTAGTGCCTACGTCACTTACCAGTTCTAATGTAACCAAAGTGCAGGCCATACTTAGCTCAACTTAGCCAAGTGGCCTGCCATTCACTCAAGTATTCTCCCATGAATGTTTATGAAAGTTTGTTCACGAAAATGGGTGATCGAAAGTTCCTGTTCAAACGTTTTCTCGCTATCTCTCTTTTTAGGACTTTCACTATGTTTGGACTTTTTAAAAGCAATCCAACCAAAAAGATGCGGAAGCAGTATGACGCCCTTCTTGAAAAAGCCATGCACGCGCAAAGAAACGGTGACATAAAGACTTATTCATTGCTTACCGCCCAATCAGAAAAACTGTGGAAAGAAATAGAAACACTGGAGAAGAATACACAAGGAACATAAATGCTAGGCGCTTGCAAATTGCGTGTGACCGAATACTAATACGTGATGTTTACACCTAAGGCGTAGCGCGCCCCCGCGTCTTGCACAAGCAAGAGATGATTGCTGAATCGGCCGCGCTTATGCACGGTTTCGTTAGTAATATTGATACCTTCAAAAAATACAGAAACCCTTGGGCTGAACTGGTATGAAAGGCTCATATCCCACTGCTTGTAGGGGCTAACAAAGGTAGGCTCGGTGCTTTGGGTTTGGTTCAGCGATTGCAAGAACCCTTCTCGCTGGTTCCAGGCCACCCGCCATTGCAGCGCGTTTTTTTCATAAAACAGCACCATGTTTTTGGCACCCGACAACCCTGTAAGTGCGAAGGTTGAACGGATATTGGCGGTGTCTAATTCAGCGTTGCTGTCTACAAAGCTCGCATTGGCCTGAATTCCCCACCCTGACTCGCCAAACAAATGCTGTACTGCTACCTCTACCCCTTCAACCGTTGCAGACTCACCGTTGCTAGGAGATATTACGGAAAACTGCGCTAATGCATCAGCATCATCAACCGCGTTTGGATCTGTGCCGGTGCTAGGGTCAGTCACGTTATTAAAGGTTTGTGTACTGCTTTCATTAACAATGAAATTATCTACCGTTTTTCTAAAGTAACCTGCCGATATATAGCTATTTTCCTGGTAGTAATGCTCAATGGCCAAATCAATGTTTTTTGCCTCAAAGGGCAATAGCTGTGCGTTTCCGATACGCGCCCGCAGGTCGCCACCTTGTCGCGTGGTGGTGTAAGTTACACCTGGTGCCATCTGTTCTAAGGTTGGGCGGGTGATACTGTGATTATAAGCCGCGCGAAATACCCAACTATCTAACCAGCTGGCTTTAACGCTCACGCTGGGTAAAAGATTGGTGTAGCTTGACGATTTATCAATATTTACCGAGGCGCCAAACTCTTGCCCCAGTTCGGTTTGGTCTAAAATAACTAACGCCGATAACTGCTCATCGACACCGCTTACCTTTACGTCAGTGTACTCAGCACGTAGCCCTGCATGCACATCGATAAACCAAGGCGCGTAGTCCTTCTCAATAGCGGTTTGAATATACCCCGCATACACTGTTTCTTTAACAGCGAAAGAGCTTCCCCGTGTTTCAGCGGCTAGACTGACATCCCCAGCGTTTTCTAAGTAACGGAATAATGTATCACCGTCGTGGCGCAGCCACTGATGAGGTATGTTCTCATGCCCACTAATTGAGCCTAGAAAATCGTCGCCTGCGTCAAATATGGTTTGGAAGCTATCGGGAATATCTGGTGCATCAAAATAGCCGCAAAAACTGCAGTGCCTTGCGTCTGCTTCGTTGTCTCTTCTTTCGTTGGCTTTTTCGCGCTGAGTTAATGCTCCACCAACGTCAATTTTGCTAAACCAGTTTTCATCCCCAAGCATGCTTACATTGATTTTTGCTTGCCCTATATCGTCGTCAACACTCCATCCTCTGCGTAGCATAACGTGGGAACGGCCGTTAGCTGGGTCTAAGTAATGGGATACCCCCACAGGCTCACCCAAAGCGTTAACTTGACGAGGGTTGGCTTGTTCAAAGCCCGATATAGCCGGCAATATGTTTGATTGAGTATGGTCAAATGAAGAGCGATTTAAATAGCCGATAAGCGAGAGAGAATTACCCTCTCCGTTATTGTCATCGACATTAGCCATTGAGTAAGACAGATCAGCATCAACAATTACGCTATCGCTTGCGATGTAGTTCGCTGCAAAACCGAAGCTTCTCAAGGTCGATGAACGGTTAAATGTGCGCGCGTGAAAGTCGGTGGCATGCCCGCTATTTTGTGAAAAAGCCACCGCCGTGCCGTTTTCATCCACCGTAACATCTTCAAGGTTACTCGATGTAAACCAATGTCCCATTGAGGTTGCCGAGGTTTCAACATCAAATGTTGACCCCAGATAATCAGCCGTAAGCTCTAGCTTGTTGTTAGGTCGATATTGTAAAACGAGCGCAGACCCCGTACGTGTTCTATCGTCAAAGCGCACTCTTTGATCGTAATTCCTGGGCACATATAGCGTAGAAACGTCATCAGAAAGCTCACTTTCAGGTACGTTAGTATTTACCAACCAACCATCAATTTGCGCTTCTTCTAGTCGCGCTTGACGCTTGTGTTGAGTAAAAGAGGCTAGAATGCCAAACGAGTTGTTCAAATAAGTGTTGCTGAACATAGCAGAGGTAGAAGGCGCATATTGTTGCGAGTTAGTATCGTACTGCATTTTAATGCTGCCAGCCGCCCGCATCCCCTTGAAAGAAAGAGGTTTAGCGGTGTGAACATCGATCGTAGCGCCGATGCCACCTGACTGCATAGTCGCCTGGCTTTGTTTGTGCACGGTTACACTACTGACAATCTCAGAGGCCAGCGTATCAAAGCTGAATTCGCGCCCGAGCTTATCGGTTGCCATAGGCCTGCCGTTTAATAACACCCGATTAAATTCCGGCCCAAACCCCCTCACTGTAACAAGTTGGCCTTCACCTTCTGCGCGGTCGATAGATACGCCAGACACACGCTGCAGCGCTTCTGCGAGGTTTTGATCGGGAAACTTGCCCATATCCACCGACTGAATAGTATCAATGATGACGTTCGCGTTGCGTTTAATCCCCACCGATTGAGCAACACGCGCTCGCAAGCCCCTTACTTCAATGTATTCAATGTCGTAACTACCTTGCTCATCCGGTACGGTCACCAAGCTATCGTCTTGTGCGGTAATGGCGTTAAAAAGACGACCAAGCAAGTGATTGTTTTCATCACTATCGCTAGCAGGCACTATTTTTATTCGGGTGTTATCGACAATATCAGCACTCAGGCCTGTACCAGCCAAAAGCTTTTCTATTGCTACTTGCGGGGTATAGTTACCACTTACTTCATTTGCAAAAATATGCCTGACTTTATTGAAGGGAAAGACTACGGTCAGCTCGGCTTGATTGGCAAATGCGATGATTGCCTCGTCTGCACTTTGTGCAGGAATAGCGAAATCTATTGCGGAGACCGGCGATGTATTCTGTGTAATCACTTCTGCTTGTTGGTGGGGCAGCACTGACTGCGCAATAACAGTGTGACTTGCGCCGAACGACATCATGCACAGTGCAACCGTTAAAGCTTTAGGCTTAAAAGGCAGCATGATTATTGTGTCGAATGGTTCACTTGCCACAGGCATATTCGGTTTTACGCTATTGTTATTATTGATTATTAGAGTGTGTGATGCGTATGCGTCACCCTACACGTTATTGTTGGTGTTGTTTTAAACTAGCGTCGCATTATATACAACCCATTAACAAATTTAATTTTTGAGCGATAATGTTGAAAATACTGGGGGAAAATAGCGTGGCTGTCGTCTTAGTAAGTAACAACGATAAAAAATAACAATATGCCCATAGAAACAGCCATACATAATGCCTATATGTCGGCGCGCGGCTCGATGGCCAAAATGCTGTCGCGCCTTGTGCCGCCTAAAGAAGTGGATGACATACTGCAGGATACGTATGTTCGCTTGTGTCAGGCGAAATCTACCGAGCATATTAAAGAGCCCAAGTCGTTTTTGTTTAAAACCGCAAAAAACTTGGCCTACGATCACTTGAAGCGTGCAGAAACACGCATGGTAGACGACAGCGTAGAGGTTGCGGCAGCACTGGAAAGCGCAATTAGCGGTGTTGAAGATGAAACATTTCACAACAACGCCACCCAGCAAGAGTTTAAGTTGTTTTGTGACGCAGTGCGCGCCCTTCCCAAGCAATGCAGGCGCGCATTTGTATTGAAGAAAGTGTATGGCTACTCTCTTAAAGAGATTGCCCAAGAATTAGAGATAAGCGAAAAAACCGTGGAAAAGCATATTGCTGAAGGAATAAAAAGATGCACCTTATTTATGCGACGACAAACGACGTCGCATACACGGCCGAATGCTTATCAAAGTGGTGGGCAACACAGTACGGCGGATGTAAAGAGAGACGCCCATGAATAGTTCAACAAACGAAACAAAAAACGCTAAGTCAGACACCAATAGCAACGTTGTACAGTTTAATAGCGATGAGCGTGTGCTTGATGCCGCTAGCGAATGGCTAGTGAAACTCGACGAAGGGCTTGATGACAATGAAACACAAGCGCTAAAAACATGGCTTGCAACGCCTTTGCATCGAGACACCTTCCTCGAAATAGTAGCCTTGTGGGACAAGATGTCGGTGCTTAGCGAACTGGCTGAGATCGTACCTCATACACCTGAGCCTAGCGTCAAACACAAAGCAAACCACACCGTGACTTGGAAGCGCCCGCTGGCCATTGCTGCCTCGTTTTTAATGGTCGGGCTGTTAAGTTATCAGGGGCTAAATTTATTCTCGCCGTCTAACCAAACCGAACCTGTTTCACAAATGGCAAGCTACTCGTTACAAGCCTCGACCAAACCGGGCGAGCACAAGAGCATTAGCTTAGAGGACGGCAGTACACTATGGCTTAATACCAACTCTCAAGTGAACATCGCTTTTACTGAAACCTCACGGATTATTCAGCTTGTCAAAGGTGAGCTTCATATCGAAGTGGCGAAAGACAAATCCCGCCCGCTCAATGTACTTGCAGCCGGTAAAGCCATACAGGCGGTTGGTACTGCTTTTAATGTGCAATATCACCGCGGCGACCTTGAACTGGTAGTTACCGAAGGCGTGGTAGAAGTCGCCAGCTATACACTTAACAAAGCGAATGGCGAAAGCATTATTGATCCAATTATTAAACCGCAGGCTCAGCCACTGACGTTAGTTCAAGGTGAAAAATCTCTTTTATCTTTGCCTAACAGCACCGTTGAGACCGTGTCAGATGAAGATATCGCGAATGATTTAAGCTGGCGTGAAGGCAAGATTGTATTTCGCGGCGAGCCATTAATTGACGTGATTGAAGAAGTAAGCCGATATACGGATAAAACGGTTGTTTTAGGTGATGCTGCGCTTGCTAACATGCAAGTAGCAGGGCTATTCAACACCAATGATGTAGACGCGCTTATTGCCGCCCTTGCCGACAATTTACAGATATCTACAGACTACTCTAGCGACACTATTGTCCTTCGCCCCCGTTAACGGTGGGTTTGCTCATAAGTTATTACTTAGCATTATTGAGCTACAAACTAAACACAAAGCGCGTTCTAAAGCTTAACTCGCGCTTTTACCCACTCCCCCTTACAATGACGCCTTATACCAGTCGGCATGCATTGGTATGATAGATAAATGCATCAAATAATAAGGCGTCTTTGATATGCAAATAGGCAGTGCTGTAACGGCAATTAAACATTTCACTTCCAGGCTACTATTTCTGGCCACCTGCGCGGTGCTATCTAATACAGCTTTCGCCATTGAAGCTGGCCAATATTACTATTTCATTTCTGACAAGTGCGTGGCTAAAGGCCCTCAAACGCCCGAAGAGCGAGGCGCCGTAACCCCAGATGTTATGCTATTTGAAGTGGTACCTGCGGGGATCAGCGACTACTACGTAAACATGAATACGAGCGCACTGATTCACTATACAGAGGAAGGGCAAGCGCACCTTTCTTCAATGGAAGCAGAGCAGGCCTATACTGCTGGTAAAGCACCGTCGAAAGACAGCCTTAGAAAAGATGGCAATGCCATTCAGCACGACTTCATGCTGCAGCGCGAAGCAATAGATTTAAAAACCCTGATAAACACGTTAAATGGTTTTTCCCAGCTGCAGTCTGATAAAGGCTACTTTTTTAAGAAAATCGTAGGCCTTTCTAACCCCGACGCTAAATTTAAAGCCATTACCCGGGTTCGCTTAAGCGATATGGGTTACGACAATCGCATGATGCTAACAAGCTACTCCAGCGACTACTTTATGCTGGATGAACAAGGTAAGGCCTCTGACACAGCATTTATTACGGTAGATCACGGCGCAGCGCTACGCAATTCACTGCACGACACCAACAGCCCGTACGCCATATTTACCAAAAATTCAGTATGCGGTGAAAAGTGGGAGCCGGGCAATTAACAAGGTAATTAGCTAGGACATACTTTAAACGCTTGTTGAATGGATCGGGCTTACTTCGGCCTTTAGCGGCTTTGGTTTTAAAAGGCTCTGGTTTTAATTACTACGATAAAGCGTTTTAATAAGGTGGTAGCCGAAACGGGTCTTCACCGGCCCGTGTACTTTTAGCACGTCTTTTTTAAATACCACATCGTCGAAGGCTTTTACCATTTGGCCTCTACGGAATTCACCAAGATCGCCGCCACGCTTGCCCGACGGACATTTAGAATGACGCTTTGCTAACGTCGCAAAATCCTTACCCTTTTTAAGCTGCTCTAAAATAGAAAGCGCTTCTTTCTCTGTTTTAACCAAAATGTGAAGTGCGGATGCCGTTGCCATGGAAAGGACCTAATTTGTATCGGGGGTTTAAGAATAATATCGTGCACGATAAGTATACCCTAGTGAACAACCCGCCTGCCATTAGTCAATGTGATGTGTTGGGTTAAAAAAGCGATGTAAAGGCTACTCTGCTGTTTAAAAACTGCGTATCGTTAACCTTTATCAATCATTGACGAGCCTTCCCTTTTGTTACCAGAATTCGACTTGGCCCAAGCGATAGGATTGCTGAGTTTTGCGCTTGGCATTTTGTGCTTTTATCAGCGTGATGATCAGCACCTGCGAATAATGATGGTGGTGATGAATTTAAATCACGCCCTGCATTTTGCGCTACTTGGTGCCGTAACCGCATGCTTAAGTGCCTTGCTTTCAGTGGTAAGAACAGGCATTTCAATTAAAACTCGCTCCCGAAGTGTCGCCTACCTGTTTATATTAATATCGCTAGCAGCCGGGCTGTATTTGGCCGAAGTTTGGTACGACTTATTCCCTATTTTGGGCACGTGTATAGGCACTTATGCCTTGTTTTGTTTGTCGGGAATACGCATGCGTTTAGCGTTTTTGTGCGGCGCTATATGTTGGCTAACCAACAATATTATTGTCGGCTCTATTGGCGGCACCCTGCTTGAAGCTACGCTACTGGCAGTTAATAGCTTCACCATTATTCGCTTGTACAGAGGGCAAAAAGCACTCGGTCAGGCCTGATTGCTCAAAGTGAATGCGTTGCTATACGCACACTGCATTGGAAGCTTTCAAGCCAACCTCGTCGAGTGAGTCGAAACACGTCAATTAGAACGAGAGCGCAAACAGACTCGTTACTGACGTATGATAGTCCAGTGACATAGCGACGGATAACAGCGTTATATTCACAATGGAGAAACCAAAAACACGTTTTGCCCAGCCTTCTACGTTGATGTCTGGTCTGTATCCGCGCAGTGCCATCAATAACCACCAAAGGCTTGTTGCAAAAGCGACTGTCAAAAAGCCAATACCCGTATAGCCGCTAAGTGGAAGCAGCATTACCACTAAAGCAAATAACGCAATATGAAGAACAATATGGCGTTTTGCTTTCGCGATACCTTGCGATACAGGCAATACCGGAATGCCAGCCGCCTTATAGTCGTTATATCTAAAGATAGCGATGGCATAAGAATGGGGCATTTGCCAAATGCTGAACATACCCAGCAAAATAGCCGCAGCCATATCAAACTGACCGCTCGCGGCGCAATAACCGACTACGGGCGGAACGGCCCCCGACAAACTGCCAACGAAGGTGCCATACACAGAATTTCGCTTCATATACAGGCTGTAAACACCCACATAAATGACGTAGCCAAAAGCGGCAAAAAATACCGCGGTAAGGTTGGTGTAAGCTGCTAACAAGCCGAACCCCGAAATGCCTAGCACAGCACCATGCAACATCGCAGTAAGTAATGGCAACTCGCCTGTTACCGTAACTCGGCTAGCCGTGCGCTGCATTTTGCCGTCGATATCTCGGTCAATGCAGTTATTAATGACACAACCTGAAGCCACCACCAGCGATAAACCGATGAGCGTTGCGAGCAATAGCCAATAATCTATATCGCCACGGGACGCGAGCAAGAAACCGCCCGTTACCGAAATAGCATTGCCCATAATAATGCCGGGCTTGGTGACTGACAGGTAACGTTTATAAGTAGAGGTCATGGGTAAAATCCAAATTTAAAACGCGCCCATTTAGACGCGTATCAAGGTGTACTGAGAAGTCCCAATGTTGCCCCCCAAATAGGTTGCCCCAATAGAAGGGCAAAACATGAGGGCTTATCGTACTGACCGCGATGAAGTAATCACATTGAAAAGCCTGACATGATCGTCAGGCTTGACCACGCATATACAGAGATTTGCTAATACATCATCATGGCGTTTGATTCGTAGATGATCCAAACGGATAACCCAACCACCATGAAAATAATAAGCGCACTGAATAAGAATGAAAACGTATTGGCTCTGCCTTCTTCGGTAACAAAGTTAAGGTGCAAAAAGTATTTAAGGTGCACCCAAATTTGAACCAAGCCCAAGGTTACCACGCTCCAAATCGTGGTAACTTTAGATAGGTCGCCATTCATCACTAGAGTGAACGGAATAGCGGTAAGTACCACAGATAGAATGAAGCCAATAATATAAGACTTCACATCGCCATGTGCGTCATCACTATTGTGGGTCGATGAAGCGTGACCGTCCGTATTTGAAGCTAATTTTGCATCGTGTAACGCCATTACATTGCCCCCATTAAATACACTACGGTAAATACACATATCCATACGATATCGAGGAAGTGCCAAAACAGACTTAAGCAACTAAGTCGAGTAACGGTTTGCTCACCTAAACCTCGGCGGGTTACTTCAATAAACATGATTGTCATCCAAATAAGGCCCGCTGTAACGTGCAGTCCGTGCAGTCCCACTAACGAGAAAAACGCCGTTAGAAACGCACTTTGCTGCGGCCCGTTGCCATGCTCAATAAGGTGGTGAAATTCGTACACTTCCATACCAATAAAACACGCACCCAGTGCCCATGTCACTGCCAGCCAAGCAAGGGCGCCTGACTTGTTTTGTCGGTGAGCACATATCATGGCAAAGCCAAAGGTAATGCTGCTTAAAAGCAGAGCGGCTGTTTCAACTGCAACAAAGTTGAGCTCGAAAATATCTTTGCCAGACACACCGCCCGCCGTATTCATAAACAGCACGGCATAGGTGGCAAAGAAAGAAGCAAACAACAAACAGTCGGTCATTAAATACAACCAGAAACCAAACACGGTGTTGTTTTCATGATGTTCTTCGTGTGCGTGTTCATGCGGCATTGATGCGGCGCTTGATGTTGCAATAGTACTCATGAGCGACCTCCCACTGTATTGGCACTTAAGTGCGTAGCTTCAACTCGTTCAACCTCATCTACCTGCACGTAGTAATCAACATCCGAGGTATAGCAACGCTTAATAAATACTCCTATTCCTGCCACTAAACCGACAACAGCAAGCCACCAAATATGCCAGATAAGCGCAAAGCCCATTAGGGTAAAGCTCATGCTCATGAAAACTCCGGCTGAAGTATTTTTTGGCATATGAATAGGTGTGTATTTTTCAGGGCGTTGATACGACTCGCCGCGCTCCTTCATATCCGTCCATGCATCAATGTCTTTGATGTGAGGAATCTTGGCAAAATTGTAAAATTGAGGCGGTGACGCCGTTGACCACTCTAGCGTGTGACCATTCCACGGATCGCCCGTTGTATCGTTAAGCTTCTCTTTGTTTTTGAAGCTTACAAACAGCTGAAGTAGCTGGAAGAAAATACCAATTGCTATAACAAACGCACCAAATGCAGCAATGTATAACCAGATATTCCAGTCAGGATTGTCGGTGTGATTTAAGCGGCGTGTCATACCCAAAAAGCCAAGCACATATAGGGGCATGAACGCCAAAAGGAAACCAATTTGCCAGCACCAAAAGGCTGCTTTTCCGGTTTTTTCGTCAAGCTTAAAGCCCATTGCTTTCGGGAACCAAAAAGCAAAGCCAGCCAGATAGCCAAATACCGCACCACCAATAATGGTGTTGTGAAAGTGCGCAATGAGAAACAAGCTATTATGAAGTACGTAGTCAGCACCTGGAATAGCAAGTAACACCCCTGTCATGCCGCCAATGGTGAAGGTCACCATAAAGCCTAACGTCCACAGTACAGGCACACTCAATATTAAGCGACCGCGATACATGGTGAATAGCCAGTTAAACAGTTTCACGCCCGTGGGCACGGCAATAACCATGGTCATAATGCCGAAGAAGGCATTCACATTGGCGCTCGACCCCATGGTAAAGAAGTGGTGCAGCCAAACAATAAAACCAAGAATGGCAATGGCACCCGACGCATACACCATCGACTTGTAGCCAAACAGGCGCTTAGCGGTAAACGTAGATATAACTTCTGAAAAAATACCGAATGCAGGCAGTACCAGAATATAAACCTCAGGGTGTCCCCACGCCCAGAACAGGTTGATATACATCATAGAGTTACCGCCGGCTTCATTCGTGAAGAAGTGGAAATCCATATAACGGTCTAGGGTTAGCATGGCTAACACAGCCGTCAGAATTGGGAACGAAGCAGCAATCAGAATGTTTGCCCACGTACAGGTCCATGTGAAAATAGGCATTTGCATTAACTTCATGCCGGGCGCACGCATTTTAAACACGGTAACTAAGAAGTTTACGGCGGTTAGCAGCGTACCGAGCCCGGATATCTGCAGGGCCCATATGTAATAGTCGACGCCAACCCCGGGACTAAACTCCAACCCGGCTAGCGGCGGATAAGCAACCCACCCTGTTTTTGCGAATTCACCTAACCCCAAAGACACATTTACTAGAATTGCGCCACCTGCGGTCAGCCAAAAACTTAAGTTATTTAAAAATGGAAACGCCACATCGCGAGCACCAATTTGTAGTGGCAAAATGATATTCATCAACCCAATCATGAACGGCATCGCCATGAAGATAATCATGATAACGCCATGGGCTGTGAAGATTTGGTCGTAGTGCTCTGGCGGTAGATACCCGGGCGCACCATTGGTTGCCATTGCAAGCTGAGTACGCATCATAATGGCGTCGGCGAAGCCACGCAGCAGCATGATCATAGCCAACACAATGTACATAATACCAAGACGTTTGTGGTCGACAGACGTTATCCAATCAAACCATAGGGTTCCCCACTGTTTGTGCTTGGTGATAAGCATGGCTATGACCACACCCACCACTGCCACAACAGCAAGTGTCACCATAATAATCGGCTCGTGATAGGGCACGGCCTCAATAGATAATTTACCTAATAAAGACATGGTTATTGTGCATCCTCTTGGTGATGGCTGTGTTGCATTTCAGGCATGGCGTGATGTTCGCCCATGGCGGCATTTTCCGGCTTGTTGTAGAAATCCATAGAGCCGTGATCTTTCATGTATTTCATAACAATGTTATGAAATAAACCGTCATCGACTTTGCTGAAATAGGTCACCGGATTGTTTTCGCTTGGCTCAGCAAGCTGCTCGTAGGCACCTGACGTTAACGATGTTTGCGACTGCTTAACGCTGGCAACCCACGCCTCGAAGTCATCCTCGGTAGGTGTGGCAATAGCGTTAAACTTCATTCCAGTGAATCCCGCACCGCTGTAATTTGAAGAAATGCCTTTGTACGTACCTGGCTCGTCGGCAATAAGATGAAGCTTGGTTTCCATTCCCGCCATGGAATAAATCTGGCTTCCTAGCTGAGGAATAAAAAACGAATTCATGGTGCTTTCAGAAGTAATCTTAAACGCAACAGGTTTATTGGCTGGAAACACCAATTCATTGACCGTTGCGATACCTTGTTCAGGATAAATAAACAGCCACTTCCAGTTGAGCGAGACTACTTCGACAGTAAGATGCTCTCCTTGACCTTCTAGCGGTGCATAAGGGTCGAGTGCGTGAGTAGAGCGCCAGGTGATCACACTCAACGACACGACAATGAGAATTGGAATGGACCACACCACCGCTTCTATTTTGGTCGAATGTGCCCATTTAGGGGTATAAATTTCGAAATCGCGACTAGCGCGATACTTCCACGCAAAGTAAAGCGTAAGAAAAATAACGGGAACAACAACAATCAGCATTAGGATGGTGCAAAGAATAATCAGATTCTTTTCATCCATACCCACTTGCCCTTTAGGGTCAAGCACGCCACCGCTGCAACCGGCCAACGTCAGCCCTGCACCAGCAACAATTAAAGTAAAAAGGTTACGAATAGACAAAACAAGTTCCTATAACCCACAAGTTAAACGGCGATGACTGGGCCGCTTAATAGAGAATGGCAGCGTTACAGCATCGAAAAACACACCGGTAAAGCTTTGTCACACATACTGCGCAACGCTTTCGGCGTTAGATAATCAAATCGGAGACGTTTAACTAAAAAGTGGGGGCGCTCTACTGCCAACCGTCTGAACAAAAGGCTGGGGGAATGTAGGGCAAAGGTAAGGAATAGGTCGGCGCTGTTTTGTTATTTGCGCCTTTGCTATAGCCGTGGCTTTAACCAAGAGACCAACTAACACTAATGCAATAGTGGGAACAATAAATTGCGAAAGCGTGTGATTGGCCAGTGCAATGAAAAAAGGCTCTACAACCAAACTTTCATTAAACGCACTGACAAATTCTGCCGAGTCAGCCAAGGTACCACTGATAACTAGCGCAATGTTCAGCAGTAACACCAGATTAGCCAACCACAGCATAGCGCCTACACCACTGGTGTAGTTTATTGCGGGTCTAATCGAAGAATTCAGTTCGTCTAAAAAAACGAAAGAACGTGGTGCCATATAGAATGTAATGCCTTACAAGAACAGTGCTCTAAGTTTAACGCTGCTTCAAATGAGAATGAGAAAGCAGGCGTGGCAGAGTAATCTCAAATAAGGACAAGTACAAGCCACCTATCGACGGGCTAAAAAGACCTAGTAATTAAAGCACCAGACACAAATGACTATTTTATTAACATTTAAAAGGTAAAACTCTGCTTCCACAGATTTATCGTCGCCCTTAGCATAGATGTCACGCATTCATTCACTTTTTCGCTCGCTGAGTCTTCAACTTGCACCTCGGCAGCACCTACACATGTTAATTTTTTGTTTTAAATATACAAAATTAAACCGCTTACCGGACGCGGTTGATAAAGCGTTAACCTTCTTATAGATGCGATGAGTTGCACGACAGTTTTCTCTCTTTTCTCAATGTAATTGATTTAAAAATCATCAATAATTTAAAATGCCACCGGTAGCATTTTGTTTAATTCGTGTTAATATCGAGCAGTATTATCTTGATTTCGGGACCGCAAAAAGATGGAAAGGTATGTTATTCCCAGTGTTATGCAGGCGCTGCAGCTATGTCAAGCCATCGCCGAGTCTCGCTCGGGGTTAAGTGCCTCTGAAATTGAGTCAGCGCTTAAACTTCCCCGCACATCAGTATTTAGGTTACTGAGAACATTAACCAGCGAACGGGTAGTCGAAAAGCGTGGTACAAAATACTTCTATGGCACACGCATTTACGAAATTAGCGCCGCTAACTCGCGCAGCAGATACGTTCAGAGAATCACTGCACCTGCGCTTTCGAAACTTATAGCTACAACCAACGCTAGCGCAATTATCTGTACATTAGGCGACTACTGCGCGTTTGTTATTGACGTTTTAGATGCCAGAGAAAAGCAAATAACAACAATAAGGCCAGGGACAAAACTGCCCTTATTTGAATCTGCTGCGGGTCACGTCATGTTGGCCTACCATCCCAAGTATCAAAACATGAACGACAGCACACACCCCGCAAACTTTGATGAACAACAAGCCGCGAAATTACGAGCAACAACTTGTACCAGAGGCTATGCCGTCAGCCACTTCGCACCACGCAACGTAACGCTTGTTGCCGTGCCAGTCTTCATGCGAGATGGAGAGCTTGTATCAATTTTAGCAGTAGAACTAGAGGGTATGATCCACGATGTTAAGGTACTCCAAGCATGGAGCGCTAAACTCAAAGACATCGCCCGCCTTCCAACCACCGGTACCCACCCTTACGAGCAGGACATGCAGTAATGAAACATATTCCAATTCAACTGATTGTCGCTTTCGTCGCGTTCCTCGCTTTGTCTAACTGTCACGCACAATCATTGGCGTTTGAAGGCGCGCTGGGATTCGGAAAATACACGCAAGGTGGAAACCAAGGAAAAGTGTTAGTTGTTAGCTCTTTGTCTGATAATGCCAAAAGCCCACAAGAGGGAACATTGCGATGGGCTATTGCGCAAGACTATCCCAGACTGATTGTCTTTAATGTGTCTGGCGTAATCGCGCTAGAAAAGGAGTTAGAAATAAAACATGGCAACGTCACCATTGCAGGACAGACATCTCCCCACGGAATTGTAATTTCTGGCGCATCAACAAGCGTTGAAGCTAACCAGGTTATTATTCGTCACATGCGTTTTAGGCCGGGGAAAGACAGTGAAGAAGGCGATGCAGTAACCGTTAGAAATACCACTGATGTCATTATCGATCATTGTTCGCTAAGTTGGTCAAAAGACGAAGTAGGCTCTTTCTACAATAACCAACGCTTTACACTGCAATACAGCATACTATCAGAGAGTTTAAACAACGCGGGCCATCACAAAGGTAGCCATGGCTATGGCGGCATTTGGGGTGGCAGTAATGCTAGCTTTTTGCGCAATATATTGGCCAATCATACCAGTAGAAACCCGCGCATTAACGGATGGCGACTGAACCCGCCTTACCCACAGCAGCAAGAATTCGTTGATATCAAAAATAACGTTATTGCCAACTGGCAAAAAAACTCAGCTTATGGCGGCGAAAACGGCACCGCAAATCTGGTTGGGAATATTTATGCCCCAGGCCCCGCTACGAAAAAGCTATGGTTTTTCCAATTATGGGACGATAAGGAATCACTCACTCGACTTTATGTTGCTGAAAACGTGATGAAGGGCTATAGCGACATGTCTGAGGACAACAGTAAAGGCATAGATGTTAAGAGCGCCAAAACCGGTTCAAAGAAAGAAAAAGACGTAATCACTCGTTCTCTTTCAACGTCGCCTTTTCATCAGAATGAAATAGATAAATTAGGCGATGCGCAACTTACTGCACAGCAAACATGGACAAGCTTGATTGAAAACCAAGACGTAGGTGCTAATCTCACCCGCACAGGTAAAGATCTAGACCCTGTAGACTCGCGCATACTTAAGCAAATACAAAGCAATCAGTACACAAGCAAAAATGGGATAATTGATAGTGAATTAGATGTGGTTGACTGGTCAATTTACAGCAGCTACTTTACTGCCAACCCCGCGCCCTCTCTTACTTTTCATGAAGAAAACTCATGGCGGGTACTCGCAGGAATCCCAACACTGTGATCACTAAATATTCATATATTAATAATTTGTGAAATAAACGTTAAATATTAGTGCATTCCCTTCTGACAAGATCAATACTGCCACCGGTGGCATAACAAAATACAAATACTACAGCTATGTCGATTTTGGAATTTAGGAGTTCAAAACATGAAAGTGTTTCAATGGACAGCCCTCGCTCTAGCCGTGTCCACGGCGTTTTCCAGCATGGCGCAAACTGCACCCGCTCAGGAAAATACCGAGCAAACTGAAACAAATGAGACCCCTAGCGAAATTGAAGTAGTTGAAGTAAAGGGTGTTAAACAGGCAGACCTTAAAGCGCGTGACTTAGAACGCATGAAAAGCGGCTTTAGCTCTGTTATTTCTACCGATGATTTAGGCAATTTTGTTGATCAGAACGTGGCGGAGTCCCTTCGACGACTGCCGGGTGTTACGCTACAGCGCTCTGAAGGCGAAGGTAAGTTTGTCACCGTACGGGGCTTAGGACCCGGCTTCGTATCCATAAATATGAACGGCGCACAAATGTCTGGTGCAGGCGAAGAACGGAAAGTGGGATTAGACGCACTTCCTGCTGACCTTCTCGGTACCATTGAAGTGCTGAAAACACTCACCCCAGACCAAAACCTAAATTCCATTGGCGGTACGGTCAACGTTAAAGCAATTTCAGCTTTCGATCGCGGCAAAAATACATTAAAAATACGTGTTCAAGACGCATATTCAGAAGCGCGCGAAAAGCACTCTCCGAAATTTAGCTTAGACGGCACCCAGTTTTTCCTCGACAACACCTTTGGTATTGGCTTTGCCATCTCTCACGAAGACCGCAAAACCCAGATAGACGAAACGCGCCACCACAGCACCAACGAAATGAAGTTTTACACCGCCGACTTGGGTAAAACAGAAGAAGAAATTGCCCAGGGTGACGAAATTCTTGCGCCTTCTCAGTTAGAAGTTCGTCGCGAAATTGCAGGAAGAACTCGTCAAGCTGCAGCACTAAACCTTGAATACAAGCCCTCTGCAGACGCTTACTATTATGCCAAAGGCACGTTCACTCAGTTTGAAGATGATGATCGCGCACAGCGAGAATTTTACGATTTTCAAGATGCAGGCTCTGTCGGAAACGATGAAATTGTATACGTAAACGGCGCTACGAAAGAGTTCATTCTTAGCGATATAGACGTATTCCACCAGCATTTCCTACAAGAAAGTAAGAACAAAACCATAACGTTCAGCTTAGGGGGCGAAAACCGTATTGCTGAACGCTTCGTGTTTGACTACGAATACGCTCAATCTCGCTCTGAAGAAGACTCCACTGGTGACCGCCGCGTTCAGTTTCGTGAACGAGACCTGATTGTTTATGGTCAAGGCGGTCGCGACAACATTAACGCCCGCATTTTAAGCCCACAGGAAGCTGCTGAAATCGCAGGTCTAACCTACGACCCGGAAAACAGTATTTTTGGAACGTCGGGTAGTGGCGATGGTTCTGACCTTTCAAATTATCAATTCGATAACCTGTTTTTAGAAGGCGGAACGCGAATTGATGAAATTAAGACAGTGAACCTTAACTTGCGAACCGACATTTTTAATGACTGGTTAAACACCATTAAATTTGGTGTGCAGGTGAGCGAGCGCGATCACGTGCGTGACAAGGACCGGTGGAGTTTCGACCCTTCTGCCGGCGACTGTAGCGACGATGCATGTATTGCCGCAGTGAATTCTACCCTTGCCGACTATGACACCCAAATACCTTCAAATAGCGCATTCCAGCTGCCGTTTGAAAGCCGCGCAGTTGTCGACCAAATTGTTGATGCCACTCGTCAAACGGTTGAGCCTGCCACAAATGGCGAAGTGTCGATAGAAAGCACTAAGGGCGACTACAGCATTACCGAAGATACGCAGGCTGTATACGCAATGGCAGAGTTGCCATTAGGCGCAGATGCCACACTAACAACCGGCGTTCGCTGGACACAAACCGAGTTCTCTTCTACCGGCTTTTTGTCTTTAGAAAACGATGACTTTGAGTTTAATGGCGCAGGGGCTGGTGCATTGGATATTGCTATCCCTCTTCCAGAAGCATCGATTAAGTACAGTGAGTTTTTCCCTAGTGCACACATTAAATGGGAACCGAGTGAAAATTTCTTAGTGCGTGCCGCAGCATGGACGAGTTTTACTCGCCCGTCGTTTAAACAAGCCCGTGCATTTGCTGTGTTTGACAGCGATATTGAGCTTTGTCCTCCGGGTTCTGACGATTGTGATGACAGTCAAGGTGGCGCATCGCTTCAACAGTTAAGCCAGTATGTGTTGGGTTCTGATAATGCACTAGATGTGGGTAACCCTAACCTCGTTGCAATGACATCTATTAACTACGATGCGTCAATTGGCTGGTATCCAAGCGAAAACCTCTTTATGGAAGCGGCAGTTTTCTATAAAGACATCGACAACTTTATCGTAGATGTAAACGGAATTGGCATGGCGCTTAATGACCTGCCGCTAACGCTTCCGGTAAACCAGGTGACTGAGTTTGTTATTCCGCAAGATTTATATCTTAACGAGATAAACATTACCGTTAACGGCAACAAAGCCTCGGTTATCGGGTTAGAGCTTAGCTACAACCAGTACTTTGAAAATGGTCTATTCATTCAAAGTAATGCCACCATCCTCGATAGTGAAGCCACGCTGGATAGCAGTATTCGTCAAGGCAAGGTAGCACTGCCCGACCAAGCTGATACCACCTTCAACCTTGTATTTGGTTGGGAGAGCGAAACGTTCTCTGCTCGTTTAATTGGAAACGTGCGTTCTGAAGTTCTTGAACAAATTGGCTCATGCCCAATTACTGCCGATCTTAACGACCCGAAAGGCTGCAAGATTTGGGGCGACCAATATCAAGATTCGGTTAAAAGCTTAGACTTTAAACTTCAGTACGACATTACCGAGTACGCACAATTGTACTTTGACGCCATCAACCTTACCGAGGAGTCTGACCTTCGCTACTTCCAAGGTAACGCGTTAAGCGGCGGAAACATTCTGTACCAAAAAGAAGAATACGGTCGCAGCTACCAGCTGGGTGTAAACATTAAGTTCTACTAATTGTCTGCGCCGGGGAAACCCGGCCTTTTCCACATAATAAAGCTGGAGCGGACATGTAGTGCGGTAGTACGCCCAGTAAAATATGGAGATTGAGTACCATGAAACTCACGAAAATTGCTGCCCTTATGGGCGGCGTTATTCTCGTTGCCGCCTGTGGCGAGAAAAGCTCTACCAATGTAACCCTCCCCCCCGACCCAGCACTTACTGGCGTATTTGTTGATAGCCCCGTTGAAGGAATCAATTATTCCTCTGCTTCTGTGGAAAACGGTACCACTAATGCGCAGGGTGAATACTCTTACTTCAGAGGCGAGCAGCTCGCTTTCAGCATAGGTCAGCTGACGTTTCCAGAAACACCGGCATCAAGCGTTATCTCTCCTCTTGACCTGTTCGCAACTGACAACCCTTTTAACCAGTCGGTCGTAAACACGCTTCGACTTTTACAATCTCTTGATACCGATGGCGACCCAAGTAACGGTATATCGCTAAGCGCCAGTGCTGGCGATGTGGCAGTGGCAACCCTCGACGAAGGGCAAACCATTGAAGATTTCTTTAATCAATCTGATGCAGATTTTGCAGCCGATGTAGAGGTGTGGCTTGGTTCTGCTGGCGGAGCCAGTGCTACGCTTGTGGATAAAGCACAGGCTATCAGCCATTTCGTAAATTACCTTGAAGCCGAATTAGGTACGCTGTTCCCTAACACCTTTGATGTAACCCGCTTCACAGGCGACATTTACGCACCAACACTGGAAGGCAGAAGTGTATCTCAGGCCACTTACACCTTTACGCCAGACGACGAAACGAACTTGTCAGGTACATTCGTAAGAGTGCACGGTGAGGAAAGCACAACGGGTAGCTATGAATTCTCTTTTGGACGAAAAGTCATAGCCCTTAGCTACGGTGAGCAAACTGAGTATCTTATTTCCCGTGCTTTCAACACGGTTAACGAAGTATACAGCCTGTGCGTGGTATCCCCAGATAACGCTCAGTCTATGCCGCTAGTGCTGCATGTTGAAAATTGCCTTGCCAACGAAGATCCACAGAACTACCTGTTTGCATTTACCCAAGAACAAGCAGATGTTGAACTGGCAAAGCTAGAGGAAGCAGCGAATTCTATCCAGGCGGCGCTTGAAGAGAATTTCGATACCGACACCGATACGTTTTTCTCATCGTCGTACAAGCGTTTAAGTGAAGAGCCAGATGCTGGCGCGCTTTATTATGTAACAGGTGGTAGCCCACTAGTCGACGCCACCACAGGTCAACTTACCCTTGAAGGCGATCGATTCAGCATAGGTAATGCTGCAGCCAACCCAGGTGCCAATACGTCGGCATCAGATACGGTAGGCATGGGTATTTATAACCTTAGCGAAGGTTTTACCATCAGCTTCGACGTTATTTCTCACAATGGCGGCGGTACATTTAGCCTTTATGTAGATAACAACACCACAGGGCAAGATAACTCTGTACACGGTGCTGCTTCTAAGTTTGTAAGCGAAGGGTTAGCGGACGGCACAATGGTACCCGGCACGCGATTTACCTATACCTATGAGCCAGGTGACGATATTGGTGGCGGCGATCCTAGTGCACCTGACGCGAAAATTCTCGACAGCTCGGTAACCAATAGTTTCTTCCAATTGCGCACAGATTCGAGTGCCACTATCACTATCGATAACTTAAAAATTGAAACGGTAGCTGACGCAGTTGACCCAGTGCCTCCGGTTGAGCCTGAGCCTACCGAACCTGAAGAGCCAGAAGTTATTCCAAGTGTACCGCTGCCGCTTTCCTATACCTTTGCAGGCGAAAGCGAGGATATTTTCTCGACAAACTTTGCCGCGATTGAAAATGCAGCGGGTGAGCAAGTCGCCATGTTTACCATTACCGGTGGCTCGGTAACGCAAATTGACACTGGTATTCAGCTTGACGGCGGACGCTTTACCCTTGGTAATACTGAACCTGATACCCAAAGCTCGTCTGACGATACATCATCAACCGGTGCACTGGATTTGAGCCGTCCTTACAATGTTATCTTTGATGTCATTTCTGCTGAAGATTCCGAAGGCGACAACAAATTCCAGATTTACGTGGATAACAATACATCTGGCAGCGCCAACTCACACCTAGGTTCAGATTCCCGCTTCTTTAATGAGCCTGTGCTCGATTTAGTACCGGGAACCACCATGACAGTAGAAGGACAGATAGCAACGCCTAACTCGTACCTTCAATTTAGAACGGAAAGTGGCTCTATTGTGGTCATCGACAATATTCGCATTGAATATATTGATGAAAACACCCTGTTAGAGGAGACGTTTGAAACAGACGCTGACACCTTCTTCAGCCCTGAATACAAGTCGACCGATGGTGGTGCGACACCGTTTTATAGCGTAACGGGCGGCGGCTCAGGTTTAGTGATCTCCGAAGGCCAACTAGCCATCGACAGTGCACGCTTTACCATGGGCAACAGTACACCAGATACAGACACAACCGCTGATGACATTACTACGACGGGTATATTAGATTTAAGCCGTGAATATACCATTAGTATGGACATCATTGCGGTTGAAGACAGTGAAGGCGACAACAACTTCCAGATATATGTAGATAACAACACCAGCAGTAGCAGCAAATCGATACATGGTGGCGACTCTAAATTCTACAGCGAGCTGGTTAATAACCTTGTGCCAGGACAACGCCTAACTATCGATGGATTTATTGGTACACCCACCTCGTTCCTGCAGCTTCGTACTGAAAGTGGCGGCAAAGTGGTTATCGATAACTTTGTTATATCGTATGTGGGTGAAGCGCCAGATGACAGCAAGTTTAGCTGTGAAAATGAACCACAGCTTTACTTCTGTGACGACTTTGCATCGGGCTCTTTAGATAACTTCACGCTTATTTCAGACGACGCAGGCTCAAACGGTCCACAAGGCACGTTTGATGTTGTAGAAGATGACGGCAACAAAGTGATGCGCTACACCGCTGGCGGTGAAGGTGGCAAGATTTTCTTGGTTAAAGAGTCGGCGCTAAGCAACCTGCCAGAAAATGGAAATTACTTTGTTGAAGCGCGCATTCGTCCAAGACAAAACAGCACCACGCGAAACAAACAGATCTTTCTTCTAGGTCGTTATGATAGCGCTGGAAACTGGTACGGCGGAGGTTTGAATGTACAAAACTCGTCAAGCAGTACACAAGTGGAAGTAGCGGTAAGTACCGAGGGTAGTATTTCTCGCCCTGTCCAAGCTAAGTCACCTATTGTACTGGGTGAAAAAGACGGTACGGACGGCACGTGGTACCGCGTACGTTTTGAAATGGAAAACGAGAAACTCACCGTTTATTTAGACGGCGAGAACATGGGTACAGCAGAAGACACAACCTATAGCGCAGCGGGACTGATTGGCCTTTTCACTAATAACCGCTCGTTCGAGCTGGACGATTTAAAAGTGGGTGACCCCGCTGTTAAACCTGTTCAACTTACTCTGGATTTCAAAGAAACAGAGTGGGAGACCACCACCAGTAGCGATCCGTTATTCGTTTACGTTACCGCAGTACAAAACGACGGTATAACTGAAGACACGTTTACCGTAACCAGCAGTGATGCGAGTGTGGTCAGCGTAGAGCAGCAAGGTCCACAAGTTACCATTACCCCTCGCGCTGCCGGCAGCGCAATGGTAACTTTTACTTCTGGCTCTGACCCTACGTTAAGCAAACACATTGCCGTTAATGTTGGCGAAGGCTTCACAATGCCTACCGCCACCTATGGCGACTTATTCCCGGATACCACACCTTATTCGGGCAATAACAATGCGTATCCCGATACCCTACTCTCGTTAACCTTCGACAGCGAACCCACCTTAGGAAGTAGCGGTGAAGTGCGCATTTACAATGCGACAGACGACACCCTGGTAGACGTTATCAATATTGCAGCGGATGAAGACTTTATTGGCTTTGAAGGCCAAGACAGACAGCGCAAAGTGGCTTACCGCCCAGCATCAGTTGTAGGCAACACATTGGTGATTAAGCCTCATACAAACGCCCTTCAATATGGTCAGTCGTATTACGTAGCCATTAGCGATGGTGCGGTAACCGGCGCAACGCTAAATGGTGAAAGCTTTAGTGGTATTGGCAAGAGTGCGAACTGGCGCTTTGCAACAAGAGCCGCTGCACCTTCTGGCGCGAATGTTACCGTAGATGATGACGGCGAAGCGGATTTCCGCACGGTGCAAGGTGCGCTTAATTACGTGATGCAAAACGTAAGCAGCGATACGCCATCTCGCATTACGATTCGTGACGGCGAGTATCAGGAAATGCTGTTCCTTCGCGGCAACAACAATGTCACGCTTCAAGGCGAGAGCCGAGACAATACCGTGGTGTACTACGATAACTTTGAAAGCTTTAACAGCGGTAGTGGCAAGAGCGAAGCACCTGCGGCGGGCACGCCATCAGGCGGAAGAAGCGTATTTTTAGTGGAAGGCGTAGATAACCTGACGCTAACGAACTTCACTTTGAAAAACTCACACATCAGAAGCAACGACTACTCTAACCAAGCTGAGACGATTTACTTTAACAGTGATTCAGGTCGTCTAACTGCCGTTGATATGAACTTTGTGAGTGAACAAGATACGCTGCTGTTAAAAGGCTTTAGTTGGTTCTACAACTCATTGATTGCCGGCAACGTTGATTTCATTTGGGGTTACGTAAATACCGCACTGTTTGAAAACAGCGAAATTCGCACCATTGGCGACTCTAAAAATGGCAACCCTAACGAAGACACAGCGGGCGGCTACATTCTACAAGCTCGCGTACCTGATATTTCTTATAAAGGGTTTATCTTCTTAAACAGCAGCTTCACCAATGGCCCAGGCCCTATTGGTAACGGTGTACTCGACGACTCTACGTATATTGCAAGAAGTGGCGGCAGCGCAAGCTACTTCGACAATATTACGCTTATTAATAACCGTTTCGACACCCACATTGCCACTATCGGCTGGGCGGGCGAAGGAGTACGCGACCAACCTGCACCAAACCCTAGCCCTGCAACCGCAGCAGCTGGATGGCGTGAATACGGCAGCATGGATATGCAGGGTAACCCGCTTGATCTTTCAAGCCGTCAGTTTGCCCACATTCTTACCGACAGCGAAGTGACTGAACTTACCAGCAGAACGGCAATATTCTCTCACTTTAATAACGGCGAAGGCTGGGTGCCAAGCGAGCCTAACTTACCGAATGTAGCACCTGCTCCAACGCTTGATGCGTACGGTTTTGCGCAATACAACTATGCATTAACCGGCGGTGCTGGCGGTACGGTAGTAACCGTAGATAACGGCGCAGACCTGCAGGCGGCACTAGATAGCGCAGCGAACAGCAACACCCCAGTAACGGTTTATGTAGATGGCACCATTACCGACGCAAACAATGGCGGTACGGGCTCACCGATTGAAATAAAAGACATGAACGATGTGTCAATTATCGGGGTTGCAGACAGGGGCGAATTTGACGGTATTGGCATCTTAATTCGACGTGCAAATAACGTGATTATTCAAAACCTGAAAATCCACCACGTGCTTACTGATGGTAAAGACGCTATCTCTATTGAAGGTGATAACGACGGCTCTACCACCAGCAACATTTGGATTGACCACAATGAGCTTTACAGCACATTGTCTGTGGACAAGGATTTCTACGACGGGTTAGTAGATAGTAAACGCGGCGCGAAAAACATCACTATCTCTTACAACTACCTTCATGATCATTGGAAAGCCTCGTTACACGGCCACACTGAGAATGATGTAGACAGTGATAATACCGAGCGTTTAATTACCTTCCACCACAACCGCTTTGAGAATATCGAGTCACGTTTACCGTTATTCCGCTACGGTCACGGTCACTTGTATAACAACTATTACAATCAGATATCCTCTACGGCAATCAATTCAAGAATTGGTGCAGAGCTACAGGTAGAAAACAATGTGTTTGAGAACACGCAAAACCCAATTGTTTCTTTCTACTCAGACGTTATTGGATACTGGAACACGTCAGGCAACCTGTTTGGCGAAGGCGTAACCTGGACAACGCCAGCTGATGGTGACGTTGTAGCAGGACCTGATGCCACGCCAACATCCAGCTACGAAGTGCCTTACGACTACGTACTAGATGATGCCGACGTGGTTAAGCAGCGAGTTATCAACTACTCGGGCGTAGGTAAAATTAACCAGAATGCCGATGACATTCCTCCGTTAAACTAACTCCCAAAAGAGTTAGCACAAACAAAAAAGGCGCTGCTCTATGAGCAGCGCCTTTCTTTTAAGCGTTAAGCTTGGGGGATGACTGAATAATGCCACTAATTATAATAGACCACATTGACTGTATAAAATATAAAAGTGGTGTCGATTTCAAATGGTGGAACTCCATATAATCTGTTATTCAACCTAATTGGTGACCCTCTAATAGGGTCCCCTTTGATCAAAAATAAAACTATCAATACTCAAGCTTTTAAATAACATTTTTACTGTCGAATATCTTATTATGATGCTCCATATAGTTTGAAAACCTAGCCTTATTCTCAAAGCTCATATGAGTAAAGTCGACAGTTTCCCCTTCATGTATGCCGAGACCTTTCAAGTCCCTTATATTTAGTTTGGTAGACACAGTAAGAGTATAACCCTGCGACTTCGGCTTGAACGTTATTAGATGATTATCAAAGAGTTTATCGATATGAGCACATAGAAGTAGTCCATTCGCCCCATCTAATCTCTCCTCACTATTACTACAATCGCTCCAAGCCTTGATATGAGAAGCAATCAGTAACTCTTGAATATCACATAATGTGACAACACAACTGGATGTTCCCCAAACTCTTTTCACATTCGACTTGAACTTACCCTGTCCTAATCTAGATTTGATAAGGATGTCTTTTTCAGTAGAGCTTAAGTCAATATCATTAATTGAGCTTATATCACTAGTTATAGTGTCATGTTCGCTTCCATGTAGAAAACTCTCTAATACATTCACAACTTCTTTATCTAGTTGGCGCTGGAGAGATGAGCCTTGTTTACAAAAATGCTTTTGAAAATTGTTCCATTGATATTTATACGTGCTCTTAGGTAAAAGGTCGCTCCAAACATTCTCATCTATTTCTAACGCCTCATCTAACTTTGATAGATCTTCTAATTTCACCCTGTAAGGACGATTTTTGAAGTTAAGAGTGTCTTCATATTTGCCTACAATTTTAAATTTCCCGCAAAACTCGAAGTGACTCCAGCCTTTTAATTTTTGAATGACGTAAACAACATCTCCTATGTTTACCTTTTCAACTTTAGTACTTTCTGAAAAGCCGTAGCCTCCCTTGAAATCAAAAGGTTCACTATTTTCATTTGAGTGATAAGCAAAGTAGTAATTCATAATTTAGCCGCATTTCCCTATTTATCGATTCGACTATTTTCTACTTTATATTAAAAAACTCAGTTGATCGAACCTACTCAAAAAGCGAGTGCAGTTTCACTGAAGAATAAGTGGCAAAGACATAAATCCACTTTTGAAAAAATCAATATATGCGTAGCTTGAAGACATTTATTCGAACTGTCGCATCAGCGATGCCATGCAACTTAAAGAAGAAGCATTTTGTTGGCGATGACGGAATCATTGCGATAAACATCGAGATAGGCAAGACGAAAGCAGCAACGCGCACTGTACCTTTACCTGACGTAATAGGTGAAAGGTTGTTAGCCCAAATTAGCAATAAAGAAGGTGATGACTTTGTGA
Organism: Alteromonas sp. Cnat3-28; assembly: GCF_022348265.1. Classification (NCBI taxonomy): domain Bacteria; kingdom Pseudomonadati; phylum Pseudomonadota; class Gammaproteobacteria; order Alteromonadales; family Alteromonadaceae; genus Alteromonas; species Alteromonas sp. Cnat3-28. The sequence continues at coordinate 196,901 of NZ_JAKREY010000002.1, forward strand.
TCGGAATTGGAAATAAGGCAGTTACCGAGCGTTCTCGAACTTCAAGACACAACATGTTACTACCAATAGACTCATCATTTAGACACATGTATATAACAGCGATGGAGCGAGCAGGTATCGAGGAGAATGTAATTGCTCAGATTGTTGGTCACGAGCGAGGCAAGACGATGTCTTATGGTTACTACTCGAAGGGGCATGAGCTGAAGAAGCGAAAAGAGGCAGTGGATAATAGTCTCGAGTTTTTACACCCATAACCATTTGTATTAATCTCGAGATACTTAGAGAAAGGAGTTCAATGGAATGAATAAAGTAATACTAACGTTTATAGCTTTACTTGTAACAGGGCCCGCCTGGAGCTCGCTAATAGAAGTAGATATTTTCAGCGATGGAACCAATGCTGGCTTTAAGAATGCAACATCAAACCTCACTTGGCTCGACATGGGCCAGACACAGAATAAATCCTTTAATCAAGTCATTGAGATGACACGGGAAGGGGGCCTATGGGACGGATGGAGATTACCTACGCAAAGTGAAGTAGTTCAATTGTGGAACGAAGCTATTCGAAGCAATTACTCTTGGACGATGAATGGAAATAGTGGCTACTACCTATATGAGCCAATCGATAGTGCTGTTGTAGACCACTGGTATCAGTTAGCTGAAGTAATGGGAACTACAGAGCAGGGAACTTACTTTGACACTGGCGTAAATTGGTTCAGCTCCATTGGTATCTATCAGGCGGACGATGGCCTTTTAGTATCTTCTCACTTTGCAACATATCAAATGATGGATAGTTACCTAGAAGGCCACATTGAGTCGGCAGGCTTGTTCGAGCGCATCTGTGACCCAAATGATACCGCGTGCATCCCTACAGACTACAGAAATGAAGGCCTTATGTTTCGCTCTACGATGCTCGTAAAGAGTGCTGATGTGGCGGTATCTGAGCCAACCTCTCTCCCCTTACTGAGCATAGCTTTTGCCGTATTCATGAGAAACAACAAGAGAGCACGGCGCTTAATTACATCTAGATAGTTGATTACAAAAATCTGAGAGGCTTATTCAGCAATGATAGAGCCTCAACTCCCCCGTAGGGTGTCTCTGCGCATCTCAGGGAAACCGCTAAAACAATCTTCATGCCATTCGCAGCGTTTATCTTGACCAAACACGAAGACAACGCACAGGCTCTGCTGATGGCTTTCAGTCGCTAAGCCTTATTTCGCAAATCTGTGGATTTAACGAGAAATGCAATAATGTATTACTCTAAGCTTGCTCCGAAAATTTCCGGAGATTAGGAGACTGCATTTTTGCATGTTCCTAATCGTCCACCAAAGTAAAAGATTTTTATAGTTAAGCGATGAGGTGTCAATATCTTCCAATTATAGGTTAGTGACAGTGTCAGATTAGGTTCTTGAGTTTTTGGCATGTAAACGAAGTGACATTTTACAGTAGAAGCCCTATATCGTAGTGTATGTAGCCTATCGGTCAAGGGAGTGAAATGTGAGTAGTATCTTTAAGTTCATGTCAGGAGAGGACTATCATATCGAAGCGTTGAAGAACGATAATGTCTATTTCTCTAAGTTTACAGACCTCAATGACCCTTATGAAGGTCTTCTGCACTTCAGCTATAAGAACGTCTCAGACTCAATAAGAATGACGCTGTATGCTAATGGACTTGCAAAGGAAGAAAACATAAGCCTTTCTGACAGCAGAAAAAAAGCGGAGCGACTTCGACAAAAAGAAGGCATAGAGAAGGTTAGGAAAATAGTAAATGAATGGACTGAAATAGCATTTGAGGACTACAAGAACTTTCATTTGGAAAATCGCTTTGTTTTGTCTGTAGCAATACAAAAAGAAGACGACTTATTCCCAGCTCCTTTAACAAGTATGATGATGTGGTCCCACTATGCGAAAGGAATGAGGGGGCTTTGTGTAGAGTTTGACTATCAAACTTTGTTAGATAGCATTCAAACGCTCAATGAGCTTGATGTTAGTACCCGTCTCGTAAGTTATTCAAACAAGCATTTACCTCGCGTATGCGCTAGAACTGTAATTGAGGACTTCATAAAGGACAATGGAAAAGCTGGACTCGAAATGATTAATGCCTTCTGTACGAAGCACAGTGGCTGGAGTTATGAAAACGAACTTAGATTCTTAGGCTCGAAACATGGCTTAGTAAACTATGATACTTCAGCAGTAAAAAGGATATTTGTTGGACACAAAAACAAAGCTCTGCTTCAAACTGTAAAGGAAATCGTCCGTAGCAAAAACCTAAACGTCCCAGTTTATACAGTTAATATACGCCCCAAAACTTATGGTTTGGGTTTTGTAGAGGCTATTTAAAAAATGAACAAAAAGTAAACTACGCTTTTATTTAAGAACATGGAACGACGCAATCTTCACTAAGGGTCATTACCTCGCCCTCTCCCCCCTGTGCCCTACAGAAGATCCTGAGAAGATCTGTGAGAAGACTTTGAGAGTGAGCAGACCATAGACATACCCGACCCATTACGAGATCGTAGAGACGCTTACAGAGCTTACTTTATAGAGTGAAATTTAAGGGTAGCTAATGAGGAGCTGATGGAATATTGTAAAAGGAGATTAAGGAATTGGTGTGAAACTAACCGTGATACAAAACGTACCACAGTTAGTCTCAGAAGGCTTGTAAGCCCTTGATTTAAAAGGGCCTAGAAAGCGGGGCGATTATTACATCATGCCGCCCATTCCGCCCATGCCGCCCATATCAGGCATTGCTGGTGCGTCTTCTTTAGGTAGTTCAGCTACCATTGCTTCAGTTGTGATCATTAGTGAAGCAATTGAAGATGCGAACTGTAGTGCAGAGCGCGTTACTTTAGTTGGGTCAAGAATACCCATCTCTAGCATATCGCCGTAAGTGTCGTTACCTGCGTTGTAACCGTAGTTACCTTCGCCGTTCTTCACTTCGTTAACTACTACTGATGCTTCTGCACCTGAGTTGATAGAGATTTGACGTAGAGGCGCTTCCATTGCACGTAGTGCAAGCTTAATACCTACTGTTTGGTCGTCGTTGTCGCCAGTAAGGTCAGCAAGTTTAGCTGCTGCGCGAACTAGTGCTACACCACCACCAGGTACCACACCTTCTTCAACCGCTGCGCGAGTTGCGTGTAGTGCATCTTCTACGCGGTCTTTCTTCTCTTTCATTTCAACTTCAGTTGCTGCACCAACTTTAATTACTGCAACACCGCCTGAAAGCTTAGCTAGACGCTCTTGAAGCTTCTCTTTGTCGTAGTCTGACGTAGAGTCTTCAATTTGACCTTTGATTTGAGCACAACGGCCTTCAATCGCTTCTTGGTCGCCGTTACCGTCAACAACTGTTGTGTTGTCTTTGTTGATAACTACGCGCTTAGCAGTACCTAGGTCTTCAAGCTGCACTTTTTCAAGGTCTAGACCAATCTCTTCAGAGATTACTGTACCGCCAGTTAGGATAGCGATGTCTTGAAGCATTGCTTTACGACGGTCACCAAAACCTGGTGCTTTAACCGCTGCAACTTTAACAATACCGCGCATGTTGTTAACTACTAGTGTAGCAAGCGCTTCGCCTTCAACATCTTCAGCGATGATCATTAGCGGCTTACCCGCTTTCGCTACGCCTTCAAGGGTAGGAAGTAGTTCGCGGATGTTAGAAATCTTCTTGTCAACCAATAGGATGAACGGGTTGTCTAGTTCAACAGTACCGTTTTCTTGGTTGTTGATGAAGTATGGAGAAAGGTAACCGCGGTCGAACTGCATACCTTCAACAACGTCTAGTTCGTTTTGAAGTGCCTGACCTTCTTCTACAGTGATAACACCTTCTTTACCTACTTTTTCCATTGCCTGAGCAATGATGTCGCCAACTTCTGAATCAGAGTTTGCAGAGATAGTACCTACTTGAGCGATAGACTTGCTGTCTGCACAGTCAGTAGACAGAGCTTTAAGCTCTTCAACTGCTGCCGCAACTGCTTTGTCGATACCGCGCTTAAGATCCATTGGGTTCATACCCGCTGCAACGCTCTTAAGACCTTCAGTAACGATTGCTTGAGCAAGTACAGTAGCAGTAGTTGTACCGTCACCCGCTTCGTCGTTCGCTTTAGACGCTACTTCTTTTACCATTTGAGCGCCCATGTTCTCGAACTTGTCTTCAAGCTCGATTTCTTTCGCTACAGACACACCATCTTTAGTGATAGTCGGTGCACCGAAAGACTTGTCTAGAACAACGTTACGGCCTTTTGGACCTAGTGTTACTTTAACTGCGTTAGCTAGTGTGTTTACGCCTTTTAGCATTTTGCTGCGAGCGTCATCACCAAAACGTACTTCTTTAGCTGCCATGATTAAATTCCTCTAAAATTCGTTTTAACGTTAGTTGTAATTACTCAACAATCGCTAGAATGTCGCTTTCGCTTAGGATTAGTACTTCTTCACCATCCAGCTTTTCTGTTTTAACGCCGTAACCGTCGTTGAAAATAACGGTGTCGCCTACTTTAACGTCTAGCGCTTTAACTTCGCCGTTCTCAAGAATGCGACCGTTACCTACTGCGATTACTTCGCCGCGTGTAGATTTTTCTGCTGCAGAACCAGTCAGAACGATACCGCCTGCAGATTTGCTTTCTTGCTCTGCGCGCTTAAGGATTACGCGGTCGTGTAAAGGACGAATTGCCATTTTCAAGTCTCCTGAAAATTCCACTATTCAAATGAATGTAATTGTCGACATTCAGACAATCTAAATGCCGTGTGTTTAAGGTTGCTCATTGCTGAGCAGTTAAAATCGTTTCTGCACGGATAGATGGGGTAGTACCCAGATAACTTCAAGGGTTTTTAAGCAAAAAAATGTAAAAAATTTGGTTTTTTCGCTAAATACTTCTTTTTATTGGGCAAGTAAACGCCGTTTATCGCGGTAAACGGCGCTCATAACCTGATGGAGAGGGCGTTGGGGCTCGCTATTTTAAGCGCTTATCTGGGTCGTTAGTGGTGTGATCGGTGTACTCACCTTCAAACACATCACCATCGCTATTGTGTGAACGTGGACGCTGGTCGAAAGGACTTTGCCCAAACGGTGACTGACCCTGTCCGAAGCCTGCAGTTCCTGGCCCCATACCCGGAGCGACAACACGCATTTTCATGTGCTTACTGACCTGAGCAGCAAAGAAATGACGTGAGCCCGGCATTGCTAAAAGGAAACCGAAAATATCGGTAATAAAGCCTGGCGTCACAAGTAAAATACCTGCAACCACCAGCATCAAGCCTTCAACTAGTTCTTTTCCTGGCACTTCATTTCGCTGCATTTTTTCTTGTGCAGTTTGCAGTGTACTCACGCCTTCGCGTTTAACAAAGTAAGCACCAATAAAGGCAGAAAGAAGTACCAAGCCAACGGTATTCCAACCACCAATCACGCTGCCCACATTTATCAGCAACGCAATCTCTAAAATAGGTAATAGGGCAAACAGTATAAATAAAACCCGCAAAATGCTTCCTCTTTCATGTATTCATAACCTGTTATAGGGTCTTTGTACGTAATAACAAGAAAAGGTGCCCACCCTTTCGCTTAAATAGCCACTTAAAGCGACCATAACGACCGTGATATACTGTAGCTATGAAAGAATAGTGCAACTTTTCAGGTCAATTACATATCGACCCATTAGCAAAGTAACAGGCGCAAAATAAAGTAGGAAAAGTTCATGACAATTAAGCTTGTATTGTGCACCACGCCCGATGAAAAGACAGCGCAGTTAATTGCCAGCACGCTCGTTGAAGAAAAGCTTGCCGCCTGCGTCAACATAATCAAGGGTATAGAGTCCGTTTATGAGTGGCAGGGGAAGGTGGAAACCGACGCAGAATGCCAACTGCTTATTAAAACGAACACACAACACGTTTTACAGGCCTTCGATAGAGTAAGCGAGCTACATCCGTACGATGTCCCTGAATGGTTAGAACTTAATGCTGAGGCTAGCAGCGCTTACGGTCAGTGGTTACAAACCACGCTACAGCGCTAGTTAAAACGTAATTCTAATAAAAATAACGACAACGCAAAATAGATAAAAATGAACTGTAACTTTATGACTTTACCTCCTTTTCCATCAGGCACTGCATCAGCTTCACTGTTTCGTCGCTTTAGCGCTTATGTACTTTCAGCATTTTGTTTAATGACGTTATTAAGCACGTTCGCCTTGGCTCAGGTGCCCAATGCCTTTGACGATCCGTTCGTGGATGAACCCCAATTTTTAGATGTAGACCAAGCGTTTGCGTTCGATTTTAACCAAAAAGGCGACGCGCTTACGGTAAGTTTCGATATTGCGGAAGGCTATTATCTGTATCTAAAGCAGTTTAAGTTTGTGGCGAAACAAGCCGAAATTGGCGAGCCTGAGTACCCAAATGGGATAATGATTCAGGATGAGTTTTTTGGCGAGTCTGAAGTGTTTTATAACGGCGTATCTATTACCTTACCCATTGAGTCAGCACTCAGTGACGGCGTAGTTAAAATTCGCTATCAAGGCTGCGCTGACGCAGGGCTTTGCTACCCGCCGACAGTGAAAGTCGTGTATTTAAACGAAGTGGGAAGCAGTGCAGTTGCTGATACAGATACGACCTCAGAATCAAATGACGCAGCGGCCTCTTCGCAAAGCGAGCAGTTCGATTTAGCGCAAAGGCTAATTGATAAAGGTAACCTTGCGCTCACTTTAGCTCTATTTTTTGCACTAGGCGTAGGCTTAGCCTTTACGCCTTGCGTATTTCCTATGTATCCCATTGTGTCGGGCATTGTGATTGGTCAGGGCAAGCCTAAAACCGCATCGCATTCATTCTGGCTAACCTTTGTTTATGTACAAGGCATGGCAATTACATACTCGTTGCTTGGATTAGTGGTTGCGGTAGCTGGCGCGCAGTTTCAAGCTGCGCTTCAACACCCTGTAGTACTCGGCGTATTCATTGTGCTATTTGTGGCGCTTGCCGTTGCCCTGTTTGGTGGCTTTGAAATTCAGCTACCGGCAAAGTATCAAGAAAAGCTCACTCACATGAGTAACAATCAAACGCCCGGCAGTTTCGCAGGGGTGTTTATTATGGGCGTATTGTCTGGCCTTATCGCTTCACCCTGCACTACTGCCCCGCTAACCGGTATATTGTTATTCATCGCCCAAACTGGCGATATGACACTGGGCTTTATTTCTCTTTACTTGTTAAGTATTGGTATGGGCGTTCCACTTATTCTGTTCGGCATGACAGGTGGAAAACTCCTACCTAAAGCAGGTAACTGGATGAATGTGGTTAAAGTCACCTTTGGATTTATGATGCTTGCCGTGGCCATTGTGTTTATTGAGCGTTTATATAATAGCCCAGCCACTGGCTTCCTATGGGGATTGCTTGGCTTCGGTTTATTCGGTTACTACTGGGTACTCAATCGCGCCAGCAAAAACTCACTGATGAAGCTTGTACGTGCTGTTGTGGTGGCAATAGGCATTATGGGAAGTGCTGGCCTTACTTATCAAGCAGGACTAAACACAGGCCTTTGGGGCGAGCATGCTGATGGTGTTAACGTGGGTCATCCAGAGTTTGTTGTTGCCCGTGACTTAGCAGATCTACGCAATAAAATAGCCGCCGCTAACGCTGAAGGTAAAACGGTAATGGTCGATTTGTACGCCGACTGGTGCGTGGCGTGTAAAGAGTTCGAGAAATACACGTTCCCAGAGGAAAATGTTGTGGCTGCACTTAGCAATACGGTATGGATGCAAATGGACCTTACCGATAACACACCAGAACGTCAGGAGATTTTCGACACCTTTACGGTGCTAGGCTTGCCGACTATTTTGTTCTTTGACAAAAACGGCGACGAGCTAACCAAAGCCCGCGTTACTGGATTTATGAAAGCAGATGCCTTTGCCGGTCACGTTAACGAATGGCTTAACGATGGGTCTAACACCAGTAACGTCCAAGATAATGGCTCCAACTAAGGAGCCTAAATCCGCGGCACTAATCCCCCTAACATGGCGAGCGTCGCAAGGCGCGCCCATCTTAGTTTCGAGTTGGAGCCAGTCACTAATGAGAAGGTTAGCGTGTTTACTAACCTTCTTTGCTGTTTCCTTTTCTTTCTCTCTTTCGGTGGCAGCAAAAACATCAGGCTGCTTTGATAACAAACGCTTCTGCTTTGAGCTTACCCCTTCGTCTTCTTCACTTTATCTGGTGACAGTGCAAAGAAAAGTGGTACTGCCCGTGGCCCTGACGTTGTATTCAGATACGCTGTTTCAAATACCAACGGGCGAAGATGCGTTACAGTCAAAAGCGCACGTCAATGCGTTTTTAAGTACTGATGAGGCAATACCGCTTGGTGTAGTAAAAGACACCCACGCATTTTGGCAATCAATGCGTGTGAAATGGACGGTAGGGCGCATAGATGCTACGCACGATAACGCTTACACCTATCTATCTCCCCTACAACCTGCTGGTGAATACCGCATTGTTCAGGGCTTTAATGGAAGCTATAGCCATTCAGGGGCGTCACGGTATGCGTTAGATTTTGCCGCCCCTGTGGGCACACCGGTTCTTGCGGCGCGCGATGGCGTAGTGATAGATACCAAAGATGACGGTAACCAAGGCGGCCCCTCTACGCGTTTTGCTAAACACGCTAATTATGTTGTCATTTTGCATAGTGACGGCACCACCGGCGAGTACTATCACTTAAAATATAAAGGCGTTGCGGTTTCAAGAGGTCAAAGCGTGCAGCAAGGGCAACTTATTGGTTATAGCGGCAACACGGGGTTTTCTTCTTTGCCCCACCTTCACTTCGGTATTTATGTGGCTAAGTTCCATGGCAAATATGTAAGTGTACCTTTTTCTCTCACCAAGACGTCTACTGGCAACACACGCTGATACCTCTAAAGAACGCAGCATGTGGCGGTTTTACGTAAAAACACACCTCAAACTTTGCGCCGAAAACACCTGATTAGACCAGTATTTTGCTGCGAAATCTTTATCTATCACTATAATCAGCAATTAACACTGTAGACGAGAAATTTAATTGGCTTTTTTTCGTGCAACTGTCACAAAATTTTGTTGAAATGGCAATAACAGTGACTTTTTCCCGAAGATAGCAGCAAACTAGATGAATATTTTGTTATTGAATGGCCCTAACTTAAATATGTTAGGCCAAAGAGAACCCGACAAATACGGCACGCAAACCTTGCAAGACATCGTTGATGATTTGCAGGCGCAGGCTGAGTCGAGCAACGTGACCTTAACGCATTTTCAGTCAAACGCGGAGTTTGAACTGATCGATCGCGTGCACGCTGCTATGGGTACTGTTGATGCCATTATTATTAATCCTGCTGCCTTCACGCACACCAGCGTCGCCCTTCGCGATGCATTATTAAGTGTCAATATCCCGTTTATTGAGGTGCATTTGTCGAACGTTCATGCCCGTGAACCGTTTCGTCACCATTCCTATTTTTCTGATGTTGCAGCTGGCGTCATTGTTGGCCTTGGTGCCATGGGCTACTCGCTCGCGCTTACTGCAGCAATCAATTTACCGAAATCGCAAAAATAAAGCAGAGACAGAACATGGATATTAGAAAGATTAAAAAACTCATCGAACTAGTGGAAGAATCTGGCATTGCCGAGCTAGAGATCACTGAAGGCGAAGAGTCTGTACGCATCCACCGTGGTCCAACGGGTGTTCAAGCGCCAATGAACTACAGCTTTGCAGCACCAGCGGCACCGCAAATGGCACCTGCTCCAGCAGCGGCAGCTACCACTGCGTCTGAAGCGCCAGCTGAGCCAGCACAGCCAGAGGGTCACGTTGTTAAGTCTCCAATGGTAGGTACTTTCTACCGTGCTTCTTCACCAACTGCAAAACCGTTTGCAGAAGTTGGTCAGCAAGTAAAAGTTGGCGACACGCTTTGTATCGTTGAAGCGATGAAGATGATGAACCAAATTGAAGCAGATAAAGCAGGCGTGGTTAAGGCAATCTTGGTTGAAAACCAAGACCCTGTAGAGTTCGACCAGCCAATGTTCATCATTGAATAAGCGAGTGCTTAACTATGCTAGATAAAGTACTTATTGCTAACCGTGGTGAGATTGCCCTGCGTATTTTGAGAGCCTGTAAAGAACTAGGCATCAAAACCGTAGCCGTGCACTCTACTGCGGATAAAAACTTGAAGCACGTGTTGCTGGCTGACGAATCAATTTGTATTGGTAAAGCATCAGCAACCGAAAGCTACCTGAACATTCCACGCATTATTGCTGCGGCAGAAGTCACTAACTCTATTGCTATTCACCCAGGTTACGGTTTCCTAGCGGAAAACGCAGACTTTGCGGAAGCGGTAGAAAAGAGCGGCTTTATTTTCATTGGCCCTAAAGCTGAAACTATTAACCTTATGGGTGACAAAGTTTCTGCTATCAATGCCATGAAAAAAGCAGGCGTGCCATGTGTACCTGGCTCTGACGGCCCGCTAACTGACGACGTAGAGCGCAACAAAGCTATAGCTAAGCGCATTGGTTACCCAATCATCGTTAAAGCTGCAGGCGGCGGCGGTGGTCGTGGTATGCGCGTGGTTCGCAGCGAAGCTGAGTTGATTAAAGCCATCGAAACAACACAAGCGGAAGCGGGTGCTGCCTTTGGTAACTCAACGGTTTACATGGAAAAATTCCTTGAAAACCCACGTCACGTCGAAATTCAGGTACTTGCTGATGGCCAAGGTAACGCCATTCACTTAGGTGAGCGTGACTGTTCAATGCAGCGCCGCCACCAGAAAGTAGTGGAAGAAGCCCCAGCACCGGGTATTTCTGAGCAAATGCGTACCAAGATTGGCGATCGTTGCCGCAAAGCCTGTATTGAAATTGGCTACCGCGGAGCAGGTACGTTCGAGTTCCTATATGAAAACGGCGAATTCTATTTCATAGAAATGAATACCCGTATTCAGGTAGAGCACCCTGTATCTGAAATGATCACTGGCGTTGATCTTATTAAAGAACAGCTTCGCATTGCAGCGGGTCAGCCACTATCAATTGATCAGTCGCAAATTCAAATTCGTGGCCACGCCATTGAATGTCGAATTAACGCAGAAGACCCTAAAACCTTTATTCCTAGCCCTGGCCAGATTGACATGTTCCATGCGCCAGGTGGTTTGGGTATTCGTTGGGAGTCGCATATTTACGCGGGTTACCACGTACCACCATACTACGATTCAATGATTGGTAAGCTTATCACTTACGGTGAAAGCCGCGACGAAGCGATTGCTCGTATGCGCCATGCTCTTGAAGAGATTGTGGTTGAGGGTATTAAAACGAATATTCCGCTTCAACGCGCCATTATGGCCGACGAAAACTTCTTCGCTGGTGGAACAAACATCCACTACTTAGAGAAGAAACTAGGTTTAGCCTAATCCCCCTTTGGGCTACACGCTGTATTTTTGTGTAGCCCAATTTTCTTATAGTTCGCTATTCGCTATTCGCTATTCGCTATTCGCTATTCGCTATTCGCTATTCGCTATTCGCTATTCAGCAAATTCTAATTTTCCGATTACCACAATCAGTTTTTAACGATTTTTTTATTCAAACGCCCACTCTATACTGCGTACAAGTTTTAAGACATCTCCCTTAAGACCACTCCCTTTTTTGTGTGTTTTACCACTCATTGGAGTCCCACTCCACTTATTGCCGGCAACCTTGCCGGCTTTTTTTTCGCTTTTTATCTACATAGCAAAATTTATCTGTCCGAAAAAGTTATGATTGATGTATAAACTGATTAACTGGAAACGAGAAGGGAAATTGCGTGAGGGTAATCTCTATTTTTATTTGTGTATTCTTATGCGGCTCGCTCTCCGAGGCTTGTGCTGAAGACATCACGCCTTCGTTCTCACAGAAACTCGATATCCAAGTGCGTTACGATAATCGCTCCAATCGCCCTAGCCGTGAACAATATCGATTGCGTTACTATCCATCGCTCTCCCTCACTTCTACATGGTCAGTAAACAGTTTTATTGTTACTGGCGATGACTTTTCATCTAGCCACAATACGTTTGGTAGCGACACAACCGATTATCTTTATGCAAGACGACTGTACCTCAGGCATGAAACAAATGCGGGCAAAACTGAACTAGGCATTATTCCCACTTATAAAGGGCGAGTTTCTTCAACAGGCTTGTCGAAAGATGGATGGATTACTGGCATTCGCCACGTGAGAAAGCTGCAAAACAACACTGCTCTTGAAATAGTGGTTGGACAACTGGCGAATGCCGAAGCTTCCGAGGCGTTTAACGTTGGTGAAGAAGATGAATACTTTGAGGTTGAATATTCGGCAAAGATGGGGGAACGACATAGCTATGAAGCCAGTTTTGAGCGAATGTTAAACGGCACATTCGCCCGCGCTGAATATCGATTCCGAATAAATGAAGAAGACACTGCTTTTGTTGAACTGGTTCAGCGCACCGACGAGAGTGCTGCGAAAATAGTAGTGGGTACTAGCGGCGAGTTTATTATGAACGCGTTTAATACAGCATATCCCGTCGAGTATTTTGCGTATTACTCATATATAGATAGTAGCTTTGGCGAACGCGCCGAATTAATTGAAGATTTCCTTGGAACAGGCCACGGTGGCTCAGTAGAGTTTGGTGGAGTGCTTTCAGAAAAGCGGGACATCGAGTGGTTTATAAGGGCTGATGTGGTTGATAGCATCAGCCGGTTACTGGCAGGGGTAAAACTTTCTTTCGAAAGTTAAGCAGAACCGAATTGGTGGGCCATAATAAAAAAGGCCCACTAATGAGTGGGCCAAACAGCAAGAACGCGTACACACTTTAACAGTGCATAGTGAATTACGGTTTATCGACAAACAGAGTTCAGTTATCGCAGATTACGTATTTTTAATCTTAACAACTTTCAACGATATTTAGGTTTTATTACAATTTTGCGGTGTTGATAGGAATTATCTTCATTTTATTTTAAGTGTTTTACCCGTTAAGAAAAGGTGTTTTTGTGCCAAGCCGCTACGCTCAGTTCAAAGAAAAACTTCCCATTTCTCGACTCTCAGATGAAGCGCTTCTAGCGTTTCGTGTCCTCTTTGATGATCCCCTTGATATAGTAGACTTAGCTCAGGATATATCTGACTTAACGCTCTACCCTGAACGCCTGAAAGACAGTTACAGGAAAGAATGGGAAGCGTACGTGATCAAGGCGCTGGCCTTTGAAATAAGGCAGCATAATGACCTTTCACCAGCAGAATTCATTGAATTAATGATGAAAAAAGTGGAAGCCGTTCAGCAAAATGATGAAACCTATCAGAATTTACTGCGCCAAGTCCATCACGCAAAAAGCATTACCCAATCTAGTAATACCATCATATTCCCTACTCCGTTACGTCAGCAGCTAACCGCATTCCTCTTACCGATAACAACAATGACGCATCCTAAGAAGTAGTGTAGAGCAGCCTTCGCTAAAGGGGCTCTACCGCCCCCACGCGCTGATTGGGTACACTACTTATTGGCACTTTTGTATTTATACTGTGAAGGACAATACCCTCTGTCTACACCTTCAGGTCGCAAACTAGCGTGCTTAGTTTTTCTGCCCGATACACGCTCTCGCCAGTTTTTGAAAGTTTTCTGTTTGAGGTTTTTGCGCATAAGCTTTATTACGTCTTTTTCTGGCAGCCCGTATAAACGCTCAATGGCTTCAAACGGCGTGCGGTCTTCCCACGCCATTTCAATTATTCGTGATTCTTGTTCTTCAGTTAATGCCATTTCTTACATCTCAATATGCGTGTTTAACCCCACTACATACTTATTTTCGGCTCATTTTGTTCAGTTCAACTACGCTAAAGTTCCAAACAATTAGTGGCCGACTTAAACGCTCACTTGCTCATCGTCTTTTTCAAACGCTAGCTTCAACAACTCGGCGGCGGCTTTCGCATCGCTCAGCGCGCGGTGATGCTGCTCCATTTCTATGTGAAAATGCTTTGTTAAGTTTGCCAGCGAGTAAGAAGACAGCCCAGGATAGGTGCGACGCATTTCGCGAACGGTACACATTTTGGGTCGCCTGAAACTCTGCTCTAGTCTTGCAAACTCTTGCTTAATGAACCCGTAGTCAAAGTTTACGTTGTGAGCAACGAACACAGCGTCTTCGGTGAAATTTGCCACGTGCTCCGCTACTTCAGCAAAAAGCGGGGCATCTGCCACCATGTCATCCGAAATTCCAGTAAGGCGGGTAATGTTGCTAGGAATTCGGCGCTGCGGATTTAACAGGGTTTGAAACCTGTCCACCTCTTTCCCACCAACAAGTTTTACCATACCTATTTCGGTAATCCGGTTGTAGCTGCTGTTTCCTCCCGTGGTCTCTATATCTACCACAACATAAGGCTGTGCTGGGTCGCGTATCCATTTCACTGTTGTTACCGCAACGTCAAATCCAGCTTGCTGCAAACGTTGAATTGAAACCAGCTGATTTCGGCGAAGCTGATCGCCAGGCGCTTTGATTTCTTCAAAGCGAAGTGCGCCGTCAAATACCATGATATCGGGGAAGCCATCTCGGAGGCTCTCAAAGTCTTTGCACATCATGCGAAGTAAAGCATAAATCGAATCTAGCGAACCATGCTCAATTAGCGCTTCTATAGGCGTAAGCAAATGACTAGACCACATAAACAGGCTATTCACTTTGCCATAGTGCATCGTGGCCATTTTGTGAATGTGAAAACGCAGTTTTTCTTTGCTATCAAGCGCCTGTAACAACGCTTCAATACTGTGTTCAAACTTGGCGTAAAAGTTATTCTGTTTAAGCGATAACGGTCTGCGATCAAACTCAGTAACCAGCGTGTCTTCTTCGTAAAGTTGCTTCCAAAAGGTAAGGCCGAACAAAGTGCGCCATAATCGGTTTTCCGTGCGCCAGCCTTCAATGCCGTGCCTTGCATAATGCGCCAGCACACCACGCTCAACCTGTTGGTTTTGGCTTACGTCAATATCCAGTGTACGGCTAGCATTGCGAAGCATGTCGGTAACCGTGCTGGTGCGTTTTTTGTGGTATTTACGGGCATAGAAATCTTCTGCAAATGCTAGCAGCGTATCCGATTGCGGATTATCAATTATCTCTTCAAGGGTCTGTTTAACACTATTTTCATTTCCGTCCTTGTAGTTCTCTCTTAACCACTTTTCTTTTGCCTTATCGCTTTGCGCCGCTTTCAATACTTCTAGCCCTTTCGCTCTATCAAACATCAGCACTTTTAGACCTAGTGCATAGAGAAACTGGTCGCGATAAAAACATGCCGACACACCTTCTGTAATGGGCAGTTCACCTTCGGCAATGGCAAGCAACATATCATCGTTATAAAAAGCTAACTGGCTGTAATGGTTGGCGTAAAACCATGACGCTTGGGCGTCGCTTTTAGTTTCAAAACGCGCCGTATCCGTTACGGAATCAGAACGGGTTCTCATTACGCCTAAATCGCGCATAGAAAACTGATTTAGGCGGCTTTTGGTGTTACCAAAATAGATAAACAGCAAATAGCGAAGTGCATCGTCGAACAAGCACACTAAGTAGTTATCTAGCGAAAAACGCTCTGGCCAGCCTCTAGCTTCGATATGTTCATTAAGCAACGTCACGAGTTTAGGCTTGGTGAGAGATGCGAGCCCCTGAATACTGCCGTATTCAGCAAGTAGCTCAAGCAGAGCATCTTTGGTCAAGACACCTGCGATGTCATTAAGCGAAGCGTGGGTAAGGTCACCAAACCAGCCGTTGTCGGTAAGCCAATCTATTTGCTCTTGTGGCACAGCGATTTCGCTATAATTGAACTGCGTCCTGTCAATCACTGCGTACTTGCGATTTGCAGCGCGCACAACAACACACTGTTTGTCATCGTCTAACGCTTTAAAACGCCTAACAAAGTCAGTGGCTTCGTCACTTAGAAGCGCTCTGCTAGCACCCTCAAAGAACCCAAGGAACTCGTGAAAGTGTGTAAGGTAATAACGTGGCGGTAAATCTTTTCGCATGAAGTATCTTTGGCTGTGAAAACACCAGCAGTGTATATTTATACAGCCACGCGAATCAAATTAAATCCTCCGCGATTGGTTATCACATCTGCTGCCAATAGTGCACAGCGTGTACTTTTACACGCGTACGCGCTGTTTAGACACCCAATGAAAGAACGAAGAAAGCTGCGCATCTGCCAATAAACGCTGCAAATTGAAGTAGTGTTTGGCCAACGTCATCTCATCATAAAATCGATGTATACCGCTGTGACATTGTCTGCAAATGTAAATGCCGTCCTGAAGCTCCGCTTTGCTAAAGTGCTTTTTAAAATAGGTACGCCTGTGCATTTTTCGCGGGATAAGATGATGGTAAGTAAGGCGAGTTTCTCTATTACAGCACGGGCATTGACCAACTTTATTTGCCACAAAGTCACCTTTTTCGTCTATCACATCTATTATTTGTGAAACCAATTTTCTGATTACTCATAAGCGTCAAATAGCAGTCTTGCCCTTTTCTCTAAAAATCAGATACAAGGGGCGTGTCTAAAAGAAAATCCACTCGTCTTTGCATTACGTAACAAATAGCATTAGTGATTACAAAGGCATTTAAATATGAGTTTAACTCGTTCCATGGGCTTTTCCTGTCCTTACTGTATGGCTCCAAATGATGTTGAAATAGATGAAATTAACGATGTTGACCAAGTACAAGTGCTCGACTGCCAAGTGTGTTGTCAGCCCATTGAGCTTACTGCTTATCAGCACGGTGATGACATTCAGATAGAGGCAGAAAGAGAGAATGACTAAGCAGTTTACCCGCGGTGATATAGACGCCTTTGCACAGCGCTACCGCGCAAACCTAATTAATAGTTTGTCTGGTTTTAAATCGGCGACTTTGGTGGGTACAACAAACGGCGTTACAAACAATTTGGCTATAGTGAGCTCTATTGTTCATGTCGGTGCAAACCCGCCTCTCATTGGCATGATCATGCGTCCACATACCGTCACGCGAGATACGTTAAGCAATATAAAACAGCAGGGCTTTTATACGCTAAATCACGTGGCTGTTGACTGGGTCGACAAAGCCCACCAAACATCAGCCCGCTATGCGCCAGATGAAAGTGAATTTGAAGCCGTTGGGTTAACCGCGCAGATCAGTGAGTCCTTCAGTGCGCCGTATGTCAAAGAAAGTGAAATTAAAATGGGCTTAAAAGTAGCACAGCATTTTACTTTGCTTAATGAAACCGAAATGGTTATCGGCGAAATCCAGGAGCTCTACGTTCCTGAGCAAATAATAGATTCAGACGGCTATGCTGATATAGAGCAAGCGCAAACGGCCTGTATCTCAGGCCTAGACAGCTACCACAGCACACAACGAATTGCGCAATTTGCATATGCAAAGCCCGATGTAAAGTTAACCGTGAAGTGAACTAATAAACTGTCCAGCGGTCTTATATTCAATACTTATGATTGTAACTCTGAAGTTTATTTAATCTGGATCAAGCGAAAATGCGACATTTCGTTCGATCTTTTTTCAAAAAGAGATAGTATTTAAACATGAAACAAAACCTGCCTCTTTGGGCAGGTTTTTGCGTTTAAGGCACTGAATAAAAAAGAATCATTATCGTTTCTATCTCTTAAGGAGAATGTTATGAAATCTGTAAATCGCCGTGACTTTTTAAAGCTTTCTGGCTCGACGGTTATCGGTCTTACATTAGGTGGTGTAGCGTTACGTGCTCAGGCTCAAGAACAATTGAGTGCTGATGACCCTACTGCAAAAGCACTGAACTACACACCGTCGTCAACTGTTGAAGGTGCAAAATGCGCAAACTGCATGTACGTGCAGGGCGCCGATGGCGAACAACACCGCCCTTGTAACATTTTCCCTAATAAGCTTGTTAACGCTGATGGCTGGTGTAGCGCTTGGGTGAAAAAGCCTGGCTAACCAATCGAAAGAAAAGACGTTCAAAAGCCCTTGAGTTAAACCAAGGGCTTTTTTCGTTTCTGTTGAGGCGAAATACGATTATGTATCCTCATTTCCCGCTAGCGAACTACGTCAATTCCGTCTTCGATACCTTTCAACGCTGGGTTGTCAAAACGTGTAGGCAGAAGGCCAGGCTTAATGAAGAAGCCGTGTTTTGCTTCAAAGACTCTACCTATTTTCAAAACACTTTCGTCTTGCCACTTACCACCAATAAAACTAATTCCCACAGGAAGATCTTTTACTTGTCCGGCAGGCACTGTGAGATGCGGATAACCAGCGATGGCAGCCAAATACCCTATACCAATAAAGCCGGCTGGCGAATGGTCGCCGTATACTCCGTCGATAAGAAATGATGGACTGTTCGAGGGCGCAACCAATATATCAACGTTGTGTTTTGCTAATAATGTATCGATACCGTTCTTGCCTGCAGTGTCTTGAATAAGGCGCAGCGCATTTTGATACTTTTCACTGTTAATGGCTGTCGACGCGAGCGACTTCTCGAATATATCTTGGTCGAATAACGCTAACTCGCGTTCTGTTTTATTATTAAACGCGATGAGCTCTGATAAGTTCCTAACAGGAAGCTCTGCTGGCGACGTCGACAAGTATTCGTTGATGCTATGATGAAACTCGCTAAGCAAAACATTATAAGAGTCGGCCCAAAAAGAATCTGGCTGAGAGAAGTCACTGATGTCCACCAACGTAGCGCCCGATGCTTTTAGCTGATTCAACGCCCTTTCATATACGGCGAGTACATGAGGATTATCGCCTTGGCGGTACCTAACCACACCAATTCGCTTACCTTTTAAATCTGTAGCCAGCATTGAAGATGTTGGCATAGAAGGGCGGTGAGACTCTGCGTCTAGTGTCGCGTTATCGCTTGCATCAGGGCCCGCCATGATTGCCGTCATTAGCCAGGCGTCTTGAACGTTAGACGTAATTGGTCCTGCGGTGTCCTGACTGAAAGAAATAGGCACTATGTGAGTTCTGGAAAGCAAGCCCACGGTTGGTTTAAAGCCGACTACCCCGTTTATGGATGCCGGACAAATAATAGAGCCATTGGTTTCGGTGCCCACGGCAAGTGACGCGAGGCGAAGTGACATGGCAGCGCCCGAGCCCGATGACGAGCCACAGGCACTTCTTGATAGCATATGCGGGTTTCGGGTAAGCCCGCCAACTGCACTCCAGCCGCTGATAGAGGATTCAGAGCGAAAGTTTGCCCATTCAGACAAATTGGTTTTACCCAAAATAATTGCCCCTGCCGCTTTCAGTTTTTCTACGATAGGCGCATCGCGACCAGTGTCATTAGCAATAAGCGCCATTGAGCCGGCTGTGGTGGGCATCTCTTTACTTTCTATATTGTCTTTTAGCAGCACGGGAATACCTGCCAGAGGGCCAAGCGTCTCGCCATTCGCTAGTCGTTTATCGATGGCCTTCGCTTCGGTCAGCGCGTTAGGGTTCAACGCTAAAACGCTATTTACCTTTTCATCTAGCCGTTCGATTCGCGCAAGATAACCGCTAACGAGCTCAGCAGATGTCGTGTCGCCACTCGCAATAGCTTGCGCCTGAACGTGAGCAGGCTTATCTAACCATTGCTCAATCTTATCTGTATGATTTGCTTGAGACACGCATGCAGTGCATAGCACGACTACGGCCAGCAAAAAACCCTGTTTCAACATAAACCTTTCCTTAACGTATGATCCTAGCGCCTGTTACTCCTTCTTATTATGCAGCTTTTGACGGCAATAGAAGGTAACGTAATGTTAGTTTCTTATACGTTGAATCAGAAATAGTTCACTGTCTAAGAATTATTTTGCCGTTTCCGCTACGGGAAGCTTATGAAGGAGGTTATCGAGCTTATATTCATCAAGCAGTAACTGATACCGCCCATCTTCAATAAATAGCCGAAGGGTGGCGTTGAACTTGGCTCTTAGCGCTGGGTCGGGGATTGCAGCACTGTAAGGCGATATAGGAAAAAGCTCATGAAAGACGGTTGCGTCTTCGGCATAAGCACTGTTTGCAGATTTGAAGTAGTTGAAAATATTTCTATCGAGAATGGCAACATCGACACTGCCGCGCATCAGCATGTCCACTTGACGATCTTGTCGTGCCATTTCTAAATAGGTAGTTTGCGATGCGAGAGTTCGCCCAAAGTCCTCACCTAATACCGATTGAGCGGTTTGAAAAGCAATGACGCTTTTACCTTTCAAGTCGTCGATACTGTCTATCGTCAGTTCTCTGTCTGCGCGTGTTACCACGACGTTCTGATAGATAATATATGGCTCAGTTAAAATGCTTTGATCGACTATGTGTGCAGGATTAAGGGTAAGTCCAATGTCAACGGCGTCATCTTTTAATAACCTTGCCGTACGCCCGAAAGGAACATAAATAGGCGACAATCCATATCCCATTTCAGCAAGGATCGCCCGCACCAAGTCAACTTCAAAGCCGGTGTGTTCTTGTGAAATAACGTATGGAGGCTTGTTCCAGCCCACAACCACATCTAGCTCTTTCGCGCTAAGCGGTATGATAAAACACAGTAAACAAACAGCAGATAAAAGTGCGCGCATACAACAGATGAACCAAACTATAAATTAAACGATACCCTTCTCATAATATAAACTTATATTAGAATTTCACCAGTCGACAAAAGGTTAGTTTTTCTCGAGGCTTACGTAATCAATTGAGCAGCCAAGTTTTATTGGGTACTTGAGAGCCTGTTGAGAACCAAAGTGGTTAGATTTGATCATGCCTCTGTAAGCATCGCGTTTTCATTTACTGAAAGCTTTTCGCCTGCCTGCATTTTGTTTACTGCCAAGCAAAGGTACAATAATGAGTAAAGGTCTCAACGATTGATAAATATGGCTTGGCTACAACTTCGAATTAATACCTCTTCTGAACATGCAGAATCAATAGGTGACATGCTTACAGCAAACGGCTCACAAGCAGTTACCTATGTGGATGCGAAAGACACCCCCATGTATGAGCCCAAGCCGGGTGAAGTGTTACTGTGGCCCGATACACAAGTCGTCGGCTTATTTGAAGCTGATGCAGATATGAAAGGCATCCTTCAGCGCTTGGGTAAAGCCAAAGTCTTGGGCCCTGATTTTAAATATAAGCTTGAGCCACTTGAAGACAAAGACTGGGAGCGAGAGTGGATGGATAACTTCCATCCTATGCAGTTTGGCGAGCGCTTGTGGATATGCCCAAGCTGGCGCGATGTTCCCGATCCAAACGCCGTTAACGTAATGCTAGATCCTGGGCTTGCTTTTGGTACCGGCACTCACCCTACCACAGCGCTTTGCTTGCGCTGGCTTGACGGCATAGAGATGACGGATAAAACCGTCGTCGATTTTGGCTGTGGCTCTGGAATATTAGCGCTGGCTGCGTTGAAATTGGGTGCTAAACGCGTCATCGGCATTGATATCGACCCACAAGCGCTACAAGCAACAAAAGAAAATGCACGACGCAACGGCGTTGAAGACCGTTTGGATGTATACCTTCCTGAAGACCAGCCTGAGCTTGAAGCCGATGTGGTGATGGCGAATATCTTGTCAGGTCCATTACTAGAACTTCAAAGCGTTATTACAAACTACTGCAAGCCAGGCGGTTTGTTAGTTCTTTCTGGTATTTTGGCGGAGCAAGTTACGCGCATAGAAGAAGCGTACGCTAACGATATTACTCTTGAACCCAGTGCGATTGATGGCGAATGGGCGAGAGTGTCGGGCAAAAAACACTAAGTTTGAGTGATAAACCGACCAGTCGGTGAAAATTACGCCCAGTTAGAATAGTGTGTTTTCGGTCAACCACCTCAAAATTGCGACGAAAATTTGTACGACAAAGCACGTTACCGCCTAATTAATTGTTAATTTTTTTCACATTACAGCCCTTTCAAATCGGGGGCTGTAAGACTTTCGTACAATATTTAAACTAAAAATCGACGTTAGCTTACTAATGTGACAGATTTTTTTCACTGTCAAGACCACGGAGTGAAATTTTGTGCGATTTTTAGCCTTTTCAAGCCTTGCGAAAACACGTACACTTAGCGCCCCGTTTTAGCCGGGTGTATATTTTCTGTGCAGTTTTAGATGGCGAGCTATACATTTTATAATGCGAATTGGACCTTACGAGTTAGAAAACAATTTGATGTTGGCCCCCATGGCTGGCGTAACAGACAGACCGTTTCGCCAACTTTGTAAGCGCTTAGGTGCAGGGCTTGTTGTTTCAGAAATGCTTTCGAGTAATCCGAAAGTTTGGAACACAGCTAAATCACAAGCGCGTATGAATCATGAGGGTGAAGAAGGCATTCGCTCTGTACAGATAGCTGGGGCTGATCCTGAGCTTATGGCTCAAGCAGCACAATTTAATGTTGAGAACGGTGCGCAAATCATCGATATCAACATGGGTTGTCCTGCTAAAAAGGTCAATAAGAAGCTAGCAGGTTCTGCATTGCTTCAATACCCAGACACAGTGGAAGCGATTATTAAAGCAGTAGTTAATGCTGTTGATGTACCCGTGACACTAAAAATTCGTACCGGCTGGAACCCAGAAAATCGCAATGGGGTAGAGATTGCCCGCATTGCAGAGCAAAACGGCATACAGTCGCTTGCTGTTCACGGCAGAACACGAGCTTGTATGTATAAAGGAGAAGCTGAATACAGCACCATACGTCAAATAAAGGCGGCAATTTCAATTCCTGTTATTGCAAATGGTGATATTACTTCTCCAGAGAAAGCACAAGAGGTGCTGAATTACACCGGTGCAGATGGCGTAATGATAGGTCGCGGCGCGCAAGGTAAACCTTGGATATTTAAGCAAATCCAACATTATCTTGAAACGGGCGAGAACCTACCAGCACCGCCGCTGTCAGAGTTATATGAACTCTTGCATGAGCACGTAGCCAATGTGCAGGACTTTTATGGCGACATAGCCGGTGTGAGAATTGCCCGTAAGCACGTGGGCTGGTATCTCGCGGAGCACGATACGGATCGTCAGTTTCGTAAAACGTTTAACGCTATCGATGATGCGAATGAGCAACTCGATGCACTAAATGCATATTTTCAAGCGCTGCAGACACGAGAAACCCGACAGATTTCTCCCGCAGCATAGTGATGACTAACTTAAGAGCAACACAGTATTATGTTCGATCAAAACGTGACTTCACCTTTTACTACTACAGTAACTACGCCTTCACAAACGCAAGCTCAAAAGCCACTGCGTGACTCTGTAAAGCAAGCGGTTAATAAGTACCTTAAGCAATTGGATAACGCAAACATCGATAACCTGTACGAAATGGTACTGGCTGAAGTTGAAGCGCCGCTGCTAGAAGAAGTCATGACTTACACACGCGGCAATCAAACCCGCGCTGCCATCATGATGGGCATCAACCGTGGCACACTTCGCAAGAAGCTTAAGCAATACGGCATGAACTAAGATTCCAAGGGCTTTGCCCACCAAAGAGCACCAATCGGTGCTCTTTTTGTTTCAACACTACAACATTAGAAACTTAAAATTTATGCAAACACCAAAACCAATTAAACGTGCTCTCCTTAGTGTCTCTGATAAAACCGGTATCCTCGATTTCGCGACAGCGCTGCATAACGCTGGCGTAGAACTTCTGTCGACGGGCGGTACTGCTAAACTTCTCGCTGACGCTGGCTTACCTGTTAAAGAAGTGTCTGATCACACAGGTCACCCAGAAATTATGGCTGGCCGCGTTAAAACCCTTCACCCGAAAATTCATGGCGGTATCCTTGGTCGTCGCGGTACCGATGAAGCAGTGATGGAAGAACACAGCATTGCGCCGATCGACCTTGTGGTGGTTAACCTTTACCCGTTTGCTGCTACCGTGGCAAACGAAGACTGTACGCTAGAAGATGCGATTGAAAATATTGATATCGGTGGGCCAACGATGGTTCGCGCTGCAGCGAAAAACCATAAAGATGTCACTATTGTTGTTAATGCGGCGGACTACTCTCGCGTGCTTGCAGAGATGAACGACAACAATGGCTCGTTAACGTACAACACCCGTTTTGACCTTGCGATTAAAGCGTTTGAACATACGGCCGAATACGACGGCATGATTGCAAACTACTTTGGTGCTCGTTTAGACAGCACAGGTTGTGAAGCAGACTGTGACCACCAGCACAGTGAATTCCCACGTACCTACAACATGCAGCTTACTAAGAAGCAAGACCTTCGCTATGGCGAAAATAGCCACCAAGAAGCGGCATTCTATGTTGAAAACAATGTTCAAGAAGCGTCTGTGGCTACCGCTACTCAGCTTCAGGGTAAGGAACTGTCATTCAACAACATTGCTGACACGGATGCGGCGCTTGAGTGCGTAAAAGAATTCGAAGAGCCAGCATGTGTAATCGTTAAGCACGCTAACCCATGTGGTGTAGCGATTGGCGAAGATATTTTAAGTGCCTACGACCGTGCGTTTAAAACTGACCCAACGTCTGCATTTGGCGGAATTATCGCGTTTAACCGCGAGCTTGATGCGAAAACGGCGCAAGCAATTGTTGACCGTCAATTTGTGGAAGTCATTATTGCGCCGACAGTAAGCGATGAAGCGAAAGAAGTAGTAAGTGCGAAGAAAAACGTACGTCTTCTAGCATGTGGTGACTGGGCTGGTCAGCTAACTGAAGGTTATGACTTTAAGCGCGTAAACGGCGGTTTATTAGTACAAGAGCGCGACTTCGGCATGGTTGAAATGGAAGACCTAGAAGTTGTGACTAAGCGTAAGCCAAGCGAAGAAGAACTACGCGACCTGATGTTCTGCTGGAAGGTAGCAAAGTACGTGAAGTCAAACGCAATTGTTTACTGCAAAGACGGCATGACAGTGGGCGTAGGCGCAGGCCAAATGAGCCGCGTTTATTCTGCGAAAATTGCGGGTATTAAAGCTGCCGACGAGAACCTTGAAGTAGCAGGCTCTGTAATGGCGTCTGATGCATTCTTCCCATTCCGCGACGGTATCGACGCTGCAGCTGAAGCAGGTATTAAAGCAGTAATTCAGCCAGGCGGCTCTATGCGCGACCAGGAAGTCATTGACGCAGCTGACGAACACGGCATTGCTATGGTGTTCACGGGTATGCGCCACTTCCGTCACTAATAAGTATTTACGCAATACCTTTTAGTGCAGGCTTAGTGAGGGACACCAACACCTAAGTTAAACACGCAGTAAAGTGGCATTTAGTGGCTTTACTGTGTGTTTGTTATTTTTCCTTAACCCTTTTAAATACGCAGACTCGAGGTCATTTGCTTGGTTGTAGTGAAATCTCATCGAAGCGACAGAGTTGCGAATTATTCTGCTAAGGCGTAAGTGCAAATAGGGGTTAGCTGATAGGCTTGATCTGACCCGTGGTAATTTGTAGTAATAGTGTTATGTTATTCGCCTACCCTCGACAGAAAAAGGAAATAAGAATGAAAAAGTTAGCCCAATATGTGTTAGCCGCAACCCTAGGTGTAAGTGCTACTTATGCCAGCGCAGATGCGATTTCTGATGCCGCAATGAGCGATATCCGCTCTGCTAGTGCAAAAGTACGCGATGAGTACCGTAATCCTCAGCAAACACTGCGCTTTTTTGGCCTTACCCCAGACATGACTGTGGTAGAAGTCTCTCCAGGTGGTGGTTGGTACGCCGACATCCTTTATTCTGTTGTAAAAGATAACGGTAAGTATGTAGCTGCTCACTTTTACGTTGATGATGAAACCAGCGGTTACTTTAAAAAATCGGTGGAAGGCTTCAAAGAAAAAATGAAACCGGGCATGAAGTACGAAGGTGCTGAGCTTACTGCATTCGACCCAATCAAAGCGTTAGATATTAGCGACGCAGGTAGTGCCGATATGGTGCTGACGTTTCGCAACGTACACAACTGGTATATGCGTCACGGAGACGAGGGTATCGACAATGCATTTGGCGCATTTTTCAAAGCGCTTAAGCCAGGTGGCGTACTGGGCGTAGTGGAACATGAGCTTCCTGAAAGCGCAGATGATGAAGCAATGAAGAAAAGTGGCTACATGAAGCGCTCTTATATTGTGGCTGCCGCCGAAAAAGCAGGCTTTGTGCTTGAAGCAAGCAGCGATGTCAACGCCAACCCAATGGATACTGCCGACCACCCGAAAGGTGTGTGGACGCTACCTCCACGTTTGGCGCTAGATGATCAAGATCGCGAAAAATACATGGCGATTGGCGAGAGCAATCGCATGACCCTAAAATTCACCAAACCAAAATCATAAAATTAAACACTCAAAACGGAACAGTTAATGAACGTACTTGTAATTGGCGGCGGTGGCCGCGAACACGCGCTAGCGTTTAAAGCAGCGCAGTCTTCTGATGTTTCAACAGTATTTGTAGCACCTGGCAATGCCGGCACAGCTACAGAACCTAAGCTTGAGAACGTAGCTATCGATGTAAATGATATTGCTGGCTTGGTTTCTTTTGCTCAAGGTAACGATGTTGAGCTTACTATTGTAGGCCCAGAAGCGCCGCTAGTTGCAGGTGTTGTTGATGCGTTCACAAACGCTGGTTTAATGATTTTTGGCCCCACTCAAGCTGCCGCGCAGCTTGAAGGCTCTAAAGCTTTTACCAAAGACTTTTTAGCTCGACACAATATTCCTACGGCTGAATACCAAAACTTCACAGAAATTGACCCAGCTATTGCCTATGTTCGCGAGAAAGGCGCGCCGATTGTAGTAAAGGCTGACGGTCTTGCTGCGGGTAAAGGTGTTATTGTTGCAATGACTCTTGAAGAAGCGGAAGACGCTATCCGCGACATGCTGGCAGGTAATGCGTTTGGCGAAGCCGGCAGCCGCGTAGTTATTGAAGAGTTTTTAGACGGTGAAGAAGCGTCATTCATTGTCATGGTAGACGGTAAGAACGTACTACCTTTTGCCACCAGCCAAGACCACAAGCGTGCTGCTGACGGTGACAAAGGGCCCAACACAGGCGGAATGGGTGCATATTCTCCGGCTCCGGTTGTAACGCACGACATTCACGACCGTATTATGCAAGAAGTGATTATGCCAACAGTTAACGGCATGGCTGCTGAAGGCAACGACTACGTTGGCTTTTTATATGCTGGCCTTATGATTATGGCCGATGGCACTCCAAAGGTAATCGAATACAACTGTCGCTTTGGCGATCCGGAAACCCAGCCAATCATGCTGCGCTTAAAGTCTGACTTGGTTCCACTTTGCCAAGCAGCGTGCAAAGGCGAACTTGCTGGCAAAACGATTGAGTTTGATGAGCGCGCGTCGGTAGGTGTTGTGCTTGCCGCTGGCGGCTATCCAGGCAGCTATGATAAAGGCGACGTGATTACTGGTTTTGAAGAAGCTGCTAAGTTAGACGGAAAGGTTTTCCATGCAGGCACCGCCCTTCAAGATGGCGAAGTGGTAACCGCAGGTGGCCGCGTACTTTGCGCTACAGCTTTGGGTAACAGCGTTACCGAAGCCCAGCAAAAAGCCTACGAGCTACTTAAAGCCATTCAGTTTAAAGATGTGTACTACCGCACTGATATTGCGCACCGTGCGATTGCGCGTGAAGCTGAAGCCAAGTAGCCGAAAGCCTCATAGAAAGTGCTAAATGAACGCAGCTTAACGCTGCGTTCTTACATCATTACGAAAAGCCAGGGGTGAATTCTACGCCCCCCACTTTTACTCTTACCTACTCTTACCACTTACTCACCATGCTAACGTGCAGCAAAAGCAGAAATCGTAGTTTCCCAGCTACATATCACTGCTTAACCTGATACTAACGCTCAACACAAAAGAAAACTCGCGCTCAGTACATAAGCAATAAGGTATTGAATTTCACATTGAGTCTGATTTGGTACTTGCCGATAGTACTGTATACATTATAAATCTTTAATTTGCTGGCTCTCTCCATATGTTGCAGCGCATACAAGAACCTGTATGGTATTAATATCAATCCGCATAGATGATTAACCACTTAGCGAGATTTAATAAGCTCAGGTAGTCCGCTTAAAAAGCGTATTATTTCATTCTAATAAAAGAGGTATCACCTGATGTCGAACACTAAACTTATTGCTGTGTTGCTTGTAGCAGTAGTGGCGAGTACCGCAGCGTGGTTCGCCTTTTTTGCCAAAGAATCTGCTCCAGACTTTACTGCTTATGCCGCAGGCCCTGACCGAAAAGCGGCATTTTTTGAGTATTTCACTCCTATTGTAGTCGAGGTGAACAAAGAGCTAGCCACCGATAGAGTGCAAATTCAAAGTTCTTGCGACGCGGATGAAGCAGACAATCTAGACCAGTTCCTGACAAAGTTTCGTGTTGACGATGCTGACCTTGAACAGGAGTCAGCCTGCGAGGTGTTGTTAAGACGTGCCGACATTGTTCCTGCGTCGTTAGCAATTGCACAAGCAGCGAATGAAAGTGCATGGGGTACCTCTCGTTTTGCAAAATTAGGGAACAACTTTTTTGGTCAGTGGTGTTTCTCTAAGGGCTGCGGTATCGTTCCAAAATCGCGTGACACTAACAAAAATCATGAAGTTGCTGATTTCCGTTCGCCTGCCGACTCAGTAGAAAGCTACATGCTAAATTTAAACACCCACGATGCTTACAAACCATTGCGTAAAATTCGCCAATCCTTACGTGAAGAAGACAAGGCTGTCACCGGGGTTGCGCTCAGCTATGGCTTAGGGAAGTATTCTGAGCGTGGCGATGAATATGGAAAAGAAATACGTGAGATGATCAGTTTTAATAAACTTGCAGTGCTGGACAAGTTAGATCTGAGTAAGCAGGAAGGCGAAGCCAATTAACTCAACCAGACAGAGCGTGACGAGCTCTGTAGCACATTTATTTATCGCCAAATGGCATGGCTTTTAGTCAAGGTGAGTGATTGCAGGTTAAAAGGAGTGGCATTTTTGCGACTCCTTCCAATTACGCGCTGCAAGTCAATCAATTAAAGTAGCGACAAATTATGGTTCACTACTTTGTCAGCTTCACCTTTCCAAACACCGACGCATCTTTATACCCCAAGTTTTTATCGCCGTTTACTGGGGTGATCTCATGAGAGCCTAAAAAGTGTTCTCTGTCGCCACCATCCGCATCGCAATAGGCAAGCATAAAGCCCAGTGTCATACCTTCTTTTAAGGTGACAGGCGAATTATCTTTTCCGTGTTGATAGCTATCATCAAATACACGTACCGCTGCTTCCCAATGAATCTTATGCGGCGCCGATATATCTCGCTGCCATTTGTTCTCTACGTGATCATTGTAGAGTTGTGGTACAGCCTCTCCTGCTTCATTTGGACCTATATCAACAACCTGATTATCTAACGCTAAGTGATAGGCAAACGCATTGTAGTTATTAAGGTGATCGCCACCAGAGGCATCAGCATCAATGAAAATTTCTAAACAGTCATCATCCCAATAACGTTCAAGGGGATTGGGATAGGTATCTGAGAGGTGATCGTCTTGTATTTCTGCCAACAGATACAGCGCATCCTTGTTCCATCGCAGTTTATATCGACCAGAAAAATCACCGGACTCAGGAGCCGAGCCCCACATAAGCGACGTCATTTCATGCCAATCGCCCCCTTTCCATGCAGCGTCATTGGCTACACCATCTATAACAGGTGGCGTTGATGAAAAAAGTACGCTGTCAGACTT
Source organism: Alteromonas sp. Cnat3-28 (assembly GCF_022348265.1). Taxonomy (NCBI): domain Bacteria; kingdom Pseudomonadati; phylum Pseudomonadota; class Gammaproteobacteria; order Alteromonadales; family Alteromonadaceae; genus Alteromonas; species Alteromonas sp. Cnat3-28. The sequence continues at coordinate 226,457 of NZ_JAKREY010000002.1, forward strand.
AGCTTGTGCCGTGGGCACAGACACAGCCACAAGCAGTGCCGAGGTTAGTACTGCCCCTAAATGTTTTGCACTTTTCAATTGGATACGCTCTTTGTTTGCTTATTTGTATTTTAAACTACCATGTTTTGACCCCATCCGCGCTTGAAAATAGCACCGAACACCTCCTTCTTTTTTAGAAGCATTACCAATTTGCAACGGTAATTGGTATAAAAAGGACATTCGTTCCCTCACCACCATGGCTATGTCATTTCAAAACGCGTGCTATCACATCCTTGCGCCTGCCAGCGAGGCTCACGAGTACAAAAAGCTCAGCAAAATATTTGATGTATTTCTTATCGCGTTAATTATCGTAAATGTTGTCGCTATGATGCTGGAAACAGTGCCGGGTATCCCTGCCATTTGGCAGTACGAACTTCATATAATCGAAGTGGTTTCAGTACTGATATTTACCGTTGAGTACTTTCTTCGTTTATACGGCAGCGCATCGGCCCCAAACCGTCCTAATCACGAACGCACAACGACATGGCAAAAGCGCTGGACCTATTTGAAAAGTCCCATGGCGCTCGTCGACCTAATGGCAATTCTGCCTTTTTACTTAAGCGTTTTCGTGGCGTTCGATTTACGTATTTTGCGAATATTTCGGGTAATGCGAATTCTAAAAATTGGGCGCTATTCGCGCTCTATGCAAACTCTCGTTACCGTATTGCGCAACGAGTCTCACAGCCTTATTGCGGCGTTAAGCGTACTTTTGTTGTTCACGATTATCGCCGCCACCTGTATTTACTATATTGAACATGCTGCTCAGCCCGATGTTTTTAGCAGTATTCCCGCTTCATTGTGGTGGGCACTCGTCACGCTGACCACGGTGGGCTATGGTGACGCCGTTCCCATAACTGCGCTGGGTAAAATATTTGGCGGCCTCATAACTATTATGGGGATCTGTTTTTACGCCTTACCAGCGGGTATTTTATCTTCTAGCTACACATCGCAGATGCAGCTTAAACGCGATAGGTTTAAAGACACAGTAAGAAGCGTTTTGGACGACGGAAAGTTGAGTGAGCACGATGTGCACCACCTAGAACATGTTCGCGCACTTCTTGATTTAGACGAAGAAGAGGCAAAGCTAATTGTGCGCCTATTGCAGCACCATCACAAACGGCTAGATGATTGATTACACGCAGGCTGGAGCGAAAGCAACTCCCAAGAATCGAGTGGTAAGCGCTTATACCTCCCCTTGATTCTTAGCTCACATCAGCTTATAACTAGTACCCGTCATTTCCAAAAAGAATTCCTATGTCTGTCAAACACCCTATTATTGCTATAACAGGTTCTTCTGGCGCGGGTACTACTACCACGACCAACGCTATACGTCATATTTTCAGGAACTTAAGTGTTAATGCTGCGGTTGTAGGAGGCGATAGTTTTCACCGTTTTACCCGCCCGGAAATGGAAGTGGAAATTCGCAAAGCCCAAGAACAAGGCAGACATATCAGCTACTTTGGCCCTAAAGCCAACGACTTTGAGCTACTGGAATCCCTGTTTAGGGAATACGGCAGCTCGGGTACAGGACAGTTTAGACAATACCTTCACACGTTCGATGAAGCCGTGCCTTTTAACCAAATGCCCGGCACCTTTACACCTTGGCAAGATTTACCCAAAAACACTGATTTGCTGTTCTATGAAGGTTTACATGGCGGTGTAAAAACGGAAGAAAATGACGTAGCAAAACATGTAGATTTACTGGTCGGCATGGTGCCGATTGTAAACTTAGAGTGGATTCAAAAAATTGTACGCGACACCACTGACCGAGGACATTCTCGTGAAGCGGTAATGAGCAGCATAGTGCGAGGACTGGACGACTATTTCCACTACATCACGCCACAATTTTCACGCACCCACGTTAACTTCCAGCGCGTACCAACCGTTGATACCTCCAACCCCTTCAGTGCACGGGAAATTCCAACCCAAGATGAAAGCTTTGTGGTTGTGCGCTTTAGACGGGAAATGAAGACTGTGGACTACCCCTACCTCCTTCAAATGATCGACGGCGCGTTTATGTCTCGCATCAACACCTTGGTTGTACCCGGCGGAAAGATGGGCTTAGCCATGGAGCTCATTTTAACTCCGCTCCTTGAAGACATCTTAAATAAAAAGCGCAGAGCTGGTCATCAGATGGATTGGTTGAGCAGCGACGAGTAACCCCAATATACATCGCTTCTATAGGCATATATTTAAAACAGTAAGTCGTAATGGCTCATGCCCTGCGTCAATCTAGGTTCTATTCGGAAACTTTCTTGGTTTAGCTTCTTGATTTAGTTTCTTGATTTAGTTTCTTGATTTAGTTTCTCGACCTAGTTTTTGACACAGCAGGCTCCTATTATGACCACAATTAAAAGCCAACAAATTTGGGTAGACCAGCAAAACCTTGCCAACACTAACGTTGTTTCCCGCGATATAAACATCAGCGACTTACAGCAAGACGAAGTATTGCTTGAGACAGACAGCTTTGGCTTTTCTGCCAACAACATCACCTATGCTGCACTGGGTTTTAAAATGGGCTATTGGGGCTTTTTCCCTGCAAAGAGTGATAATGACGTTGATGAAGCACATGGCTTCGGTATTGTGCCCGTTTGGGGCTTTGCTACCGTTAAGGCGTCTTGTCATAGCGATATCAAAGTAGGTGAAAAGGTGTTCGGCTATCTGCCTATGGCTAGCCATTGGGTGATAAAAGCTGGAAAAGTTGCCCCTCACGGCTTTTCAGACATCCACGAAAAACGGAAAAGCATTAGCCCTGTTTACGATCAATATCTTCGCTGTGCCGCCGACCCCGGCTACGACAAAAACCGCGAAGCATGGCAGCTTAACTTTAGACCCCTTTATATGACTTCGTTTGTGCTCGATGACTATGTGGCAGAGAAAGCAAACAATGAAACCTTACTGCTGTCGAGCGCTTCAAGTAAAACCGCATTGGGTACAGCGCAACTACTTAAAGACCAGAAGGCCTCTCGAAACGCAAGCTATAAGGTGGTTGGGCTAACCTCGAAACAAAACGTGGATATGTTAAAAGCGTCCGGCTGCTACGATGAAGTGTATAGTTATGACGAACTCTCTGCCCTAAGTAGCGAAGGCAATAGCAGTAATAGCAGCGATGAGCGCTACTGGCTGCTTGATTTCGCTGCCAACGGTACATTGATTAATAACCTTACCAAGCAGCTTGGCGACAGCCTGAGCGACGTTACACTCATTGGTGCGACAGATTGGAAAGCCCAAGAGAAGCCCAACCCCAAATTGCTCAATGCAGAGATATTCTTTGCGCCAGCTCGCGTGAAACTGCGCCAACATGAATGGGGGCACGAGGCCTTTTTGGCAAAATACGCCAGTGCATGGAAACGCTTCGCAGAAAAAGTGAGCGATCAGTTTTATGAGCAGTCGCACAGCGGAGCTGATGCTATAACGCAGTTATATTTAGAAACGCTTAATGGAACGGCGCAAACAAAAGCCCTTAACGTCGTCACTTTTGATTAGTGCCCCTTGTGGATTACAACTTGAACTGCTGGTGTGTTGTTACAGCGCCTACGTTTTTTACAGCTTGTAATCAACGGGCAGTTCTCAATGAGTTTAGGGAGGAGAAATGCTTAACGACCTCCTTTTCTCTAAAGCTTGCTGGGCCTTTGCTGGGTCTTTACTGGGTCTTTACTGAATCTTGCTGTACATAAAAGAGCAACAGGCCCTAGACACTATTTGTAACAAACATCCCTAGCCTTTTACGCTTTTCTCGCTTTTGTATTTCACATCTTGTGGTTATAGTGAAACAAAAGTAAAACGAAAGGTATGAGTATGGGTCAGGAAACCTCTAAAATTCTCGTTGTTGATGATGACATGCGTCTGCGCAGCCTATTAGAGCGCTATTTGCTTGAGCAGGGCTATCAAGTTCGCAGTGCGGCTAACGCAGAACAAATGGACAGACTGCTTGAGCGCGAGAATTTTCACTTAATGGTTTTGGACCTTATGCTACCTGGCGAAGACGGCTTGTCTATATGCCGCAGATTGCGCCAGCAAGAAAACGACATGCCCATTATTATGCTTACTGCAAAAGGCGATGAAGTTGACCGTATTATCGGCCTTGAAATGGGCGCAGACGATTATTTGCCTAAACCATTTAACCCACGCGAGCTACTAGCACGCGCTAAAGCGGTATTGCGCAGACGCAGCAGCGAAGCGCCGGGCGCGCCGTCTAAAGATGTGCAAATTGTGGAGTTTGGCAATTACAAGCTGAACCTTGCCACCCGCGAGATGACAGCGGGCGATACGCCTTTAACCCTGACAAGCGGTGAGTTTGCGGTATTAAAATCTTTGGTTACTCACCCACGTGAGCCTTTGTCACGTGACAAACTGATGAACCTAGCGCGTGGTCGCGACTACAGCGCATTAGAGCGCAGTATTGACGTTCAGGTTTCACGCTTACGAAGAATGCTTGAAGAAGACCCTGCCAACCCTCGTTATATACAAACTGTATGGGGATTGGGCTACGTATTCGTGCCTGATGGCGAACAAGTTTAGCACCTATGACTGATACGGCGGGCTCTACCGTCTTGGCCTGTGCGCAAGTGAAGTATGTTTACTCATGACCCCTAATTATGCGTTTACCTACTGCCAATCCAAACTCTGGCTTATGATTCAAAGCGACGGCATGTTATGCGTTTAATTCCCAAAAGTGCATTTGGCCAAACCGTCATGCTTATTGGCGTGCTGTTGCTTATTAATCAGATTGTGTCCTACATCTCTGTTACCTATTACTTTATTCAGCCCAGCTACCAACAAATTAACAGCTTATTGGCCACCCAAGTTAAATCTGTGCTCGCCAACGATTTGTTAGTGACTAACCAAGAAACTCGCGACCGCTATTTTCAAAAAACCCAGGTACAGGTCTTTGACGAAAGCGTTGCCAAACAGAATGGATTAGAAAGCGCCGTATACTATAGCTATATTTCTTCTCAGGTTAGCGAGCAGCTCCGGCAGCTTGCAGATGTGCGCATTAGCACCACCACGCAGGCCAGTGACGAAAATGCGCCATACATTGTTTGGATATCCCTGAACCGCTACCCAGATACGTGGATCTCTATTCCTATTTCAGGACTTAACGAAGCGAATATATCCCCTCTTACTATGTACTTGATGGTAATTGGCATATTGAGTGTGGCCGGGGGCTGGTTGTTTGTAAGACGCATGACGCGTCCATTGTCAGCCCTGCAAAAAGCAGCAATAGCGGTGGGTAAAGGCGAGCACCCGGCGCCGCTTCGCGAACAAGGCAGCACCGAAATGATTCAGGTTACTCGGGCGTTTAACCGCATGAATCAGGGTATTAAGCAGCTTGAGAATGACCGAAATATTATGACAGCGGGCATTTCTCACGACTTGCGCACGCCGCTTACCCGTATTCGCCTAGCCTCAGAAATGCTGCCGGAAGACCAAGATTGGATAAAAGACGGCATTGTAAATGACATAGAAGACATGAACGCCATCATCGATCAGTTCATTGACTATGCACGCTACGACACCGAAGAAGTCACTCAAGAAACTGATTTAAACGCGATTATTGCAGAGCTGGTACAAGCCAGACATTTAGACGACAAGCACCACATCGAACTCAAACTCAACGCCATTCCTCCGCTGTCACTTCGGCGAATTGCAATGAAACGCGTGATCGACAACCTCATCGAAAATGCTTTCAAGTACGGCTCGGACGATATTGCAATTAGCAGCTTTTACAATCGTCACGAAAAGCGCGTGTATTGCAAAGTACGCGACTTTGGCCCGGGAATACCGGAAGCGGAGCTCGACGGTGTATTCATGCCGTTTGCACAAGGCGACAAAGCCCGCAATTCGTCAGGTTCAGGCCTTGGCCTTGCCATAATAAGGCGAATTGTAGAAGCTCACGATGGTGAGGTGACGTTGCGAAATCATCCTCAGCAGGGCTTGGTCGCAGAGTTTTATTTACCCTATCAAACCCATTAAGCCCAAAAACACTACACGGATTGGTATTAACTTCTGTGGTACTTAATTTTTCGGCTGTATCCATAAGATGCCAACCACAGCACGCAGCCGCCAAGTGGGATCACCCAAAACGCCGTAGTAAGTGGCGCGAAGTTCGCCCATAGTCCGGTAGAAAACGATGCCACTTGAACGCCTGTAGAGTTACCGATAATTGAAATACCAGAAAGTACGGGGCCGTTGTCACTGTCGATATTCATTGCCGCAGAAAGTGCTAACGGGAAGAGCCCACCTAGCCCTAAGCCAAGCAGTAAGTTACCAGCGCCAATCCCATAAAATGAAGGCATTAGTTTCAGTGCAAATACACCCGCTAGCGAGGCTGTTGCCATGATTACAATCATGCGGTGTACCGATACGAATCGCAGTAAAAAAGGGAAGGTAAGACGACTGATCACCATGCCAGCGGTAAAAAATGCCAGTAAGTTTCTCGATTGTTCGCCGGTAAAGCCTAAGCCGTTTTGCGCATAGCTCACAAACCAGTTCGCGTTACCGAACTCTACGGCACCATAGCCAAAGGTTAGCAAAGTTAGAAATATGAAAACGGGCTGCTTGATAATAACCCCAAATGCCAAGGTCTTTTTAGGTGCTTTAGGCTGACCTTTAAGCACTTTTGCCTGAGAACGCGCCGCAATAAATGCATAGCACGAAAGCACAATCATAACGCCTGCCAACACCTGGATAGGTAAACGCCAGTTGTGCTCAACAAGGTATAACAGCGTTACAAAGAACGACGCCGCAAACGTTCCTAAACTGAACATAAAGTCCATTAAGCCCATCATAGTAAAGCGCTTTTCTGCGTACATTCGTGCAATAAGCGTGTGGCCAATAGTAAATATTGTTGAGCTCACCACACCGATTAATACCGCTAACACCAAAAACCACTGCCAAGCGGTAAGTACTGACACAAGCAGCAACAGCGCCGTATTCATACTGAATAATGTAGCTAATAGCGGCATATACTCAAAGCGACTGGCATACTTGCCACCAATCACAGCGCCTAACATCATGCCTACAGAGAAGAGCGAAAAAAGTGCGCCGCTGACTACTTCAGACATTTGCAAATCGGCTGCAATATCTGGCAGTAATATTCCCCACAAGAGAAACAATTTACCAATTAGAAAAAAACCAGCGAAAATAACGATGGTGGCAGGAAGTCGGCTCATTTAGGCTCCATGGCTGATATCAGTAGAAAGACATCCGATTTAGGCGTGAGGGCACAGCGTAGTTATGCCCTTGAACACAAAGTGAACCTTTTGAGGGCGCTGACCTTTACTGTGCAAGAAAGAACAGCAGCCCTTAATTATCACATAATCACTACCTTTACAGATTGCTGATAATCGCAAGAAATTGCAAGTGAAAGCGTTTTCCCTTTTTCATCCCACATTACAGGCACGCTCCTGCCATCAATTGAAACGCTCTGTGGTTTTTCGCTTAAACCGTGCACGATGTAAGTGATGTCTCGCTGCTTAGGCATACCTATATAGCTGCCTTCGCTATCAAGAGTCAGGGTTAATGCGGCCTTTTCGTCTACTGACGCATTAAGAAGTAGCTTTGTATATAAGCCTTTTTTGACAGACGCTGGATTTTTGCCGTCATCCTCGTAATAAGTATATGAAGATGAATTCACTGAATTGTCATGCCAGTAGTGCATTTCTATTTTACGTGCATCAAACTGCTCTGTGCGGCTAAGCCCTTTAGTCATTGGCATAAAGCTTCCCGCTTTTACCCACACTGGGTAATTATCTTGGCTTAGCGGGTAGTTAACGGTTTGACCACCTTGGTATTTCGTATCAGAGAAAAAATCAAACCATACGCCTTCGGGAAGCAAAGTCGGCCACTCCGCTTGGTTAGCGCTCGTCACAGGCGAAACTAACAGACCATCGCCCCACAGATAACTGTCTGCATTTTCAAACCAATCGCTTTCACCGTACGCCATAGCTAACGGGCGCATTAATGGCGTGCCGTAAAGCGCATTTTCAAAGGCCAATGAATAGTTATAAGGCAGCATGTCGTAGCGAAGTTGGATAAACTTGCGCGCAATAGACTTTACGGGATCGGCGTGGAAAATTGGCTCTGGCGCAATATTATCTTGGGCATGAGGCCTAAATACCGGTGAAAAGGTACCGAACTGAAGCCATCTTGTATAAAGCTCAGGATCAAAGATTTCGCCTCCAGCAAACCCACCTAAGTCGGAATGGGTATACGCCATTCCAAAAACACTCATTTGAAGTGCCAACTCTACCTGAGGTTTAAGTCCGCCCCAGCTTCGACTCACATCGCCTGTCCACGGCACCATTCCGTACCGTTGACTGCCCAAAAATCCTGAACGCATCAGCACAAAGGGGCGCGTGTCGGGTTGTAGCGCAGTTAAATTGTTATGCACGGTTTTCGCCCACTGATGACCGTAGGCATTGTGCACTTCTGCGCCGCTTACTTTTGTAGACTGCCACATGTGCTGAATGTCATCAGGGTGCACTTCAGGCTCACCCAAGTCGCCCCACCAGCCGGAAACACCCTGTGCAGCAAGCTTTTCATAATATTGCCAAAACCAATTTTGACCCGCTTCACTGAACACATCAACAAGGCCGGTATTGCCAAAATAGAAATCGAAAGTATACGGCGCACCATCATCGTTTTGAGCAAGGGCATTACTGGCAACGGCACTATCCCATTGCTTTGACGTCGTAAGAATAAAAGGCTCGGTTATCAGCACGGTTTTCACGTCTTGAGCGCGTAGCTCACTAATCATTTTCTCGGGCTCAGGGAAAGTGGCGGCGTCCCAACTTAAGTTCCCCATGTGCCCCTTAATGTCTTTGCCAAACCAATATAAATCGAGCACTACGGCATCAACGGGAATATCTTGCGTATTAAAGGCATCGACAACATCCATCACCTCATTTTGAGATTTATAGCCAAATCGAGATGCAAAGTTACCCAGCAGCCAACGCGGTGGAAGCGGCTGTTTTCCCGTAACTGCTACGGTATTCGTAACCGTGTCTTCTAAATTTTCACCCAACACCATGATGTAGCTAGCACGGCCGCCTTGTGCCTTAAATAGCAACTCGTCGTTGTTCGTTTTGCCAATATCTAGCTCACCAGAAGCGGTGTTATCGAACAATACGCTGTAATTTTTTGACGACATCACAGCCGACAAACCAAAGTACATTTGATTTGAAGACGTGGTGTAGCCATAGTGTGCTTTGTTATATAGCGGCATGCTATGACCACGACGATCCATACCTAAGACGCGCTGGCCGCCACCATAGAGTTTTTCGTTTTTATCTAACGCAAACGACAGGCTGACGCCGTTATCAGAAATGTTTAGCCCATCTTGTTCTTTTGCTACTACTTTGCCGTTTACCGAGTAACTGATAACGTGCGTTGATTTATCGACATGTGCAGAAATATTATTGAGTTTTAAGATTAGGGTTGTCGCAGTTTCAACTAGCTCTACATCATTAGCTTTTTTGTTTGTAACATCAGTCAACGCGGGCTCGGGAAGCGCCATAGACGGTAGATTTGCGTAAGGCGAGCCATTATCATCAGTAAGATACGTTACTTGAAAGCCACTATCGTGCAACGCGCTTATCGTGAAGTCATTGGTATCCGTATCAATATTTAGCGTTGTATTTTCGAGTGTCGCTGTTTGAACTTCGGCTACCGTATTTACCGAGAAAAATGCCAAACCAGCACATGCAAGTGCTATACGCTGTTTCCTGTCTATCATGCTCAAAACCTTCTTTATGCTTCAAAGCGAAGCGCACCTAATTAGCGAACCGCACTTAATTAACGAAGCGCGCTTAATTAAAGCCTTCTTGTGTACGGTGAATGATAGCCAGTGCATTACTCAACTTAAATAAACATACGTATTCATAATGTTAAATTTGTTAACAACAATACAAAAAAAGCCCGCAACACGGTGCGGGCAAAACATCAATCACGTTGAGTGTGATGAACGTTGGGAAGGGGCGAACCGAGTGTTAGTTACCCGGCCCGGCTTTAACGATAGCGTCGCTAACGTCATATTTTTCAAAGTTCTGTTTAAAGTCGTTAACCAAGTTAGCGGCGTATTCGTTGTACTTCTCTTTGTCTGCCCACGTATTTTGTGGCACAAGCAAATTGCTGTCTACACCGTCTATTGCCACTGGCACATCTAGGTTTAATGCGTCAATGTGCTGGGTTTCAACATCAGCTAAGTTACCCGATACAATCGCATCGATGATGGCGCGTGTGGTAGGGATATCAAAACGGCTACCTGTGCCGTAAGGACCGCCTGTCCAACCGGTATTAACCAAGTAAACCTTAGCGCCAAACGCTTTAACACGCTTAATCAGAAGCTCTGCATATACGCCTGCTGGACGTGGGAAGAAAGGCGCACCAAAACAAGTTGAGAAGGTTGATTCAATATCGCTTGTAGAGCCAATTTCAGTAGAGCCTACTTTCGCTGTGTAACCGCTTAGGAAGTGATACGCCGCAGCTTCTTCACTTAACACTGAAACAGGAGGCAATACGCCACTTACGTCACAGGTCAAAAATACAACCGAGCGAGGTTCACCGCCTCGGTTTTCAGCAACGCGCTTTTCAATGTGCGAAAGCGGGTAGGCCGCACGTGAGTTTTGGGTTAACGACGTGTCGGTATAATCAGGCGTGCGTGTTTCATCAAGCACTACGTTTTCTAGGATGGTACCAAACTTGATAGCATTCCAAATTACTGGCTCGTTCTTTTGAGATAGGTCGATACATTTAGCGTAGCAACCGCCTTCAATATTAAATACGCTACCTGGTGCCCAGCCGTGCTCGTCGTCACCAATCAAGAAGCGTTTAGGATCGGCTGAAAGCGTGGTTTTACCTGTGCCTGAAAGACCGAAGAACAGAGTCACATCGCCTTCTTCACCCACGTTGGCAGAACAGTGCATAGGTAGCACGTCTTTTGCCGGAAGCAGGAAGTTTTGCACGGAGAACATGGCTTTTTTCATTTCGCCCGCGTAACGCATGCCAGCGAGCAACACACGCTTTTTAGCGAAGTTGATGATAACTGTGCCATCACTGTTTGTGCCGTCACGCTCTGGCTCACAAGTGAAACCAGGTACGTTTAAGATTTGCCAAGGCTGGTCGCCTTTAACATTCCATTGTTCAGGAATAATAAAAAGGTTGCGGGCAAAAACGTGCTGCCACGCGGTTTGCGTTCTTACTTCAAGCGACAAAGCATGTTCAGGATCGGAGCCCACTTGAAGGTGTGAAAGAAAGTGTTCTTGGGTAGACAGGTAGGCTTCAACGCGGTCCCACAGCGCATCAAATTTATCAGCGTCAAAAGGCTTGTTCACCTTGCCCCAATCGATGTCATTTTCGGTTGTTGACTCTTTAACGATAAATCTATCATTTGGAGAGCGACCGGTTCGTTTTCCGGTCTCAACGACAAGCGCCCCGTTTTTGTCAAGGACACCTTCGCCGCGCTTTACGGCGCGCTCGATAAGTTCTGCATTTGGCAGATCGGTGAGTGGCGTTACTTTCAGTTCCGTTTGAATTGAGGCTGCTGCGGTCATGGCTGTTACCCTATATGTAATTTTTCAAAAGCACTTTCAAAAAAGTATCACCTCTTCAAGTGTAATGTAAACAAGGCCTAGCACGCATTTATAAAACACATACTCACTATTTCTCATATGTTAATTTCATAAATATTGTAAATTAATTACAAGGAAAGCCTTTTCCTTTGATATAAATGCAAAAATAAGGCGTAGAAAACCTATATTGATCGATGAATTTCAAAATAAAAAATGACAATTTTTTTTTAGAAAGTGAAGGTGAAAATTTTCACCACAACAGGAAGAAAAGGAAAATAGGATGATGTAGGAAAGTTAAACACTTACTACTGGGTATTTTTTAACCACAAGTGAAGTGTTGGGAAAATGAACCTATCTAGACGGTGAGAGATTCAGAAACAAAAAAGCACCTTCGAAAGAAGGTGCTTTAACACAGCAGTAAACAAGTAGTTACTGATTTGAAGACGGTGCGTCGAAGTTGCCGCTGTGAATAGCCTCTACGTCGATACTATCGAAGCGATATTCGGTATGACAATACTGGCAGTTCATTTTGATTGCACCTTCTTCAGCTATAATTGCGTGAAGCTCAGACTTCTCAACGTGACGAAGTGCTTCAGCGCTGCGCTCCTTCGAGCATGAACAAGCAAAGGTTACGTCCTTCGCTGGATACACTTCCACGTCTTCTTGGTGGTAAAGACGATATAAAATGTCTTCAACCGACAACGTAAACATCTCTTCTTTGGTCAACGTTTGAGTAAGTTTAGAGATATGAGCAAACTCATTGGCTTGCGACACATCAGTAGCGCTGGCATCAGTCGGTAAGACCTGAAGTAACACACCCGACGCTTTCGCGTTTTTAGGGTCGCTCATGTCGGTCATTAGGTGCACGCTGGTCGCTAGCTGCTCTGACTGAGCAAAGTAGCCTTCAATACATTCAGCTAGAGAAGGCTTATCTAATGCAACAACGCCTTGATAACGCTCGCCTTCATCAGGTGTGATAGTAATGACCAATACCGCTTGAGACAATAACTCTGAAAACGTTTCTGGCAATGTTTCTAATGTCTCGTCCCAGCGCGCCACACCGCGAAGCGTTTGTTCGTGAGTGGCGTTTAACACCGCGTAACTTACTGGACCTTTGCTTTGAATTTGAAGAGAAATTTCACCTTTAAACTTAAGCGTTGCCGTTAACAATGACGTCGCTGCCGCCATTTCACTTAGCAATGTTTGAATTTGCACAGGGTATTCATAGCTGTGCACAATTTGCTTTAAGCTCTCATCAAGACGAACCAATTCGCCACGAACGTTAGCTTGGGTAAATAAGAAGCGGTGTAATTTATCGAAATCGCTCATAACTAATCCTGTTGAGCAGCTCATTATTGCTGCTTAAATTTAATAATCTGTCGTCGCTGCTTTTTATCAGGTCTATGATCTGGTTTAGGGCTGTGAAAGGCGTTCATTTTGCGCGCCGTTTGGTTTTCTTCACGTTTCGTTACACTTTCAATCGTCTCTTCAAAAAGCGCCTGCGCCAAAGGCGCGCTCAAACGCTTGTCACTTAAGCCTAGCACCTTAATTTCACGATTATCCCATCCTGAGGGAACTTTAATCATGGCGCCAAGCTCTACATGCTTACCAGGTTTGGCTCTTTGCCCGTTGTACTGGACTTTTCCCGACTGCACCATGTCTCTTGCTATTGCGCGGGTCTTAAAGAACCTTGCAGCCCATAGCCACTTGTCCAGCCTGACATTTTGTGTTGTATTGTTGCTATCCGATTGGCTCATGTAATATTTTCGTAATGGTGTGGCTTTAGTGTTGTGACCCTCACCTTTACTAGGCTATTATGGGTTTGCTAAAGCGCGGTTAACCAAAAATTCACTATATTATAATAAAGCAGTACCATCAGTGGCAGCATGACATTCAATAAACCCAACCCACAATCTCTGGTTGTTTATCTGAACCAGCATCAAAAACAGCTACATACCATCGTAGTGGTTCTGCTCAGCCTGTATTTAATTGCATTTGCTGCCAAACTCGTGTGGCGAATTATACCCGAACCTCAACTATCTGCGACACCCACAGTAAGCCGTGCTCCGGTTATTTCTTCGTCGTCAGGCCAAAATGGGGGCAACATCGCCAAAATACAACAGCTGAATTTATTTGGTAATGCTGCGGCCAAACCTGCTGAACCGGTCGCCGAGGTTACCGACGCACCAGAAACGCGCTTAAACCTAACCCTGACGGGCGTTGTGGCCAGTTCAGAGCAGGAGGCGGGTACCGCTATTATTGAAAATCGCGGCAGCCAAGCGGTTTATGGCCTAGGTGAGAAGATTGAAGGCACCAATGCCACGTTGCAAAAAGTGTACAACGATCGCGTTATTATTAGGAACGGGGTGAGAAACGAAACCCTGATGCTTGACGGAATTGACTACGACGAAGCTAATCGTCGCCGTGAAATGCAGGCAAGAAACCGACCTGAGCCAGAAGAATTAGAAGAAGACACCGTTGAGCTTAGCGACGAAGCATTAGAGGCAACTGCAGCTCTGCGAGAGCGTCCAGCCAACTTCACAGACTTTATTTCAATATCGCCAAAAACTGAAGAAGGCCAGCTTATCGGCTACCAAGTGAGCCCAGGCAAAGAGCCTGAATTATTTAAATCGGCAGGGCTTCAGGCTGGTGATGTCATTACACAGATTAACGGGCTAGACCTTACCGACTTGCAGCAATCGCAAGAGGCGCTGTCTGAGCTACGCAATGCACAAACTATAGAATTAACGATTATTCGAGATGGCAGTTTAACTACGCTATACCTAGATTTACCCGAGTCTTAATACCACTAACGGTAGCAGCGCTATATTGTCGCTAGGTAAGCAAAATAACAAATAAAGCAATTCGGTCATCGACAAGTTAGGAAATGAAGGAAGTTAGAATGAAAAGGCGCACTAGCCAAAAACTATTATCTCGCTTGAGCACAGCCATGTGTACAGCGCTTCTGTGTTTCTCGGTGACGGCCGCTGAGTACATGCCTAATTTCAAAGATACTGACATCAACGAGTTTATTAATATTGTTGGTAAAAATCTTGAGCGCACCATTATTGTCGACCCTAACGTACGTGGAAAAATAAGCGTACGCAGCTATGACATGCTCGATGAAGATCAGTACTACCAGTTTTTCCTAAACGTACTTCAAGTGTATGACTTTGCCGTTGTAGAAATGCCTAGCGGTATTTTGAAAGTGGTTCGCTCGAAAGACGCTAAAACATCCAATATTCCTGTTGTTGAAGGCGCTAATCGCGACGGCGATGAAATGATCACTCGCGTTGTGCCTGTTTATAACGTACCGGTGCGCGAACTTGCACCTATTTTACGTCAGCTAAATGACCAGGCGGGCGGCGGTAACGTGGTTAGCCACGACCCATCGAACGTAATGATGCTAACCGGCCGTGCTGCGGTAGTTAACCGACTAGTAGAAATTATCGAGCGCGTGGACCGTGCCGGTGACGAAGAAGTAGAAATCGTTAAACTTCGCTATGCGTCAGCATCAGAAATGGTGCGCATTATTGACAGCATTAATAAGTCGCAAGGCAAAGCCAATACTGGCACTAAGTCGGAGCCTCGCGTTGTGGCAGACGACAGAACTAACTCGGTTATTGTGAGCGGCGATATTAAAGCACGCCAGCGTCTTATCAACCTTATTCAGCGCATGGACCAAGAGCTTGAATCAAACGGCAACACCCGCGTGCTGTTTCTTAACTACGCTAAAGCGGAAGATTTAGTAAAAGTATTACAGGGCGTATCTGCAAGCATTCAAGCTGAAGAGCAAGGCGGTGGCACTACATCGCGCCGAGCGGGTTCTAACCGTGAAATCAGCATTGATGCGCACGAAGATTCTAATGCCATTGTTATTACCGCAGAGCCGGACATGATGCGCTCGTTAGAAGAGGTAGTACGTCAGCTTGATATTCGCCGTGCGCAGGTACAAGTTGAAGCCATTATCGTTGAAGTCTTTGAAGGCGACGGCACTACATTGGGTGTGCAGTGGGCTTCTGAAGCCGGCGGCGGTACACAGTTCAGCAACGGTGTTGTACCGGTTGGATCATTGGCGGTAGCCCTTAAGCAAGCAGAAGACGATACCGATACCGAAGCCTATGTAACAGATGATGGCGAAGTGGTCACAGTTAACACCACCGATGAAGGCGATTACACCGCACTAGCGAGCCTTTTAGGCGGCGCTAACGGCCTTATTGCCGGCGTTATCGAAAATGGCTGGGGCGCGGTAGTACAAGCAGTAAGCACCGACACCAATTCAAATATTCTTGCCACACCTCACCTAACTACTATGGATAACGAAGAAGCGTTTTTCATTGTAGGTCAGGAAGTGCCTATTATCACAGGCACAACTACAGGCGCGAACAACTCTAACCCTTTTCAAACCGTTGACCGCCAAGAAGTGGGTATCAAACTTAAAGTTACGCCACAAATCAACGAAGGCGACGCGGTACAGCTGCTTATCGAACAAGAAGTGTCTAGCGTAAGTGGCGCTACATCGGTAGATATTTCAATTAACAAGCGTGAAATTAAAACCACGGTGATTGTAGATGATGGCGGCACTATTGTTCTTGGCGGTTTGATTGACGAAGACGTGCAAGAAAGCGAATCAAAAGTGCCGTTATTAGGTGACATTCCAATACTCGGTCACTTATTCAAATCGACATCAACCAGCAAGCGTAAGCGCAACTTGATGGTATTTCTAAAGCCGACTATCGTCCGCGACGGCGCAACAATGAACGCAATCAGCCATCGCAAATACAACTACATTCGCGCACTTCAGCTTAAACGCCAGCAAGAAGGTGTTTCGCTAATGCCTTATGAAGAGACGCCAAGCATTCCTCAATGGGATGACGCACTCGCTTTACCTCCTTCATTTGAAGAATACCTCTCGGAGAAAGAGAAGCAGAAACAAGAAGAAGGTAACGACTAACATGGCAGGGCAGGACGAACAGATTACTCAGGCATTAGAGGCACAAGAAGAAGCCTTAGAAGCCATGGGTGAAGAAGCCGGTTTGCCTGAAGAAGAGGCCGGTCCAAGACAGCTTTCTTTTAGCTTTGCAAAGCGTAATCAGGTGTTGCTGGAAACCAATGAAACACCTGCGGTCTTATATTTTACAGAGAATACGCCGTTTGATGTATTTGCCGAAGTGCGACGCTTCTACGGCGAACCTTTTGTTCCTAAAACTATTCCTGCCAATGAGTTTGAAAGCCTGCTTACCAGCGCCTTTCAGCGCGATAGTTCTGCGGCTAAACAACTTATGGAAGACCTTGGTAACGAAAGTGATTTGTTCGCTCTTGCTGAAGACTTGCCTGACACTGAAGACCTGTTAGACAGTGAAGACGATGCGCCTATCATCAAGCTTATCAACGCCATGTTGGGCGAGGCGATCAAAGAAGGTGCATCAGATATTCACATTGAAACCTTTGAAAACCAGCTTGTGGTTCGTTTCAGGGTAGACGGCGTATTACGCGAAATTTTACGTCCTAACCGCAAGCTGTCTTCCATGTTGGTGTCACGTATAAAAGTTATGGCGAAGTTAGACATTGCCGAGAAACGTGTGCCTCAGGATGGTCGTATAACGTTGCGTATTGCAGGGCGAGCGGTGGATGTGCGTGTTTCTACTATGCCTTCAAGTCACGGCGAGCGCGTGGTGCTGCGTCTATTGGATAAGAACAATGCGCGCTTAAATCTAGAAGATTTAGGCATGACGCTGCAAAACCGTAACCACTTTTCATCTCTTATTCGCAAGCCTCACGGCATTATATTGGTTACCGGTCCAACGGGCTCGGGTAAAAGTACCACCTTGTACGCAGGGTTAACCGAAATAAACTCGCGAGACAGAAACATTTTAACCGTTGAAGATCCTATTGAGTTCGATCTTCCGGGCATCGGACAAACGCAGGTTAACCCTCGCGTAGATATGACATTCGCCCGCGGCCTTCGCGCTATTTTGCGTCAAGACCCCGATGTAGTCATGGTGGGTGAGATTCGTGATATCGAAACCGCGCAAATTGCTGTTCAAGCCAGTTTAACCGGCCACTTGGTACTTTCTACCCTGCATACCAATACGGCAGCGGGCGCGATTACCCGTTTAGAAGACATGGGCATTGAGCCATTTCTGTTGTCTTCGAGCTTATTGGCCGTATTGTCACAGCGACTCGTTCGTACCCTGTGCCCAGATTGCAAAAAGCCACATTCACCTGACGCCTCTGAGCTGGAAATACTAGGGCAGAATGCCACAAGCGACACCACTATCTATAAGCCGCACGGCTGCGCCGCGTGTAACCAAACGGGATACCGTGGTCGTACCGGTATTCACGAGCTATTGTTGGTAGATGAAAAAGTGCGTGAAATGATGCACGAAGGTGTAGGTGAGCAAGCCATTGAACGCTACATCAGAAAGACGACACCAAGTATTCGTGAAGACGGCTGTAGCAAAGTGCTTGCTGGTGCTACCTCACTTGAAGAAGTGCTTCGAGTTACGAGGGAAGACTAAATGGCGGCATTCGCTTTTAAGGCGGTTAATGCCCGCGGTAAAAATACAAACGGTGTGCTTGAAGGCGATAATGCACGTCAGGTTCGTCAGCAGCTGCGTGAAAAAGGCTTAATTCCCTTAGAAGTAGAGCAGGTCGCAGAGCGTACACAAAGCGAAGGCAAAGGTCTTTCGTTTTCTTTATTCAAACCGCGAATTTCTGCATCAGATTTAGCGCTACTCACGCGCCAGCTTGCTACCCTTGTCGAATCGGCCCTTCCTGTTGAAGAAGCATTACTTGCCGTAGCCGAACAGTGTGAAAAGCCTCGCCAGAAAAACATGATGATGGCGGTGCGCAGTAAAGTGGTGGAAGGTCATGGGCTTGCCGATGCTTTGGGTCAATTTCCGAGTGTGTTTGATGAGCTATACCGCGCAATGGTTGCAGCAGGGGAAAAATCCGGTCATCTTGATACCGTGTTGAATCGCCTTGCCGACTACACTGAGCGCAGGCAACAAACCCGTAGCCAAATCACGCAAGCAATGATTTATCCATCGCTAATGCTATTTTTTGCCATGGGTATCGTGTTGCTGCTGTTAACCGTAGTAGTGCCAAAGATAGTTGGGCAGTTCGATCACATGGGGCAAGACCTTCCTGCCATTACACAATTTCTTATATCCGTAAGTACGTGGCTGCAAAACTACGGCCTGTTCATGCTTATTGGTATTGGTGTGCTCATTGTCATTATTCAGCGCGTGCTGCAGCAAAAGCACATGAAGCTGCGCTACCACAGAGCGCTGTTAACCTTGCCGTTAATTGGCCGGGTATCTCGCGGTCTTAATACCGCGCGTTTTGCTCGCACCTTAAGTATTCTCAGCGCCAGCGCAGTACCCTTGCTTGAAGCCATGCGTATATCGGGTGATGTACTGGAAAATCAACATATTAAGAACCAAGTAGCTGAAGCAGCCATTAACGTTAAAGAAGGCAGCAGCCTGCGGGCGGCACTAGATAACACAAAAATGTTTCCACCAATGATGATGCATATGATTGCGTCTGGTGAAAAATCGGGTGAGCTACAGCAAATGCTAGCTCGCGCCGCAGATAATCAAGATAGGGAATTTGAAGCGCTTATTGGTGTCTCACTTAAGGTATTTGAACCCTTACTTATTGTATCGATGGCAGGCATTGTTCTGTTTATCGTTATGGCAATATTGCAACCAATTTTAGCATTGAACAACATGGTGAATATTTAATGAAAACACTTAATCGCAGTTCTGGTTTCAGTTTGATTGAAGTCATGGTCGTACTTCTAATCATCGGTATTATGGCGTCTATGGTGGCACCGCAAATCTTGGGTAACCAAGAAGAAGCGCAGCTTAAAAAGGCGGCGGTAGACATCCAGCAAATGGAAAGTGCGCTTGAGATGTACAAGCTGCGTAACAACCGCTTTCCAACCACAGAACAGGGACTAGAAGCGCTAGTTACCGCGCCGACTATCGACCCGATTCCTCGTAATTACCCTGAAGGTGGTTTCATTAAACGCCTGCCTGAAGATCCGTGGGGCAATCCATATGCACTAATTAGCCCGGGAGAACTTGGCGTAGTTGATATTTTTTCTAATGGTCCAGACGGCGAACCGGGTACTGATGATGACATTGGTAACTGGAACATTAACGAATACCTGAACTAACCTTTATGCGCAACCGCGGCAGTACATCTTTGAAAAAAGCAGGCTTTACCCTATTAGAAGTCATGCTGGTACTGCTGCTTATGGGATTGGCGGCGGGTTACGTTATGTTTAACGCATTCGGTGCGAGTAAATCTGACCTGCTAAAAACCCAAGCGCAACGCCTGCAGGTGATTGTTGATATGGCCAGCGATTTTGCGGTGTTAAATCAACAACAGCTTGGTGTGCGGTTTGAAGCCGATAAAAATGAATACTACTTTGTCTACTTAGACGACGATGATGAGTGGCAGCGTATCGAAGGCGAAAAAACCTACGAGCCTTATACGTTACCTGAGCCTTTCACCTTCACTTTAAATTTAGACGACTTACCATGGGATGTTGAAGACAGGCTCTTTGACAGGGAACTATTCGACGAGAATTTAAGTGTTTCTGATGAAGGGGTTGAAATAGGTAACGAAGAAGAGAAAAAGCTGCCTCCGCCTCAAGTGCTTATAATGTCGAGTGGCGAAATTACGCCTTTTACCTTGTCGTTTAATTACGAAGGTGATGACGGCGACAACCCCGTCTATTACAGCCTGCAAAACCAAGATCTTCCGCCTTTAGTGCTTGAAGGGCCGCTGGAGAGACCACTATGAGTGCGTTCAACGTTGATGCATCGACAAAGAACGTTGCACCTGCCACGCCACGCCAGCAAAGTGGCTTGACGCTACTGGAGGTTATGGTTGCCCTGCTTATTTTTGCGCTAACCGGTACAGCAGTACTTAAAGCTGCAGGCGAGCACTTATCAAGCGTTGGGCAAATAGAATCTGTCACCTTTGCCAACTGGGTGGCAAGCAATCGCTTAAACCAGCTTCAATTAGATACCACGTGGCCGCCCAAGAACAACTTAAAAGGCACGATGGAGATGGCCGATCGCACGTGGTACTGGCAGCAAACGGTGACAAAAACCAACGACAACGACTTGCGATCGGTAACCGTTTCGGTGGGTGAAGACGAAAGCTACGGCAGTTCAGTTACATCAGTAACCACTTTCGTTGCTAAACCGACGGCGGGAAATTAGCATGCAGCGCGGATTTACGCTTATCGAAATACTGATTGCTATGGCCATATTCACCCTAATTGGGCTTGCATCCACAGGTCTACTTACCACAGTTATCGACAGCAATGATATTTCAGAAGAGCGTTTTGCAAAACTTCAATTATTGCAGCGTGCCATGATCACGATTGAGCGAGACCTTCAGCAAGCCGTGCCTCGCGCAGCAAGGGTTAACGGCGAAAAGCAAGACGTGGTCATGTCTGGCGGTGAAACCGACGACAGTGACGATGACGGCATTGGTTTTGTACGCGGAGGGTGGCACAACCCTCAGTTAATGTTGCCACGAAGTACCCTACAGTTTGTCGCCTATAGACTTAGAGAAAACAAACTGGAGCGCCTTTACAGCAACTATGTGGATAACGTCATAGGCTACGAGCCCAAAGTCCGTGTGCTGTTAGAGGATGTAGAAAGCTTAAAAATTGAATTCCTTGCCACCGCTAACAGTAGTTCCTTAGATGAAGACGAAGACCTGTCGTGGAGCGAAAGTTATAAAGGAGCTGCACTGCCGCGCGCGGTGGCCATTGAGTTTGTCAGTAAAGACTTCGGAAAAATACGCAGAGAATTTACCTTAACTACGGGTGAATCGTCATGACAATCAAGAGTACTCAGCGCAAGTCGATTGCTCCACCCGCTAAGCAGCAAGGCGTGGCATTAATGATTGTGCTCATGATAGTAGCCTTGGTTGCGGTATTAGCCACAGAAATGGGTACACGCTTGCAGCTTCAGGTGCAGCGTACGATGAACTTAAAAGACAACAATCAAGCCTACTGGTACGCCATGGGAGCCGAGGCTTTTGCGCGTAAGTCTATTCAGTCTTTGATAGAAGAAAGCCCGAATGTGATTTCTATAGATCAGCCTTGGGCACAAGAATTCAGCTATCCTTTAGAAAACGGTGGTTTAACCGCTAACTTAGACGATTTGCAAGCGTGTTTTAATTTAAACGCGATTACGTCTGGCAGTGCAGGAGGCGCGGGCAGTAACAGCGGTAATGGCAGCAGTGGGGCAAGTAACACCACGGAAACCATGGACGCTTTTCACACTATGTTGCTATCACTTAGCGTTGACGGACTAGACAACTACACCGCAGATACCTTACGCGACAGTTTAGCCGACTGGGTCGACGAAGATGACAGAATGCGCCCTTACGGTGCAGAAGACAGCGAATACGAGTCCAGAGAGTTTCCTTACCTAGCAGCTAACGGACCACTGGCATCAAAAAGTGAATTGCGTATTATTAACGGTGTATCACCACAATGGCTAGACGCATTACTGCCATTAGTTTGCGTGATCCCGGATTACAATGAGTTGAAAATTAACGTCAACACATTAGAAGAAGAAGATGCACCATTACTTGCAGGCCTAACGGGGTTAGACATTCAGCAGGCCGCAAGTTTGATTAGCAGTCGCCCGCAAAACGGCTGGGACGATACCAATGCATTTTTAAGCGAGCCCTCTATTCAAGCGCTTAATTTAACAAGCACTCGACAAGATTGGTTTTCGGTTAAAACTGAATATTTTATGTTGCATACAAAAACACAATACAACAAAGCAACCTTTAAGCTTTCCACCGTGTTTCACGTTAATGCCGATACCGGCGTTAGTATTGTGAATCGCGAGTTTGGGGGAACCTATTGATGGAACAACTCTTGGTGCGTTTAGGCGCCAACCATACAGACCCAATTAGCTGGCTCGTTTATTCGCGAACCGAAGATGAAATTATTGCATCGGGCGAGCTGCCTAATGCAGAAGCCTTATCTTCGCTGACCGAACGCGCGGGACAACGAAGTGTTATTGCCTTAGCTCCTAGCAGCGAAATTTTACTCAAATGGGTTGAGCTGCCGCCTAAAGCTGGCCGCAAGATCATTTCTGCTATCCCGTTTATGCTAGAAGATGAGCTTGCCACTGACATTAGCCAGCAGTTTTTTGCGATCGGCCCTAAGCGAGGCGATGAACAGGCCGTTGCAGTAGTTAGCCATGAAAAGATGGAGCTGTGGCAGTCCTGGCTTAGCGAAGCAGGGTTATTCTGCGACATCATTATTCCTGATGTACTCGCAGTGCCAGTCACCGAAAACGGTTGGTCAGTGCTTACGTTAGGTGAACAGCTTCTCGTTCGACAAGACACATTCAAAGGCGTGCAGGGCGAGGCAACATGGTTACTGCCAACTCTTGTCCATTTTACAGCACAACAAGAAAGCCCGATAACCATTACCAATTATGCGGGTATCGATTTAAGCACTTTGCCAAATATTGAGGAAGCGCAGGCACCCTTAGAGCTGCCTATGCAAGTATTGGCAAAAGAAGCGATGCAAAGCAGCTTTAACCTATGCCAAGGCGATTACAAGGTAAAGCGCAAGCGCAGCGGTGTTCTGAATCAGTGGCGTGTTGCTGCAGTATTAGCAGTGTTAGCGCTATGCACCAGCCTTATCGACAAAGGATTTTCTCTTTACCAGCTTAAAGCCCAAAATCAGGCGTTAAGCAGTGAGATTAATACCGCTGTTAAAGCGGGTTTCCCCAATATTGGTACCTATCGCAACGTGCGATTGAAGCTACAAAGCGAGCTTGCCAAGTTAGAACAAGGTGGTGGCAGTGCCTCTATGCTTATTATGCTAGACCAGCTCGCTCCGGCTTTTTCAGCCACTGATGTAAAACCGCAAACACTGCGCTTCGATGCCACCCGCACTGAGATTCGCATTCAGGCGCAAGGTAAAAACTTTGAAGCGCTAGAGCAGTTTAAACGTACAGCAGAAAACGCAGGCTTTGTGGTTGAACAAGGGGCCATAAACAATCGTGACAATGGCGTTGTAGGTACAGTATCAGTAAGGAGTACCTCATGAATGCACTCTTAGAAAAGTACAAAGCGCTGACCGAGCGCGAACAAAAGTTAGTACTGGTTTCAGCTGTGCTATTAATAATTGCGCTATTTTATTTTGCGGTATGGTCGCCGCTTAATGCTGCTTTAGATAAACAGAAACAGCTTCTCGACAATCAGCAATCCTTGTTGGTTTGGGTAAAAGACAGTGCAGCAAGAGCACAGCAATTGCGCCGCAGCAGCGGGGGTAAACGAACATTCTCTGGCTCGTTACCGCAAGCGGTAAACCGCACTACTGCTCAGCACGACATTGCTATATCTCGTATGCAGCCACAAGGCGACGAGCTTCAGGTGTGGGTTGATCAGGCGCCGTTTAACAGTGTTTTAGAATGGCTCAAAGCCATGGAAAATATGGGCGTGATTATTCTTCAAGCGGATATTGCCGAGGCCGATGCGCCAGGCTATATCAAAATTCGCCGATTACAATTAGGTAAAGCATGAAGTCGAAAGTTAGTTGGATTATAGGCGGCATTATTGCCTTCTTATTGTTTGCCATTGCTTACATGCCTGCTGTTCACGTTATTGGCCGTATTGCGTTACCTAGCAATGTTGCCGTTAGTGGTGTTAGCGGCACCTTGTTTTCAGGCAAGGCGCAAACTGTAGTGGTTAATGGCCTGCCTATCAACAATGTAAAATGGGAGCTTAGTCCCTTACATATGTTGATAGGTAAAATTAAATTAAACCTTAAAGCAGGTAATATTCGCGATAAAAACGACATTGCATTTGAAGGGCCTATTACCACGGGACTTTTCAGCCAAAACAGCGTAAATACCGAAAACTTCACGCTGTATTTACCGGTAGACCGCGTGCTTGCACAAGTTCGCCTTCCGCTGCCAGTAAATGCTGGAGGGCGCTTTAAAGTGTCGCTTAGTGACTTAACGTTTGGGCCTGCGTGTCAATCGCTAAACGGTACCGGAGATTGGCTAAACGCGACAGTTGCCGGCACACAGGGTCCTATTGATTTTGGCACTTATTCCGCAAAGCTGCGTTGTGAAGGCGATGACATTGGAATACTAGTAAGCGAGCCTAACTTACTAAGCTTGTCGATGGATGCGGTTATCCCTACTACGATGAAAAATATTCGAGTAAGTGGTAAATTTAAGCCTGACGACAGCTTACCGCAAGAAGTCCATCAGGCCGCACGCTTGTTTGGTGCGCCGGATAGTAGCGGCTATATCGCTATTAAGCTGTGATGCATTAGCACAAACTATGCGTAGAATTTCTAGGCCACCAACGTACTTCACGTTTGTGGCCAGAGGAACTGGGAACACTTTTTAACAAAGGATTGTAATCATGAACAAACCTCTTCTAGCTGGCGCGGGCGTAACTTTGGTTGCACTTGGCGTTGCCCCTTATTTTATTGGCACTAGCGTTCACGAAAATGTTAACGCCGCCGTAAACGAAATTAACCAACAAGCCGTTTATTCTGCCGAGGTACTTTCGTATGACAAAGGCTGGTTTTCGACAACAGCAGAAATCAAGCTTGCTGTCGATTTTCAAGCGCTAATCAATGCACAGAATGTTGACTCCACTGATATACCAATGGAAGAAAACCCTAGCATTACCGCTACGCTAGTAGCTCATCACGGACCGGTGTACTTTGGCGATGGCTTAGGATTAGGCCGCGTTCACTATACGGTGTCTATTGATGGAGATGAGTTAAGAGAATACGTTCAGTGGGATGGCCAACAGCCAATTTATCGCAACGAAGGCGTGGTTGGTTTGTTTGGTGGACTAAGCTACGCAGACGTTATTCCAGCGCTTAGCGCGACGGCCGAAGAAGAGGGGTTCACACTGCTTTTCTCTGGTTATGCGGGTGAAGCTGAGCCTGATGGTGACCAAACTTTGTATACGTCGTCGGGTGAATCGCTAAGCATAAGTGCAGATGAATTTTCCTTAGAGATGAAAAACCTGTCTATGGATATGAGCTATAATGGCGATATGGTAGCGGCGTTCAAAGGTGACTTATTTGAATCTACTGGTAAGGCGCGTATTGAAAGCATAGAAATTTCTAACATTGAGCCAGGTGCGACAGTTAAGATTGAGAACCTAGCTTTTGCTACTGACGTCAAGATTGACGAAGACAATAACACCGCCAATGTCTACGTAGAATACGCTGTCGACAAAGCCGTGGGCCCTGAGCTTGATGCTACAGACATGGTATTAGGCGTTGCCATCAATAACTTAGATATCGACTTCATTAAGGCCTATCAAGATTTTAGCAACAATTCATTATTGGTGCCTTCTAAAGAAGTGCCAGCCAAAATGATGGAGTTTATTGAAGCTAACTTGCTAACACAGCTTAAAGCTGAGCCAGAGATTAATATAACGAAGCTGAAAGCAACGTTGCCTGAAGGGTCGTTTAACGCTTACGCAAACACGAAATTAGTGGGTATAGATGCACTTCCCGGTACGTTGGAAGACGCCGCTTATTGGGTCACGCATTTGCTGGCTGATGCACAAATCACCGCCGATAAAGCGCTAGCACAGAGTATGGCATCTGGCTATATGATGGGCCAACTAATGGCGACGCCACAAGCACAAAATATGACGGCTGAAGAGCTTCAAGCCGCTGTAGAACAACAGACACCTATGATGCTAAGTACCTTTGCTCAACAAGGCTTAATAAAAGAAACCGAGAAAGGTTACGAGACAAAGCTAACACTAAAAGATGGCGAAGCCAGTGTAAACGGTACGCCTATTCCGCTGCCTTTTGCCCCTCAATAGTAGTTAGAGAACCTCTATAAAAGCGTAAACCGTGTATCGCAAACGGTTTACGCTTACTTTACTCCTGTTCAGACAGGGTAATGTTCATTAAATCTTCAGCGGCATATACTCGACCTTCTGCTACAACAGTAACCGCCTCAGTAAGTGCATCAAGACCCGGTTCGCTACGTTTCATAATATGAGACAACACTATTTGCTTAGCGTTTGACTGCGCGGCAATGTCGATAATCTGAGTCGGCGTCATATGCAAGTTCTTAGCAACCTGACCCGCGTCATCACCAATGGCGTTGTGCAGCACCAAAAGGTCCGCGTTTTTAGCAAAACGAGCAAGGTTTCCTTGTTTATCATTGGTATCGCCTGAAAATACAGCCTCGCAGCCATTGGCCTTGACCTTCCACGCTAATGCTGGAATAGGCCCGTGGTTCACCGTCATTGCCTCAACACTGACGCTATCGTTTACATTACGTTTAAACGGTTGTTCAAAGGTTGTGGCCCCGATGCTTTTTGTGGATATCGTATAGTCATCTTGGCCTTCTATGGTGTAAGAAGACAGATACTTAAACGCGCCGTTTTTCCCTATTAACGACGACACATAGGCGTTTGTGGACGGCATAATGTCGTTGCCCTCTGGCCCCATTATTATTAAATCCTTCTCGCGATCGGTGAAATACCCACCTTTTACAAAGCTTGGTAAATCGGCGGAGTGATCGGTGTGTAAGTGGGAAAGCAAGATAACTTCTAACGATTCAAACGTTGCCCCCGCAGCGCCAAACTGAACGCTGCTTCCGCTTCCAGCGTCTACCAACACGCGGGCGCTGTCATTTATCCAAACCACATAGGCACTAGATGTTCTGCCGTCATCCAATTCAGGTCCACCCGACCCTAATATTTGCACTGAAACGTTATGGCAACCCATAGGAGGACTGGTGCTTAGGCCGGCATCGTCTGATGTAGTTGATAGTTGAGACAACGGCTGCGCTAAAGCCGAGAACGATAGAATAGCAGTGGTTGTCATAGCGCAAAAAAACGCAGTTTGTTTTCTACCGCGCAGTTTGTCCTGCCTTGTAAGCCCAATGCCTGATCTTACATTGCTTAAGCGTTTATTTATAACCGTCATAACCATCGCCTTATGTTATTCCCTACTCATTAATACACAGATATTTGATTAAAAGACCGTTTGCCCGGACGAAACTATTCAGCCTAGTTGACTGTGCACTGTTTTTTCCCCTGAATGTTTTCGATTACATGGACTTGACTGTGCGACTACCTTAATGAATAGGGCGTACGGCAAAACAAAAAAGGCGAACCCTGAAGTTCGCCTTTCTTCTCATTGCTTCTTACCGAAGTGCACTACTCGGCCGATTTCTCAGCGACCATGATAGTTTTGATATTGACGAATTCACGCATACCATAACCTCCGTGCTCACGACCGTAACCGCTGTCTTTCACACCACCAAAAGGTAAGTTTGGCTGAGCGAGTGAATAGCCATTAATATTTACCATTCCTGTATCAAATTCGTCTTTCGCCAACGCAATGGCTTTATCAGTATCTGTACTGAAAATACCACCGCCTAAGCCATAGCGTGAATCATTTGCTACTTCCATGGCTTGCTTGTCGTCGCGTACGCGAATGAGCGACGCAACTGGTCCAAATAGCTCATCATCATAAGCGGGCATACCTGGCGATACATCTTCCAGCACCGTGATTGGGTAGAAATAGCCATCAGAGTCTGGAATTTCTCCACCCAGTGATAGCGTAGCGCCGTTTTCTAGCGACTTTTTCACTTGCTCATGAAGTTCATCGCGCAAGTCTTCTCTCGCCATTGGGCCCAAATCCGTGTTTTCGTTTGTGGGGTCGCCAACTTTTAGCTTTTTACACTGCGCCACAAATTTGTCTCGGAATTCTTCATAGACGCTATCCACAATAACAAAGCGTTTAGCCGCCACACAGGTTTCACCGTTATTAATAACGCGTCCTTGGATACACATTTCTACAGCATGGTCGATGTCAGCATCCTCTAACACCAAAAAGGCGTCGTTACTTCCAAGCTCCATTACGGTTTTCTTAGACAAGCTTGCAGCTTCCTTAGCCACTTCTTTACCTACTTCGTCACTCCCGGTAAAAGTAACGCCGCGAACGTATTTGTGCTTGATTAAGTCACTTGCCGTGCTGCCATCAATTAGCAGCGACTGGTAAACATTTTTAGGAAAGCCAGCATCTTCGTACATTTGCTGAATGGCTTGCGCCATACCAAACACGTTTTTAGCATGTTTCAGTACCGTGGTGTTACCCGCCATTATGTTTGAGGCGCTGTAACGAATAACTTGGTACAACGGAAAGTTCCACGGTTGGATGCCAAGAATAACGCCAATGGGCTGGTACGTAATGATTGCTCGACCGCCTTCGAAAATGCGGTGTTCGTCTTCCAAAATTGAAGCGCCGTGTTCGGCCGTATAGCGGCATATTTCAGCGCATAGCTGCACTTCTTGCTTTCCTTGCGCGGTAACCTTACCCATTTCCCGTGTCATCAGGCTGGCGAGATCGTCAATTCGCTCTTCCATCAGGTTTGCAAGGTTATTAAATAAATCTGCGCGGGTCTCAAATGACGTACGGCGCCAGTTCAAATAGGCTTCTTGTGAACGGGTAACTGCTTGCTCGGCGTCCTCGGCTGACATCAAATGATAATGATCGATCTTTTCACCTGTAGCAGGGTTGTAGGTATTGATTGTCTCACTCATTGTCACTCTCCTTATTCCGTTTGGTCTGAAGGAAGTGCAACTAAAAAGCCAAGGTGTCAAAAAATATTTTTTAACCTATTTTCAATAATATAGAAGTAACTTGAAGTCTAAGTAATGGATAGTGTCAGAAAGGATCCAGAAAAGATTACCTATCGCAGTAAAGATTTCAGGGCGACCGTTGCGATCGCCTTATCATTTTTCCTAAGTAAGGATACCCTTGCGGCTCTCTGTTTGATTAACGGTGTAATGCGCCTTGTTGTACAGCACAAGAGGTTCAACACTAGTCAGTGTATAAGTCGGGGAAATGGAACTTTGCCATAGCAAGCGTTAACGCCACCTCATAAACACTTTGTCGCGAGGCGTGATTTAGAGTAAGCAAACCAATAGCCCCCCCTTTTTGCTTTATGTTTACCGTATCAAAGAGCTTGTCCATAACTGGCCCAAGTTCTTCTCCACGCTGTAGCGCCTGATATACGCTTACAGGAAGAGGCAAGCTTGCACTTCGCGTTACCGACCAGTGACCTTCATGGTATATCGCCACATAGGCAAAGGTAGCAGGACCATCTTCAAATACATCCACACCACCTTCAATTGCCACATACCACGCATCTGTGATTCCGCCTTGATGATGAGCAAGCATGGCCTTCACGCGATTAATTGCGCCCAAGCGCGTTTCATCTTCATTCATTGGCTGGTCAGGCACGCCGCTTGGTACAGCCATACCCTGAGCGTCGAAATCGTGCTCTAGTGTGTCAGAGAGTGTATTGAGCGCAGCATTAATTTTTACCGGATTCAGCGACCCTACATAAATTGTGTCAGAAACCATGTGCTTTCGTCCTTTAAAAACGTCCTTTCGAAACAGTCCCCACAGGGTTCTGCTTAATATCTTCTAGCATTAAACGGTAATCGCGCACCGCTGGAAACTCACTAATATTGCGATTTGGCAAGGTACTATCAGGGTTATCGACAGCAAGTAAATGTTTAATACCGTATGTCTTTGCCGCATTTAGAATTGGCAGTGAGTCATCGACAAATAGAGTGCGATGGGCATCGAACTTTACCCGTGCCTGTAATCTTTCCCATAGCAGCTGAGACTCTTTGGTTACGCCGAACTCATGGGTAGAGATAAGGTTGTCGATATGTGCGTCGAGCTGGGTATGCTCTATCTTTAGCGCCAAACTGTTTGGGTGCGCATTGGTCACTAATACCACCTGCCTGCCTGAGTCATGAAGCGCATCAAGGAACGGAATTGTATCGTCACGAAGGGCGAGCAAATGTGCCAGCTCACGCTTCAGCGGCATAAACTCATTTTCTAAGTCCATTTCAAGAGATTCAGCCCAGTAATCTAAGCAATACCATTGAATTTGCCCGAATACTGACTCATATCGCGCAGTCATTTCACGTTGACTCTGCGCCTCTGAAATTCCTCTTATTTGTGCTAATCGTTTAGGCAAATGATGTAGCCAGAACTGGTTGTCGTAATGAAGGTCCAGCAAAGTGCCGTCCATGTCTAACAGTACAGTTTCTATTTCATTCCAGGGCAGAAAGGGCAAGCGATTTTCCTTATAATGAAGTAAGCTAAGAAATTGTATACAAGTATGATAACAAAGTTGTAGCGATAGACATGCCAAAAATTGATCCGAACAAACCGTTACCACAAATTCATTCTCGTGAAATCGTTGCGCAAAGCAAACTCTTTAGGGTAGAACGCTTAGACCTTGAGTTTTCGAACGGCGCCACCCGTGAATTCGAGCGGATGGCTGGCGGAAACAGGGGCGCGGTAATGATAGTGCCTATGCTTGATGAAAACACCATGGTGTTAATTCGTGAATATGCTGCCGGCACACATTCGTATCAACTAGGCTTTCCAAAAGGTTTAATAGACCCTGGCGAAACTGCCATTGAAGCTGCTAATCGCGAACTACAAGAAGAGGCAGGCTTCGCGGCCAATGATCTTGTGGAGCTTCATAAGGTCAGCATGGCGCCCACTTTCTTTAACGCCAATATGACCATTGTTTTGGCTCGAGACTTGTATCCAAAGCAACTTGAAGGCGACGAACCTGAGCCTCTTGAGGTGATTCACTGGCCTTTAGATGAAGCAGATGCTTTACTTGCACGAGAAGACTTTGTAGAAGCACGCTGTATAGCCGCGCTGTTTTTAGCTCAAAAGTGGTTTAAGGAACAATAAACAATGCCCGATGACGCCCATGCCGACCTACTAGAACTTGCGAAAGAAATTGCCATCGAAGCCGGTGAAGCCGTATTAGAAGTATACGATAAAGGGGAGTTTGACGCTTATCAAAAAGACGATGAGTCTCCCGTTACCAGCGCAGATTATTTGGCAAACGATATCATCAACAAGCGCTTACAAGCCGCAACGCCTGATATCCCAATCCTCTCAGAGGAAAACAAACACGCAAGTTTAGAAGAGCGAAAGCATTGGCCTCGATACTGGTTAATCGATCCCATCGATGGAACCCAAGAATTCATTGCTAGAAGCGGTGATTTCGCAGTAAACATTGCGCTAATAGAGAATAATGAGCCGACAATAGGCGTTATCTTTTGGCCGCCAGGGCAGTCGCTATATTACGCCCAGAAAGGCAAAGGTGCGTTTAAGTCATCACCTGATGGCGATCACCCAATAAGCGTACGCAAGCTAGACGACCCTAAAAATAGTGTGGTAATGATTGCAATAAGCCGTCGTCAGTCGAGAGAAAAAGTGCTCAGCAGAATGTGCGCCAAGCGCGTATACCAAACGCTTCCATTGGGAAGCTGTTCCCTGAAAGCCTGCTTTATTGCCGAAGGAAAAGCTGATGTGTTTATGCGCATCGGTATTACCGGCGAATGGGACACTGGCGCATCGCAATGCATTGTCTCTGAAGCGGGTGGGAGTATTGCCGCCGCTAACTTCGAACCTCTTACCTACAATCAGCGTCATTCGTTAGAGAACCCAGATTTTGTGGTAATGGGCGATCAAAGGGTGCCATGGCAAGATGTAGTCCAGTATGATGACTTCGTAAACCCACATCAGCACTAGCGCGTAATAATTTACTTAGCGCAGCGTGTTAACCTACGTATAATAGCGTAGTAATGTTGCTGGGCCACATTACTCTGGTAGTGGTTAAATCAAGCCAGATGGAACCAAAAAGTAAAAGGAGTAACCTATGATGACTACACGTATTCGCACGTTGTCTGCAGCATTGCTCGCATGTGGGCTAGCATTTCCCGCCGCAGCCGATTGGTCAATAGACGGCGAAACAAGTGCACTACACTTCTTATCGACGAAGAATGCACAAGTCACCGAAGTACATAAGTTTGATAGCTTTGATGGTACGCTGTCTGACGGTGGCAAACTTAACGTGGCGGTTGACTTATCGTCAGTGAATACAGCCATTGATATTCGCAACAAGCGAATGCAAGAGATGCTGTTCAACGTGACCAAGTTTGCACAAGCGACATTTGAGGCCAACTTGCCTGAGTCAATGATGAACCTGAAATCGGGCCAAGTTGTTAACGGGAAGGTAGACGGTATTTTGATGTTGCACGGAAAAGCCGTTCCTACGTCATTTTCTGTTAAAGCAAGTAAAGTAGACGACGATACGCTTACCGTATCAACCACGTCACCAACGTTAATTAAAGCAGAGTCTTTTGGACTTGCTGAAGGCGTAGCTGCACTTCAAAAAATTGCAGGGCTTAAGAGCATAACAACAACAGTACCCGTAACGTTTTCAGTTACGTTTACTCAATAAAGCACTGTTCTTGCCGCCGTCTATCTATAAAAAGCTAGGTGGCACGTAACTAAACGCAATAAAAAACCGCACACATGTGCGGTTTTTTTGTTTTGATATCTACTTTGAGTCCATTATGCGCTGTTAGGAAGCCTGTGGCGCATAGGCAATGGCTTTTGACTTAGTACTTGCTCTGGCATGCTCTGCCACACGTTATCAGGAAGCGCAGGTACTTCTGCCTTGTGCTGTGATATAGCGAAATACCCCATTGCAACGCGTAAACGCTTAAGTGCTTTACACTCATTCACTTCCTGGTCAATGACAAACACGCCCCACTTACGCATGGCTATGCCTAGTTTATCGCTGCTTGTTAAGCGGATAACCGGCGCCGCTAACACCATGCCTACCAATACAGGTAACAACCACATAAATAGCGACGGGGTGAAATAGAAGGTAGTTACGCCCCACGCTACCGCTAGACAGCTCATAATTTGCGTGTGTTTAATTGCAACTTTCCACGGTACTTTGCGCCCTTCGCGCTCTTGCGCTTCCCATTTAACTGAGTGGCCAACAAAAACGCTAATCACAAAATAACTGTGATAGAACATCATTAGCGGCGCGATAAGCACGGCCATAGTTAACTCAATTGCTGCCCCTTTAAGTAGAGACCACGCGCCACCAAATTCGCCGCGACGTTTTATTAAAGCTAAGGTAATACCGAGAAGTTTAGGCAAGAATAGTAAGGCCGCCGTACCCCACATGGTTACCATCATCATGTCTTGGCGCGCTACCTGCCAACTAGGGAACAGCTGGTATTCAGACACGAAGAACTCTGGCACTGACGTGGCGCGAATTAACGCATCTGCTGTACCTAGCGCCAACATGCAAAATAGTATGAGTGAAGAGATGTACGCAAACGCACCAAATAAGAAGTGCAGGCGGTTTGCCATTTTTAGACCTTTAACGTTCAATAACCCTAAATGCTGTATGTTGCCCTGCACCCAACGACGGTCGCGAATTGCGTAGTCAACAATGTTACTTGGCACTTCTTCATAGCTGCCCGTGGTGTCGGTAAGCAAGTAGGCCTGCCAGCCAGCACGGCGCAGTAGGGCAGCCTCAACAAAGTCATGACTTAAAATTTCACCGCCAAAAGGCGCGCGCCCTTCAAGGGTAGGTAGCCCGCAGTGCTGCATAAATGGTGCAATACGAATAATGGCATTGTGCCCCCAATAGTTTGCACTGTCTGTTTGCCAAAACGATAGACCTGTCGCCAACATTGGGCTGTAAAGATGAGCAGCAAACTGCACAAAACGACCAAAGAAGGTGTTTTGACGTACCGGCATTGGAATGGTCTGCACTAACGCCGTATCAGGGTTTTGCTCAATACGACGCGCCAAGTCTTGCATGCGCTCTCCAGTCATTACGCTGTCGGCATCTAATACAATCATTGACTCGTAGTTTGCACCCCAGCGTTCACAAAACTCTTTGAGATTACCCACTTTTCTGTGCAGGTTTTGTTCGCGACGACGATAAAACACTTGACTAGAGAAGGCACCTAAACGCTTTTTCAAACGGGTAAATGCACGTAGCTCTGCATCCGCTTTTTCCATATCGCGGGTGTCGCTGAGCATGAAAAAGTCGAATTTAGAACTGTTGTCACTTTCCATTAATTCGCGAATACAAGCTTCAAACCCCACCATAATACGGCGGGTATCTTCGTTATAAACCGGCATGACGACAGCGTGCTTTTGCGTTAATGACACAGAAGTATCAGGAGGCGTTTGATTTCTGCGCAAGCTCAACGGGTCAACGTTAAAAAGCTGCAGAAAGAAACCGATAATGCCCGTCCAAAACGCCATACACAACCATGCGAACAGGGTTAGCCCCAACCCCAGCTGTGCAATCTCTAGGTTGGTAAGGCCGTTAGGTAAAAAGATCTCGTATAAACTCCAACCGGCCAGTGCCGTGCTTGGAATAACTAGCATTGCCATGATAAACAAACGCATATGCTCTCCTTTTAAGATGAAGTGTGAAGCACGTGCAGTGCCATCACTTTTAACCTGAGGCACGGCTTTAGCCTCGTCCGATACCGCTACGTAAGCGCGATTATTTTGGTTGGTAGACATAATTCCAAACCTCACTCACACGTTTACCGTCTTTCTCTATGTAAGCGCGCATATCTACCGTCTGCTTTTCTTTCGGCTTAACAAAGAAGGTGGCCCGCCATTCTTGTCCATCAGCAACGGGGTAAAGTCGCTGCTGAGAAATTGTGCCATTAGTACCCTGTACCACCAACTTCATCGACTCGTTATCAAAAGCAATGGCAGAAGGCGCGCTGAAGTCCACGCTGAACTGTCGTGTCGTATTTAGACTGTCGTTTTTAAACTCGTCACCCGGCAACACAGCCTTGCCTTGGCGGGTACGTACAACTGAGGCCAGTTCACTGACAAACGGATTTTGTTCTACGGTTTTAAGCTCGTAAGCGAAATACAGTGATTCGCCCGAATTGAATGGCTTTTCAGGCGTCCAAAAAGCCACGATATTGTCGTGTATTTCGGATTTAGTCGGAATTTCGACGACTTCTAATCGGCCTTTCTCAAAACCAGCTTCTGGCGTCACCCATAGCCCTGGGCGTATATGGTAATTGGCCTCTGCGTCGAGGTAATTATCCCATTCGCCGTCGCGTTGAAGCATGCCGAATCCTTTAGGGTTTGCGTCGCTAAGTGACGTGACTTGAAGGCGTGCAGGATTAGTCAGTGGGCGCCAAATTTCTTCACCAGCGTGAGTCACCATGAGTACACCGTCACTATCATGCACCTCTGGACGATAGTCGTCATGGCGCTTTTCTGTGTTCTCGCCATACAAGAACATACTGGTAAACGGTGCAATGCCTAGCTTGCTCACGTCATCTCTGGCAAATAACCAACTCTCTACCTTAACGCTGGTATCAATATCAGGCTGTATAACAAATTTGTACGCGCCCGCTACAGAAGGGCTTTCAAGACGCGCATAAACAGTAATAGGTTTACCCTCACTCGGTTCTATGACCCAGAACTCAGTGAAGTGGGGGAACTCTTCGCCTTTGGCTAGCGCCGTATCAATCGCAAGACCTCGTGCAGAGATACCGTACACTTGATTTTTACCTACAAGACGGAAGTACGTTGCCCCCAAAAATACAGCAAATTCGTCTTTGTACTCTTCGTTCTTGATAGGGTAGTGAACGCGAAATCCAGCAAACCCTGACTTTTCGTCCGTTAGCCCAGCTAACCCCGACGCAGACCCGTCGTAGTTGAACATGTCACTGTTGAACGCTAGGCGTTCAGGCTTATTGCTTTCACCAATAGTGTGGATAGTGACAGGGTATTCATATAAAAAACCCGGGTGAAAAAACTGCAGTTCGTAGTCATTCTCGCCATGCCAAAGACTCTGCTCGGGCTTGAAGCGAATTGAACGATACGTGGTGTAGTCAATTTCTTTAAGCTTGCTGTTTAACCCGTGATCGTCCTGCTCGTAGCTCTCTGTCGCTGACAGGCGTGCAGCATCAATAATTGACTGAAGAACCGGCGATGCTTTTTGAGGCTGATTATCGTCGTTAACCTCAACTGCACCGGCTTGATGAAACGCAAATAATGCGATGACACTGCTCATCGCTAAAAGAAGGTGTGACAGCTTATTGCGCTGGCGCACATTCGTTTGTAAATCTTTACCGAAAATTGAAACTGGCTTAGCCATTTGTCCTCTCCTTATGAAAACAATGGTTATCCAGATGACCATCAACAACTCGCTACACGCCTTGCCTACTGAAAAGCGTCTTTTACAAAAACGGTATTGATTGAAGCCACGCGAGAAAGGCGCTCTCTTCCTTTCTTTATCCACTAATATCGTGAAAAACCGAATTCCTTGCCGAAGGGCTAAAGTGAATGTTGGATAACACACAGAGACTTGAGCAAAAGCTGTTCCAACACGAAATAGTCGCCGCTATTTTTTATATTTTTTCATAATTTACAATGCCTTACAAACACACACATTGTGGATTAGTGGAGAACACTGGCTTGTAAAAATGTCCGATGAGTTAGACAAAAGGATAACTGTTGTTTTTTAGAGACAGTTTTGTGTGCCAACGTTTTACTAGGAATACATCAAACTTTGATTTTGAACATTTCAAATGTGTAGCCTCTAAAAAGCCAGACGTATTTTATCTATAAATATTAGCAACATAGATAAATTAAGACATATCAAAATAGTGATTTAGTACGAAGTTGGCAAACGCTTTGCTATTCATCATGTTGATAAATAAATCGGACACTATTTCTTAACGGAAATAATAAAGATGGCATGAAGGCAAGTACGGCTTTGTGTTCATCAACCAAGTAGCCTTTTGCAGTGTGTCGTAAAGCACTGACTTGCAACACGTTTTGCAAACTGTCTAGAGCCATTGTGTAAAGACTAGAACCATTATGAAAAGGTTAGAGCTTTATAGAGTACCTAGAACGTGTTTAAACAACGAAAACGTTTGCGGTGAACAAGGTGGGTTACTGAACATACTAAGGAGTTATCACATGCGTAAATCATTCACACTTATTGCAGCAGCACTAACTGCGGCAACACTTCCTCTTACAGCTATGGCCGACAAGCCTGACTGGCGTTACGTAGAAGGTGGTTACACTAAAATGGACTTTGACGACAATGAGTCTTTTGAACCAGACGGTTTAACCGTTAACGGTAAATACCTATTAAACAGCAACTGGTACCTGAACGGCGAGTATAGCTTCTTTGAAGAGGGCAACTTTGACTTTGATATGCTGACACTAGGTGCGGGTTACCGTTTACCTGTTAACGCGACAACAGACGCGTATTTTGGTGCCAACTTAGAGCGTATTGACGGTGACGTAAATGACGAAACAGGTTACAGCATTAATGCTGGCCTTCGCTCGATGATCACAGAGCAGGTAGAGCTGGCGGGTGAAGTTGGCTACTACGATGTAGACGATGGTGAAGCGACATTTAGAGTAGGCGCTAACTATTACATCACGCCACAATGGGCTGTGGGTGCAAACTACAGAATCATTGATGATTTAGACATTATGCAGGTAACTGCACGTTACGCGTTTTAAGCCTTCCTCTCCTCAGGTAGGTAGCCGGGTTGCTCGACCCGGCTTTTTTGTGTCTATTGTTCTTCAGCTTCGCTTGGCTCAATATCTTCTTTTCTTTTGATATCTACACTTTCATGAAGCTCTGAATAGACCAGCACCGCCTCACCCGATTTGAGTCTGTTTAACACTTGCTGCACCTTCACATCTAGCGCAACTTCTTCAGCGCCGTAGTCCGTGCCCTCTCGCAGAACAAAAGACTCAGCCAAGCTATAAAGCGTATCGGCTTCTAGCGCGTCAATGGGGATTATCATTCACACTCCTGATAACAAGCGTTTGGGTAAATTAATAGGACATCAACATTAGCGGCTGACGTAACGACACGTAGTATTTACAGGTAAGGCTTCACTTACAAAACGTTTCACCCGTTCGTGCAGCCATACTTTAGGATTTAATATAGAACCCTGCATGAACCCAACGTGACCGCCTCGTTCACTTAGCTCCACGGTAACGTTGCGCGCAAGCTCTTCTTCCTTAGGCACAATTAAGTGATTCATAAAGGGGTCATCAATGCTATGCAATACCAGTGTAGGACAGTGGATCGCGCTTAAAAAGTGATACGCACTACACTTTTCATAGTAGTCTTGAGCGTCTGCAAAGCCGTGAAGCGGCGCTGTGATCTTCTCGTCGAATTGGGTAAAGCTGGTGATCTCTTCCACATCAGTTTTTGTTAGCTGTATAAGCTTGCGATAATCGATGTACTCCATCTTCTTACGCAGCGTATCCTTCATGCTAGTAAGTAAATACTTTTGATATACGCGAGAAAAACCCTGGTTAATTGATTTAGCGCATTCAGAAAGTTTAAGAGGTGAAGAAATGGCAATCGCTGCCTTAAGCCACTTTTGCGCAGGGTTTTCGCCCAACAGTTTCAATAGCATGTTGCCGCCAAGGGAAAAGCCGATGGCCACTTTAGGAATTCGTGGAAATTTATCGTGAAGCCACTCTAAGAAAAAGCTGGGGTCTTCTGTTTCTCCACTGTGATACGCCCGCGCTTTTAAATTTGGCACGCCGCTACAGCCGCGATAGTGCATCATCACCACCTGCCAACCATTCACTGACAATTGAGCCATCATATCGTTCGCGTAATGCGACTTAATGCTGCCTTCTAAACCATGAAACATCACCACGATACCCGATGTTTCCTGCGGTTTTGGCCCCCACGCCACATCGACGAAGTCGTCATCGGGTAATGTGAGACGCTCCATGTCGTAAGACAAAGGCAACCGCTTTTGAATAAAACGCGGCCATATGGTTTGCACATGACGGTTCTTCGCCCACCCTGGCACCTTAAAGCTGCTTTTTATTATCTTTCCATGCGATAGCGCTGATTTACTCATTTTGTTTTCTTATTGTGTTTTTACGATAGTTGGTTAACCACTAGGCTCACTAGTTGGCGCGCCTCGTTGTTGTCTCGCAGTCCGTATGCATTTATAAACGCTGCGATGGACGCGTTAAATACGTTAGACGATACAGATTGCCCTTGACCCAGATGCGTGACTGGCTGCTCATTGAACGACGCAACAATATCGTGCTGCTGCTGTCTTTCAAGCTCTAGTTCTTGTGCTTTGAGTGCGTCATATTCTGCTTGGTCTCCGCCTTTTTCGGGGCTCGCAGCCTTTCGCCTTGCACGGTGATACTGTAACTTTTCTTCGGTCGCATTTGATGCCGCAATCACTGCTTTAAGCTGTGGCAAATTAATGATGACATTATTCTCTAAACACCAGCAAATCAGCAAGAGAACGTTTACATTAACCTTGTGGTTGTCTTGCAGTAAAAGCGCAAGGGGAGCCATATCACCTTTGGTATAGCGAGAAACGCTATACTCCCAAAACGCGCGGTTTTCGATATTAGGCGTTGGCATTGTCATACTCTTCTCGTTTTAGCTCAATTTGCTCTTGGGCATCTAGCCATGCCATCTCTTCTTCTTCAAGCTGTTGCTTAAGTTGAGTTTGCTTGTCGAGTAGGCCCATAAGCTGCGCCTTTTTGTCTTCGCTGTAAAGCGAAGTATCGGCAAGTGACGCTTCCACCTCAGCCAAAGCAGCACCACATTTTTCCATGGCTTTTTCGTGTTTTTCAATGGCTTTTTTAAGTGGCGCAACCCTTTGCCTAAACTCGGCTTCACGGCGTTTTTCTTCTTTACGATCTAATTTGCGTTCCGGCTTACTCTGCGCGCCAGCCTCTTGTTGCTCTTCGTTTTTGGCATCGCTGTTGGCCTTGGCTTTTTCCGCTGCCTGCTGTTTTAAAATCCAGTCGCGATAGTCATCCAAGTCGCCTTTAAATGGTTCAACTTCGCCACTGTCTACCAAATAGAAATCTTCACATACCGAGGAGAGTAAGAAGCGGTCGTGCGAGACCAGTACCATGGCGCCTTCAAAACCTTGAAGCGCGATATTTAGCGCATGGCGCATTTCCAAATCTAAGTGGTTGGTAGGCTCATCCAGCAGCAATAAGTTAGGCTTCTGATAAACAATTAACGCCAATACTAAGCGCGCCTTTTCACCGCCCGACATAGGTGCCACGGGCGCTAACGCTTCATCGCCATTAAATCCAAATCCGCCCAGATAGTCGCGAAGTTGCTGCTCGGTGGCTTTTTCGTCAATGCGCTGCAAATGAAGAAGCGGAGTAGCGTTAGCATCTAATGTTTCTAACTGATGCTGAGCAAAGTAACCAATCTTAAGGCCTTTAGCCGTATTAAAAATACCTTGTTTTGGCGCATGCACACCCGCCAATAGTTTGATTAGCGTAGACTTACCCTGCCCGTTTCGACCTAGAAGACCTATTCTGCTGCCAGGTACTAAATTGAGTTTCACCTGTTGCAGCACAATATGGTCGTCGTAACCCAGCTGTATCTTTTCCATTTGCACAAGCGGGTTTGGCAGTGCCGACGGCGGCGCAAAAGAAAAGCTAAATGGGCTGGCCATATGGGCTGGCAACAAGGTTTCCATTTTCTCCAACTGCTTAATACGACTTTGCGCTTGCTTAGCTTTACTCGCTTTAGCTTTAAACCGGGTAATAAACGAATTGAGGTGCGCTACTTTTTGCTGCTGCTTTTCATATTCAATGTTTTGCAAGCGAATACGTTCAGCGCGCTGGGTTTCGTAAGACGAGTAGTTACCGGTGTAGGTGATAAGCTTCTGTTGTTCAACACTGATAATTTGCGCAACCGTGTTGTCGATAAAAGCTTTATCGTGAGAAATCAGCAATAGCGTTCCCGCATAGCGTTGAAGCCATTTCTCTAGCCAAATAACGGCGTCTAAGTCTAAGTGGTTAGTAGGTTCATCAAGCAGCAGTAAGTCTGAAGGACAAAGCAGCGCTTGAGCCAGGTTTAGGCGCATACGCCAGCCACCTGAAAAATCGCTAACTGGTGCGCTTAACTGCACATTGGTAAACCCAAGACCCGACAGAATGGTCGCTGCGCGAGCTTCCACGTCGTATGCTCCCGCTTGCTCGAGCTGCCCGTGAATTTGGCCAATCTTTACACCGTCGCCGCTTTTTTCAGCGGCTTCTAATTGCGCTTGTAGATTACGTAAATGTTTGTCACCGTCCACCACATAGTCTATCGCGGTTCGGTCAGTTGCTGGCGTTTCCTGTGCCACGCTTACAATTCGCCAGTCATTCGGTACGCTGCAGTCGCCAGCATCGACACTTAACTCACTTCTCAGCAGTGCAAAAAGCGTGGACTTTCCGCAGCCGTTGCTGCCAATCAGCGCTACTTTGTGGCCTGGAAAAACCTGCGCCGACGCCCCTTCTAGCAACATTTTGCGACCGCGAAGTAGCGATACATTTGAAAGCTTTATCATGAGTAACCTGTGATGGAACAAACTAGGGCGCGTATAATATCAAAAACTTAAGGTAAAAGCTGATCAACACTTACCATTTCAAGGTATAATAATCGCGAAATTCTCCAAAGGTGTATGTATGTCAAAACGTGTAAAACGCCGCTTTGTTGCAGGGGCTACGTGCCCAAAATGCCAAGAGCTAGATACGATTTCGTTATATTTTGAAAATAACGTAGAAAAGTTGGAGTGCGTTGCGTGTGGATACAATGAAGCGCAAACTGATGAAAAGGTGAGTGCCGCCACACGCTCAAACGAAAATGTGATTGGCATCTTTAAACCGCACTAACATTCCTACCCACGTCTCAGTAAATCTTACCGTTAAGCCTGTGTAACACCTTACAACGCTGTGCTCAGGCTTTTTGCAAACGTCTCTTCATGCCACGCCAACGCTAGGTATCCTCGTTACCTAACGAAAGAGGTTGCTCAGGCATAATTTTTGTATTTCCTTCGCAAAGGAGTGAAATATGAAACATGCTAAAAAACGTGCCTGCTATGTCCTTATAGCCTTGTTGCTTACGCTTATTGCCATAAGACTTTACTTGCCTTACGCCGCAGCGTCATACATCAACACGACGCTGAGTCAGTCAAAAGAGTATAACGGCCGCGTGGGCGATGTAGATTTAATGCTATGGCGCGGCGCATACAGTTTAGAACATGTTTTGCTTTATAAGGCGAACGGGCAAGTAGATAGGCCGCTATTTAAAGCTGACTATGTGGAGTTTACGCTTTCATGGTCACAGCTTTTCAAAGGTGCAGCGGTGGGAAAAGTCATTGTTAATTCCCCCGAGATTAATTTTGTAGACGGCAACACGGAGGAGAGAAGCCAGTCTGGTAAGGATGAAAACTGGTTATCTATCGCCGACCAACTCTTCCCGTTACGCATCGATAAGCTAACTATTAACCAAGGAAAAGTCGCTTTCCACAACCCCGATACTTCTCCGGCTATCGACATTGCGCTTCATGATATTCAGCTTGAAGTGAATAACTTGGTGAATAGCGACAACTTGTCAGACTCACGTGTAGCAACGGCCAAAGCGCAAGGGCAAACGGCACAGCAGGGCACGATATCCTTAAACGCTAAACTCAACCCCGCAACAACAGCCCCCACATTTGACGTTGATATTCAAGCTGACAACGTTGGGCTAGTGAACTTTAAGAATCTACTTGATACCTACGCACCGTTTGATCTGGAAGCCGGCACCCTCACGCTTGCGGCTGAAGTGGCGTCTAATGAAGGGAAAGTAAAAGGCTATATCAAACCCATATTGCATAATGTGGAGGTATTTTCTTGGAAGGGTGACATTGAACGTGACGGCGATGGTTTTATTGAAGGCAGTATCGAAGCCATTTCCGCGTTTGTCACCGAACTGTTTGAAAACCAAAGCGAAGACCAAATTGCCACACGCATTCCTGTTGAAGGCGATTTATCAAGCCCTGACACCCAAACATGGGAGGCATTTACCGCGATTTTAAAAAATGCATTTATCGAAGCTTTTAACGGCGATGTGGAGAAAAGTATAGAGTTGGACAGACTCGAGCTGGATAAGTTGGAAGCGCCGGAAGGCTCTGAAAATTAAGAGCCCTCGCCGCTGAGCGCGCTTAAATAGTACAGCTATCGCCACAGTCGTTGGCACCGTCGCGCATACCTTCAATCTCTTGACTCTCTTGCTTGTCTTTTTCAGCCTGTTTCTCTGCTACTGACTGCTCAACAGAGTCAAAATCGATGCTATCAAACGCATCCATATCAAAATCGCTCATAACTCACTCTCTTAAATAGTAAAAAAGGCTTCTTTTTGCTGAAGCCTTTGTATCGGGGCGCAAGTGTAATTCAAATGTATATTCTGGCTAAATGAAGACTTCGCCTAACTCATAACAAGATGAACTAGCGTGATGTTTTTTCAACACTACTGCACATCAACGAAGCGCCTTTGATGTCTTCACAGGCCTCTCCCCACGATGAGCGCCCCGCAATAAGTGTCATCGCCAATGGACGTGATCCAAATGAATACCGCGTTGCAATTACTAGTGCGCTTCAATTATTTTAGTAATGCGGAGGCGGGGTTTCTTCTGACTGCTTAGCAATATTAGACGGCTCGATAGACTTAACGCGGTCAACGACATGGCGTACTTTAAAGGCTAAATCGTCAAGCTGCTTTTGTTGCGAAGACAGCGCTTCATTAAGTGCCTCGATAGTGTGTTCTTGAAAGGCTACCTTCATCTGTAACTCTTCGATATAGCTATTGGCGCTATCTATTTGCTGTTGTAGATGCTCAGCGCTTTTCTCTGTCATGTAAATTCTCTATCTCTCTCGTTGCCATTCTTCGGCAAGGCCACTACTGCTTATGGACAATATATTATCATTGGGGAGGAAGGCGACGCCATACACAACTGCGGTTGGTGGTGAAACTGACTCTCGTGAAGCAACCTGAATGGATTGCACTTGCTCGCCAGTTTCCAAATCCCACAGGTATACTTTTCTGGCGGGAGAGCCTGTTAGTAAAAACTGACCATCTTTGGAAAACTCAACGTCTGTGAAGATTTTCTGACGCGCTGCATATTTGAGGGATG
The DNA here is from genome assembly GCF_022348265.1 of Alteromonas sp. Cnat3-28. Lineage (NCBI taxonomy): Bacteria > Pseudomonadati > Pseudomonadota > Gammaproteobacteria > Alteromonadales > Alteromonadaceae > Alteromonas > Alteromonas sp. Cnat3-28. Next base: position 270,967 of record NZ_JAKREY010000002.1, read on the forward strand.
CCACAGGCTGCCCGGTTTGCACATTCCACACTTGCGACTTGCTCTGGCTGTCCGCAGTAAAAGCAAAGCGGCCTTCATCATCAAGCGCTACTTTTGTTACTCGCGTGGGGTGGGTGAATGTATGAATTATTTGCCCAGTGTCAGTGCTCCATAAATACGCTATGTAATCGTTGCCCCCCGTCAATGCGAACTTACCGTTAGGGGAAATATCAATGGAGTTAACCTTTTCTTGATGCCCTAAAAACTCTAGTCGACGCGAAGTACGAGGTTCAAAGTACATAACTTTGCCATTTGAGCGCGCCACCAGTATGCCGTTACCATTATTGGTAACCACCACATCTCTAATTGATGACTCGTCGATGCGCCAAAAACCTTCAGGTTCGCCGGTCTCCAGACTCCATAAGGCAAACGCCTCGCGGTCAGCGGTCACAACATAGCGTTTGTCGGCGCTAATGTGCACTGACATGACCAGGTTGTCACCTTCACCTTGGTGGCTCCAGTGATAAAGGGGCTCACTTTGTCCAATTCGCCATACGTTTACCCCGTTATTCACACCTGAAACCACCGCTAACGTGCCGTCGGTAGAAATATCTGCGGCATAGGCGCCTTCTTCTACATGACGCCACTGCTGTATTGGCGTACTATCAGGGACAGAGCATCCCATGGAATTACCTATAAGTACGATGAGTAACGCTATTCTATGGAACATTTGAGGCCTAAACATAATCAAATGGGTTTCGCTTTGTAAACGCTAGGTTTAACATAGCATGGATCACGCATCTTTAACTATCGTGCACACTGCCTTGGATGCAGCAGTATAGACATAGACGCATGATGATAAAAATTTATGGAGACGTTTTTATGCAGAAGTCGCTCGTTGCCTTATCTACTATCGCTGCGCTAGGCCTTTTCGCTTGCCAGCCAAATACATCTGATGAGGCCGCTTCTACAAGCGCTGATAGTGCAAAAACAACTTCTGTTTCAGCAGAAGAAATGACAGATACGCAAAAGCAAGCTTACGCCATGGGCGCAAGCATGGGTTTGTTCGTTAGCAACCGTGCCGAACAACAAGAGCAACTGGGTTTAACATTAGACCAAGATGCGCTACAACAAGGCTTTAAAGACGGTCTAAACGACACCCTTAAGTTTACGCCAGAGCAGATTCAGCAAATCGCTCAACAAGGCGAAGAAGTACTTCGCGCTAAGCAGCAAGAAATGGCGGAACAAGCCGCTGAAAAAAATATTGAAGCTGGCCTAGCTTACCTAGAAGAAAACGGTAAGAAAGAAGGCGTGGTAACTACCGAATCTGGTCTTCAGTACGAAGTACTTGAAGAAGGCGAGGGTGCAAGCCCAGAAGCGACAGACATGGTTAAAGTTCACTACCGTGGCACCTTGCTAGATGGCACAGAGTTCGACTCATCTTATAAACGTGGCGAGCCAGCAGAATTTCCACTTAATCGCGTTATTTCTGGTTGGACTGAAGGCGTTCAATTGATGAAAGAAGGCGCAAAGTATCGCTTCCATATCCCATCTGAACTTGCTTATGGTGCGCGTTCTACTGGCGCAATCACGCCAAACTCGACGCTTATCTTTGACGTTGAGTTGCTAGAAGTGGTTAAGCCTGAAGCAGAAGCGCCAACGGAATAAGTTAGTGCTTTAAGAAAAAGAGAAAGCCGACGCATAGCGTCGGCTTTTTTGTTTTAGTGAGTCAGCGTGATCCTTGCTTACCTTTTCCCTACGAGCCAGTGGATTTTCACCACGCGCGTACCCAAATAGTAAAGTGGGTTATTCAATATGCTTGGTGCCTCGAATTACACTATTAAGCTTAGTCTAAAGTGGTAAAATTTCACGGTAGAAACGGCATTTTCTTGTAACAATTTAGCCTTAAAAATAGCGTCTTAAAACTAAAGGTTTTAACGCTGTGGTGCGCGTCGTCTTTCAGTGTGTACTTTGAACGTAGCAAAGTGATTTAAAAGCGACTGCCCAACTTTATACATGGCACAGCCCAAAATTAAATATACCACTGTTTGCATACTCTTTAAGCGAACAACAATATCAAGTGAGGCATAGAGTAATAACAGCCCACCGCTTAAAAACAGCATGAAACCAATGATAGTACCGCTGGTTTGGAACGGGTCGTTCCCCGACCTTCGACGGTTCAACACAGGTATCCTGTTACGCATTCATATCCCCTAATAATTAGAATACTATTTATACTACGACACTACGTGAAAGGTTTATGTTCAATAATTATTCAATCTACTCACTTTGTCACTTTTTGGCATACAGAAAGATTGCGTTTTGCCTTATTACCCACATAAAGTAAGGGTAATTAGCTGGATTATTTATAGGACATTGTGAAAACACCGCTTATCACTCGAAAGGGCTATTTAAAGTTAAAGCAGGAACTGGATTTCTTGTGGCGTGAAGAACGGCCAGAAATAACTCGCAAAGTAACCTGGGCTGCAAGTCTTGGCGATCGAAGCGAGAATGCCGACTATCAGTACAATAAGAAGAAGCTGCGAGAAATAGACCGCCGCGTGCGCTATCTTCGCAAATGCTTGGAAAACCTTAAGGTTGTGGACTACGACCCACAGCAAGAAGGAAAAGTCTTCTTTGGCGCCTGGGTCGAAATTGAAAATGACGCGGGCAAAGTAATGGAACTAAGGCTCGTAGGCTACGATGAAATTTTCGGCCGAAAAGACTACATTTCTATCGACTCTCCTATGGCGAGAGCATTGCTGGGCAAAGAAGAAGACGATGAGTTTGTTGTGAAGACCGAAACGGGCACCAATGAGTGGTGGATAAACCGTATTTGGTACGATTCAACAGACAAATTGTGAACCGTTATATGCGCCAATAAATTACTCGTTGATGACGCAATGATCAGACGACTTCCCCTACACCGCGGTGATATACTCACCGCTCATATTTTCACTACGAACGCTGTGTATATAAGCCTTTCGCACACCGTTTATTCGCCATTGCCTAACGCGAATTTTTAGTATCTTAGAGCGACTTATGATTATCAATAAAATTGCAGATGAACTTAGCGTTCAACCTTCGCAAGTAACTGCCGCCGTTAAACTTCTTGATGAAGGGGCTACCGTACCTTTTATCGCGCGTTATAGAAAAGAAGTGACACAAGGCCTTGATGACACGCAGCTGCGTACCCTAGAGCAGCGCTTAACTTACTTGCGAGAGCTTGAAGAGCGCCGCGATGTTATTCTTAAATCGATTGAGGAACAGGGCAAACTGACCGACGAGCTTAAAAGCAGCATCACCAGTGCAGACAGCAAAACTACCCTGGAAGATTTGTACTTACCCTACAAACCTCGCAGGCGCACTAAAGGCCAGATTGCTATTGAAGCAGGCCTCGAACCTTTAGCTGATGCTTTATTTACTCATCCTGATACCGATGCTGAAAGTGCAGCAAGCGAATACGTTAACGCAGATAGTGGCATTGCTGATACTAAAGCAGCATTAGAAGGCGCCCGCTATATCTTAATGGAGCGCTTCGCCGAAGACGCTACGCTGCTGGCAAAAGTGCGCAAGTACTTAACTGAAAATGCTTATGTAAAAAGCACGGTTGTATCAGGTAAAGAGCAAGAAGCCGCCAAATACAAAGACTATTTCGAACACAGTGAAAAGTACAAGAACGTACCATCTCACCGCGCGTTGGCGATGTTTAGAGGCCGCAACGAAGGCATGCTACACATTCAGCTAGATGCCGACCCGCAGTCAGAAGACAACGGCCCGTCGCATTGCGAACATATTATTGCCAGCCATTACGATATTATGCACCGCGGCCGTGGTGCAGATGACTTCTTAGCTCAGGTTGTACAGTGGACGTGGAAAATCAAAATTGGTTTACACATGGAAACTGAGCTCTTCAGCGCCCTTCGTGAGCGCGCTGAAGAGGAAGCCATTGAGGTATTTGCTAAAAACTTAAACGACCTGTTGATGGCTGCGCCTGCAGGTGCAAAAACCACTATGGGTTTAGATCCAGGTTTGAGAACCGGCGTTAAGGTAGCGGTCGTAGACAGCACGGGTAAAGTGGTCGCAACCAACACCATTTTCCCGCATGCACCACAAAATCAATGGGATAAATCTATTCGCACGCTCACCACGTTGTGCAAGCAATACAAAGTAGATTTAATCAGCATTGGCAACGGTACAGGCTCACGCGAGACAGACAAACTTGTTGGTGAAATGCTCAAGAACAACAGCGAGCTTACTGCACAAAAAATTATGGTCAGTGAAGCGGGTGCATCGGTGTATTCAGCCTCTGAGCTTGCCTCAAAGGAATTACCTGATCTTGATGTGTCAATTCGTGGTGCGGTGTCTATCGCACGCCGCCTGCAAGACCCGTTAGCGGAACTGGTTAAAATTGAGCCTAAAGCCATTGGTGTTGGCCAATATCAGCATGACGTAAGCCAAAGCCAGTTAGGCAAGTCGCTAGACCGTGTTATTGAAGACTGTGTAAACGCCGTTGGGGTTGACTTGAACACTGCTTCGCCCGCGCTATTGAGCTACGTATCGGGCTTGAATAAAACTCTAGCGCATAACATTGTTAATTTCAGGGACACTAATGGCGCTTTCCCAGACCGTAAAGCGCTATTGAAAGTTGAACGTTTAGGGCCTAAAGCCTTTGAGCAAGCGGCAGGCTTCCTTCGCATTGTAAACGGCACAAACCCACTTGATGCCTCTGCGGTTCACCCCGAAGCGTACCCAGTGGTAGATAAAATTGTAGATACGACCGCTGTTGCTGTTAATGACATCATCGGCAATACCGAGCTTCTAAAAAGCCTGTCGCCAGATACCTTTACCAGCGACGCATTCGGTTTGCCAACGGTTAAAGACATTCTAAAAGAGCTGGATAAACCAGGCCGCGATCCTCGTCCAGAGTTTAAAACTGCCGCGTTTAAAGAAGGCGTTGAAACCATCAACGATCTTAAACCAGGCATGATTTTAGAGGGTGTGGTTAGCAACGTGGCCAACTTTGGCGCGTTCGTTGATGTAGGCGTACATCAGGATGGACTGGTGCATATTTCAGCACTGACTAACAAGTTTATCTCAGACCCGCGCGAGGTAGTTAAAGCAGGCGATATCGTCAAAGTAAAAGTGCTTGAAGTAGACGTACCGCGCAAGCGTATCTCCTTCACCATGCGCTTAGACGATACACCGAGTCAAAGCAATAATGCAGGCGGCCATAGCGCTTCAGGTAAGGGAACCTCAGGTAAAGGAGCTAATAGCCAAGGTGCAGGCAGAGCACAAAACAAAGGGCCTGGGCGTACAAACCCTAAAGCTAACCCTCGTTCAAATCAGGGTGGCGGCAATCGCAACAGCCAGCCTCAAAACAGCGCCATGGGCAACGCCTTTGCTGATGCATTTGCTAAAGCAAAAAAGTAAACAGTAGCGATTCAACATAATTTACTGTTGCTTATAGAGGGCCTGTCACTGACAGGCCCTTTTTGTATCACGCTTCCATTTAGCCTGCCGTTTTTGTTACATTAGATTGTGGTACATTAGTTCGGGCGCATGGAAATTTTATGTGCCCAAAAACTCTTTAGCCAAAAGCACCAAAATAGAGAATACCGAAATAATGAAGAGGTGTGGGTCACACCGAAACCGAAGTTCGTATATTGGTAGCGTTTAACAAGGCCGTTGACATGCTTTTAGAGCCTTAACGTTTAACGAAGGTAATGTTGCTCATTTGACCACAGCCTTTTTCTAGGCAGCACTTTCGGACAACCACAATGAGCTAAGGGCCACTAACCTTTGGTGTACGAGCATAATCATCCAACTGTACAGCAAAGATTATCTGCCCTCATCAAAGGATGATTTTATGAACTCGCCTGTCTCAAAAAACATGCTGAATGTCAGCGCCGATTACCCCGACCTTCGGGATCGTTATTACCAGCCAAATCTTACTCCACTTAAGCCTTTTATCGACCCGCCAGGCAATTTGGTTATTTTAGACCAAGGTAAAGATGGAGCGTGCACCGGCTTTGCATTGGCCGCTACCATTAATTTCATTTACCGTCAGCAAGGCCGAAAACATACTGTTAGCCCGTGGATGCTTTATGCCATGGCCAAACGTCATGATGAGTGGTTAGGTGAAGCGTATGAAGGCTCTAGCTGCCGCGGTGCAATTAAGGGGTGGTACAACAGTGGCGTATGTTACGAGTCACTAACTGAAGATATTAAGCACAGCAACGAATTTGAAATGACCCTAGCTATTGCTAACAATGCAAGCAATCACAGGCTAGGTGCGTACTACCGTATTGAACGAGAAATTAGCGATTTTCATGCGGCGCTTAACGAAGTGGGCGTAATCTTTGTTTCCGCCAGAATTCATGAAGGCTGGAAAGATAGCGAAGGTGATGTAATAAGCCTAAGGCCTGAACCCATGGGTGGCCACGCGTTTGCCATTGTTGGCTATAACGATGAAGGGTTCTGGATCCAAAACTCCTGGGGGACGGATTGGAAGAAGTCAGGGCTGGCACTTTGGCGTTACGACGACTGGGCGTTAAACGTTATGGATGCGTGGGTTGTTCAACTCGCACTTCCTATCTCTGGCACAGGAACTTACCATCAGGCTACGCGCTCTATTGCACAGGGTTTGTTTTCTCGCTCCACACCACGGGTGAGCATTCAAGATCACTTCGTTCATTTCGACGACGGGCACTTTGATACCAGAAGTAAATATTGGAGCAATAAAAACCACGTCGATGCCATTATTGAAAAACTTTCTGACAGTAACCATCGCCATGTAATGCTATATGCACACGGCGGCTTAAATAGCATAAAAGCTTCGGCTAAACGCATTGCTGCCATGAAAGACACCTTTCTTAAAAACGATATTTACCCCATTCACTTCATGTACGACACGGGTATGCTAGAAGAACTCAAAGATATTCTGGGCTTTAAGAATAAAGAGATTAGCAACAAAGTTGGAGCCTTCACTGACTACACCGACCGCATACTAGAATGGGCAACACGTAAAGTAGGCGGCGCACTGTGGCGAGAAATGAAATCAGACGCTTGCACGCCTTTTACCCGTACCACATCAGATGGTACGTATTTCCTAACGCAATTGGCCGCCTACTTGAAAGACAATTCAGATATTAAGCTGCATGTCGTCGGTCATTCGGCAGGCTCTATTTTTCATGCACACAGCCTATCTAGGCTGTCTAAAGTTGATGAAAACATAACGATTAAGAGTCTGCATTTACTGGCTCCAGCCATTAGCTACCCCTTGTTCAACGAAAAGCTCTCTGCGCTTATAGAAAGGAAACACATTGAATCGACCACGGTTTACAACTTATCTGAAGCGTTGGAAAAAGATGACCACGTGGCGCGTATTTACCAGAAGTCGTTGCTCTATTTAGTATCAAATGCGTTTGAATCCAAACCAGAGATGCCCTTGTTAGGTATGGCTGTGTTTAATCAGCCGCTGCCTAACGTGACGTTTAAGTACAGTGAAGGGAAAGAAGGTGATGCCACCGCCGCCACGTCCCACGGCGGCTTCGATAGCGACGTAGATACCATGAACTCGGTGCTTTCAGACATCACTGGCGGCTCACCTAAATATCCGTTTACAAAGGCAATACTGGATTATTAAGCCCTGCTGGTTTTAAGGCAATGCAAGGGAAGTGAAAGTGCTTTTTTCGCGATTTAGCCCTTAGCTATGACGGGCTAAATCGTTCGTGCAATGTTAAGCAGCTAGCGTTAAATGCACGTTATCATGCTTGAAGCGATAAACCTTCTCTAGAGGGGGTGTAAGCTTGCAAATAAGTATTTTGAATTCGGCCAATTCGTGTTTGCATCGCATTAGACTCATTTGCCTGAAAGCCTTGTGTGTCTGCTGATGAGGATTGATTATCTAACACCATATTCGCAATAGAATCGGTTGCGGTGCCTATATTTGTATCGGGCTGCAAGGCTGCCCCTGAGTCTGCAACAATGCCATTGCTTTGTGCTGAGGTAGAACCTGTTGAAGCTGTTTCTGTTTGGCCTTTGGCAATCTCGCTACGGGCCTCTGTGGCTTTTTGAGAAGCCTCTGCAGCCACTTTTAAATCTTGTGATGAAGGTTCAGCTGGTGCGAGGGCGGCTGCGCGCACTTGCTCCATTTTTTTCAGCGTTTCTTCAGGCGTTTTTTCTTCTGAAACATCAATCGACACTTCGCCATCGGTCACATAGCGTTTATTGTCAGGGCCTGTAGTGTATTCATATTGCGGAGCACCGGCGTACTGACCGCCTGTTGAAGCATGCGCTTGCTCGTGAACCCTTACTTCCTGATCCCGGGCTTTTAACTGCTCAATTTCAGCAGCGTCTTGTTTCTCTTGCTGTTCTTGTTGCCTGTCTTGCGCGCCCTGCTTGCCTGCACTCTCATCTTGCGCATTATCTTTCTGTTGCCCAAATACGTTTTGAAAGGCAGCTTGAAGTTCTGTTTGTACCTGAGGGCGCTCGTAAGTAACCGGCGCTGGCGGCTGGCCGGGGCTCTTCGCTTTATCGGCTTCTGACCCTAAGCCTTTTTGAGAAGCCCCTTGCTGGGAATCTGACGCTTGGGGAATAGTTTCTCGCTGCACGTTATCTCTACGTGCAGACTCTGTATTTATGTTCGCCGTGGGATAAGCAATGGCGTTAAGGATTGGTGTAACGATATTCACCGTAACTGTTCCACCTACGCAAGCACGTCTATGATGGTACCAAGCATCTCATCGGCAACACCTAATACTTTGGCAGAGGCTTGGGCATTACGTTCGTTTACATTGAGCGCGATTAAGTCGTCAGTGAGACGCGTGGAGGTAGACGTTGAATTCGATGACGTGTTTATTGTGTCGGTATTGGTCGCAATAGGTTGAGCGGGTGCTACCGCATCCTCAGCAGTTCGCTGAGCAATATTTGATGCTGCCTGCGAAATTCCGTCGCTGGCATTTTGTAAACCATATTGAGCCGCTGCAAATGCAGAGCCTGCACCTAAACCATCAATACTTGTCATACACTACCCCTAACCTCTCATGTGCAATTATTAACCAATTTCACACAAATGGAAAGACATGTATCACACCCTGTCATTAACTTATTGTAAGCAGGCGATTTTTATTAAGCTGTCAAAGATAAGAAAAGCTTCAAACTATCGGCAAGCCGCGGTTTGAAGCTTCATGTCATCGCTCTATTAAGACGCCTTTTGCTGGTAAACGCCAGCGGCAAAGCGAAATAAAATGTCAGCAGTTTGCTGAGGATGTGAAATAAACGGCGCATGCGACGCATGAGGCAGAACAACGGTATCGGCCTGCGGATGTAGCTCACATATATGATCTATTCCGCTGGTCGGCACTAGACTATCTAACCTGCCATACAGTCGTAACGTGGGTGTAGTTATTCGCCCCACGTCTTGACGCATGTCTTCAGTAGACAATATGCGTAAACCTTTCTTAAGCGCTTCCTCGGCGGGATCTGGGAATTGGGTTACCTGTTCTCTGATCGCCTTAATATCCTGCTTTGCCGTTTCGCTGCCCATCGCTTGAATTGCCAAAAAACGTTCCAGTGTTTTCTGATAGTTCTTTTCAAGCTGAGTCTCGAACATTGAAAGTAAATCGGCAGCAATACCCGGCCAACAAGGCCCTGCTATAAATCGGGGTGTTGAAGCAATCGTTACCAGTCCGGTAAGTTTTTCTGGTGCTAACAGCGCTAACTTTTGCGCAACTAGTCCACCTAATGACCACCCAACCAACACACACTGGTTTGGAAGCTGGTTCACAATGGATTGAGCCAATGTTTCCACGTTATACGGTGACGGGACGAACTCTGCATTTTCTCCAAACCCAGGAAGATCTATGGTGGTGACGCGAAAATTATCGCTTAAATAAGGAATAAAGGATGTGAACGCTCCGCTGTTCATACCCCAACCATGAAGAAATACCACATCTACGCCTGTACCCTGAGTACGGGTGACAAGCTCGCCGTTTGTATGCAAACTTTCCATTTACACCTCCTTAGGCAGTCACGTGTTTTTGAGGCAACACGAAATAATGAAAACAGGTCGACATTCGACAATTCAAGGAAGTTGATGGAATCAACACTATGAACCTTTCATGCTTGCTATGTTATCAGGCAAGTCCTACGCCAGTATGTCACTGGTGTGAAGATGACATATTTTTTTTCGATGCCACGTTGCACGGAAGTAACCTACTTCAATATGGCCCTGTGGCAGGCCACGTCAAGCATAGCCACTATGACGCGTTACGCGTTTTGGGACTTCATACGTGGCCAATGTCATCGCTGGTTCACCAGTTAAAGTTTACGCATTCCCTTACGGCAGGAAAAGTATTAAGTAACTGGTTTGTCCATAAAATGCGACAGTGCACTTTATCAGTGCCCAATGTGCTGCTTCCGGTGCCAATTAGTGCATGGCGACTTGCTACACGGCACTACAATCAGGCTACGCTTCTGTGTGAAAGCATAAGCAGTGAGCTGAATATTCCAGTTAACCAGTCGTGGGCCAAACGACGGGGCTTTAGCGTGCAGCATCACTTATCCAAAATGGCGAGAGCCGAAAACGCAAGCCGTGTATTTAGCCTATCGACTCAGTGTATCGATGATGAGATAGCAATAGCGCAAGGTAATAAAGATGGCAGCAACTTCAGCGTTGCAATTGTCGATGACGTACTCACCACCGGCGTGACCGTGAATACATTGAGTAAAAGGCTCAAAAAACGCTACCCAAATTTACACATTCAGGTGTGGGTCGCGGCATTTACGCCACCACCTAAAAGCAGTCTGTATCAGAAAGCCTAGTGATCAGAAGCGGTGATAATGAAAAGCGCGGCATTCGCCGCGCCTTTCAAGCTGATTTAGCGAATAAAGTGAGACTGGTAGATTGCATTGGCCAGCATCTTGTTCGTGCCATACCAGTACCCTCTAAACTGCGTATTGTCGGTAAAGCCAATGACAACGCCGCGCCCCATTTTTTGAGTCGTCACAGCAGTTGATTCAGCCATTAGCGCAACCATTCTTTTGTCACTAAACCCAGCCATGAGAGGCTCATCAGTGTAGCGTGCAGGTGTTATAAAGGGTGAGCTACTGGCCTCCACTATCATATTATTGGTTTTAAACATAGGCAGTGTGTCGTCATCATAGCCGTAGAATAATGGATGAGTATTGTCGATATTGGCTTCAAACACAGCGCCAGCCACCAACTTTCTGGCGTATAACGATGCGCCATCTTTATAGCTGAGTTCGCTTTCATCGAACGCGTTATCAATACTCTCTCGACTAACAATTTCTACGTCTAACCATTTATGTTGAGCGAAATAACGCAACGCGGATTTCTGCCCCACGATCACGCCACCGGCTTTCACCCACTGTTCAATTTGAGTTCTTTCACTTTCGGTAAAGCGATATCCACCGCTAGGGAATAAAAGGTGCGTATAAGTAATGCTAGGATTATTAAGCGCGCTTGTCAGATGTTGTTGCTCAACAATACTGGCAGCCAGCCCCACTTTTGTGTCGAAATAGTGCCATATTTCACCTGCTTCGTATTCACTGGTGCCTTCGCCGCCCACTATTAACACCTGTGGCAAGGTAACAGGTGCCATGCTCCGGCTACCCAAATCGTGCCCAGTGGGTGTTAACCCACTGCGCAAACTAAACACAGGCACCTGAAGTTGCTGTTGCGCATCGCGCAAAATGGCCGCCAAGTTTTCTGGCTGACCCAGCCCTTTCGGTACAACTATGCTGCCAGGCTGAAGCTCAATGCTGTTGCCATCGTATTTAATAGCGGAAAACGCTTCTTCACTACTACGCACCTTAACGCCAGCTTCCAATAACGTTTGCAGCATGGCTGGCGCATAGTACTGCTGCCATGAAAACGCATACGCGTATGCCTCTGGGTGAATATCATTAAGTGCGGGTTGTGCAAGTGCGGTGCTGTCGCTAAGTTTTAGGCTTCGCGCATCGCCCCTATCTAGAGGCGCGTAATCCAAATTGAAAGCCAAAGCCAAATTCCACGTTGATACATCGTAAAACGTGTTGTTCTCAAACGAGGTTTGGGTAGAGAAAATTGACTTTACTAAACGGTATTGAGGCTGGTTTGAAGGAATATAAATCGCGCTACCTGCACCATAGCGAACTTTGCTTACCTCAACATCTTTCGTTAACACCTCGTAATTAATATGATGCTGTTCAAGCAATGCAACAAATGCGTTAAAGCGAGCTGTGTCATTCGATGCACTAACAACAAAACCTACCTGCTCATCCTTTTCAGCCAGTGACTTTGTGCTCTTAACAAAACCCGATTGATAATGGAGAATAGCAGCCTTATTTGCCAATGCGCCTCTAAAAGTGCTTAAAGACGTAGTAATTTGATTTGCTATGGTGTCTTTGAAGGCAAGCTTGCCATTAATAGAGTCCTGAATGTGGCCCCGTGAGCTTGCTTGCTCAAAAAGAATACCCACACTGCCGTGTAAATCTGGATAGGTCGAGCCTTTGCCTGCGTAGAAATCGTCAAACGCTTCTTGGGTAAAATAGAGCTCCCCTTGCTCATCAAACGCGGCAGCGTGATACTGGGCAAGCGCTTCAGTTAGCGTAACGTTCTCATCAGGCGTCAGTGGATTTTTACGCGAGCGCACACCAGGCTGGAAAAAATAGGTGCTGTCTGTCCCCATCTCATGAAAATCGGTGAGGATATGTGGGCGCCATTTATGAAACTGTTTAATTCGCGCCTGCGACTCTGGGTGCGCCAGTAATAGCCAGTCGCGGTTTAAATCAAACCAGTAATGATTTGTTCGACCTGACGGCCACCCCTCATCGTGTTCACGATGTCGACTGTCAGAAACCAGCTGCTTGCCCTTGTGCATATTTGCCCACTGAGCAAATCGAGAAAGCCCATCGGGGTTGAAAGACGGATCAAACAGCACAATATTGTTATTCAACAAGGCATCAATTTCTTTACCTTCAGCCGCGGCCAAATAATAAGCCAACGCAAGTGAAGCATTGGTTCCGGAAGGCTCGTTACCGTGAATACTGTAGCCCATGTAGAAAATAAGGGGAGCATCGCTACCTACTTTCTTGCCGCTTTCCATTGCATCAATGTGTTGCTGCCTCATCGCCTCAATATTGTTTCTATTTGAGGGCGCTGTGATTGTCAGTAACAGAAGTGGGCGGTTTTCGTGAGTACGGCCGGTTTCTTCAATGGTGATACGGTCAGACTTCTCGGAAAGTAGTTTCATATAATTGACGACTTGGTCGTGACGCACATGCCACTCGCCAATGTTGGCGCCTAGTATCGATTCAGGCGTGGGAATAGCTGGGTTGTAGGATACCGTGTCAGGTAAGTATGCTGTCACCGGCTGCCCGCCTACATCAGGTGCAATAGTAACAGTTGAAGCAGAGGCGGGATGTGCTAATGATTTCTGACTGGCTGTTGCCCCAAAGGCGATGGTACCAAGGGCTAATAATGAAACGAGTGAGAATGGATTCTTTTTGGCGGTGTAATGCAATTTCGCGAACATAGCGCTTCCCGTCTTGTTGTTATGGTTGAGAATAGTGTCGACGTGCACGCCTCTCAACAAATTCGATTCACTGGAATAATTTATTTAATTAATACCTGACTGTTTTACTCAGGTAAATTTGATACAATAATCCAAATTTCAAAATATGTAGGACTTGCTGATGATAACTATATCAGAAGAAGCCCAGGCTCACTTCGTAAAACTGTTGAGTAAACAAGAGTCTGGCACGAATATTCGTGTATTCGTCGTAAATCCAGGCACTTCGTCGGCTGAGTGTGGCGTGTCCTATTGCCCACCAGACGCGGTTGAAGAAACAGATACCCGTTTGCCATTTAATGGTTTCGATGCGGTCGTAGATGAAGAAAGCGCGCCTTATTTAGAGGAAGCGGAAATTGACTACGTTACCGATCAAATGGGCTCACAGTTAACCTTAAAAGCACCTAATGCTAAAGCGCGTAAAGTGTCTGACGACGCACCATTAATTGAGCGAATTAACTATATGATTGAGTCGGAAATCAATCCTCAGTTAGCGAGCCATGGTGGCAATGTTGTATTGACAGAATTGACTGATGACGGCTATGCCATACTTCAGTTCGGCGGCGGCTGCAATGGTTGCTCAATGGTAGACGTAACGCTTAAAGAAGGTATTGAGAAGCAAATGGTTGAGCAATTCGCTGGCGAGCTTAAGGGCGTGCGCGATGCGACTGAGCACCAAGCGGGTGAGCACTCTTACTACTAAGCGTAATATTGCACTTGCTTAAGTGTATATCTCGATAACTATCTCATGCTAAAGCAAGACATTCACAAAAGCTGGCAACGATTCAAAATAGGTCTATCTATTTTCGTTGTCGGCGTCTTGCTGTTGTTTACCTTAAGTGAACTTCATATCACGCTGCATTACCTGAGCCTTCTTATATTATTTGTCGGTTTCGCTATCGCCATGTTGGGTTACTGGGGAATTTTTATTCAGCGTTTTTCGTTTATAAAAAACAAAAAGCCACCGCCTAAATTCTGATTACTTCCTGCTCTACGCCATACCTTCTTGCCCTATTCTTAATGTAAGCCAGTCTGATTGCATTCAGTTTTACCCATACGCCATACTCTACATTGCGAAGCTGTCTCCCGTTCATTTATGTTCGCCTAGCGCTCGTCTCGGGTTATAGGTAGATTAGAGGTTGCGCAAAGTGCCTAACAATATGAAAAGGAGCTGTAGTGAATACAACAAAGAAGCTGGGCCTGCTTGGCGGAATGAGTTGGGAATCAACGGTCAGTTACTATCAAGCCATAAACCGTGGTGTTAATGCTCGACTTGGCGGCCTTCATAGCGCACCGCTGATAATAAGCAGCGTTGACTTTGCCCACATAGAGCAGCTTCAGCATAAAGGAGAATGGGATAAAACCGCCGATATACTGATCCGCGAGGCGAAGCACTTAGAAACTGCGGGTGCAAAAGCCATATTAATTTGTACCAATACCATGCACAAAGTAGCAGCTGACATAGAGCAGAAGATCACTATTCCACTTATTCACATTGCCGACGCTACGGGGTGCGTGTTGCAACAAGATAGGGTTAAGAAAGTTGGGCTACTGGGCACCCGCTTCACCATGGAACAAACCTTTTATACATCCCGCCTTAAAGAGATTTTTGGCATTGAGGTTGTTACTCCAAATGCCCAACAACGAGACACGGTTCATAACATTATTTATGAACAATTATGCAAGGGCGTGATTTGTGTTGAATCCCGTAACGCGTATATTGACATTATAAATGAACTGGCGGCCGAGGGTGCTGAAGGCATCATTTTAGGCTGCACAGAAATTGCCTTATTAGTTCAACAACATCACACCAAAGTTAAGTTATACGATACTACCGCTATCCATGCTTCAGCTGCGGTAGATTTTGCATTAGCTCCCTAAAGCGTTAGCAAAGGGTAAGTAGCGAAATACACATAACCTAACTTTGATAAAAGGGAATTGGCCCTACTATTTTCAGAGGACACAGCTATGTTTAGCCACGTAATGATTGGTGCGAACGACCTTGAAGCATCAAAAAAATTCTACGATGCTATTTTAGGAGTATTAGGATACGAACCAGGCGTTTTTGATGAATACGGACGGGTTTTTTACTATACGCCAAAAGGTATTTTAGCGCTAACAAAGCCGATTAACGGAGAGGCTGCCACACACGGTAATGGCACCACACTCGGCCTTGCCGCTCGAACACCAGACATCGTTGATGAATGGCATAAAGTAGGAAGCGAGAATGGGGGCGTGCCATGCGAGGACCCACCGGGTATTCGAGGCAATGGGGAACGCCAACTGTATCTTGCTTATCTGCGAGACCCAGCGGGCAACAAGCTCTGTGCCACGCACATCGTAAGAAAATAGCTGTAGTGCTGCCTGCTTAAATGATCACGCTCTTTTTGCAGGCTATTTGCTTTAAGCTGTCTATTTGGCCCAAAGCCCTTTGAGTAATAGCCCTTTGAGTAATAGCGCTTTGGGTAATGCCTAGTTAAGTCTACATATAAGCCCTAACCAAACGAAACTGCATAGGTGTTGCTGTCCGGCCGCTCAATATCCTAAACGGGTTTCGCCTTTTCTCTTCTTTGCACTTTGCACTATACATTGTTGCTAGATGAATTAACCTTGAACCAGAAAAAGCTCAGCTAACAGAGGGAATATGACACCTGAAGAAACTGGCAAGGCCTACGACACCATTACACACCTTTGGACTCGTCCTGAATTTAATCAGAAAAATGGGTTAACCGCCTACCAAAAAGCATTGTCATTTTTAGCGGACACCCCATCACAAGAGCCTGATACGGTGCCCAGCGAAGCGCTTGATAAGGGAGAAGCGCTTGGTAAGGGCGAAGCGAGTAATAAAGACAAACCAAAGAAACGAGGTTACGCACTAGACATAGGTTGCGGATGCACCAATCGTTTTGTCCCGGTTATCGAGCGCGCAGGGCTAACTTACGAAGGCATTGATGTTTCCAAAGATATGCTGGCCATTGCGGCGTCCCAATTACCCGCTCATACCTTCTATTGCGCCGACGTGTGTACATTCACTATCCCCAAACACTATTCGTTTATTAGTGCTTGGGATAGCTTTTGGCATATTCCCCTAACGCAGCAAGAGCCTTTGCTTAAGAAGCTAGTGGATCATTTAAACGATGATGGTGTTTTGCTTTTTAGCTGTGGGGGTACAGGTGAAAGCGGTCAACACACAAACAAAGTGATGGGCCCAGAATTCTACTACGCCTCGCTGGGGCTACATAGATACATAGAAATATTGATAGAAGCAGGCGGGTTTGTTCGTCACGTTGAATTCGATCAGCACCCTGAACTACACACTATTATCATTGTGCAAAAAAGAACCGCGCAAAAAACACAGTAGCAAAAAAAATAATACTGAATGATGCCCTAGAAAAACTGAGAGAGTCACCGTGCTCAGCACGCCTTCCCTAAGTAAGGTCAGCGAAGCGTTATAAAACACTAGCTTTGCGGTGTCGCTAGCTCACCGCGTTTATCTAAACGATAAAAGCTCCAGGCCAATGTCACACCGCGAGCGAGTAAAAAGGCAAGGAGAGCATACCAAAGGCTGACGTTACCGTGATCTTGCGTGAGATACCAAACGGGGAAATACACCCCTAACGCACTTATTATCATGGTATTTCTCATTGCGCTGGCTCGGGTAAGACCAACAAATACGCCATCGTACAAAAAACACCAATGCGCTAATAGAGGAAGTAATACCATTAGACCAAGATAAGGTAGCGCAGCTTTTACAATGTCACTATGCTCGGTAAGCAGCGCGATAATAGCCTCACCGCCAGCGAAAAATATCAAGCTATAAATAAGGGCAAAAATACTCGACCAGACTAACCCTTGGTAGGTGCGTCGTTTCACTTCGCTGCTGTCAGACGCCCCCTTGGCTTCACCCACCAGCGCTTCCACACCATAGGCTATGCCATCAAGTCCCAATGCAATAAGAACAAAGAACTGCATGAGTATGGCATTGACGGCCGCCGACGTTTCGCCGTAACGGGCACCTTGAATGGTGAGAAACGCTAAGCAGCCCTGTAATGCTAAGTTGCGCAATAGCATGTCACCATTAAGTTTCATCAGTACCTTCCGAGCTGCACGGTTAAACCACGATGCACTCACCGCGACACCGCCGACGCGCTTAAACGCCACCGCTAGCGCCATTATAGCCATGGTATACTCAGCGATAACACTGGCCAGCGCCACGCCAGCTACAGACAAACCAAGCCCGAACACAAACACTACATCGAGTCCCGCATTCAATAAATTTCCCACAATTTGAATAGCCATGACGCTGCGCGTTTTTTGCTGCCCTACTAACCATCCAACTAATGCCAGATTAAGCATGGCAGCTGGTGCGCCCCATACCCGCGTCGAAAAATAGTCTTGAAGATGCAGGGCAACTTCACTGTTTGGCTGAGTTAAAGCTAAGCCTATAGACAAGATAGGAGATTGAAGAGCAAGTACCACAGCCCCCAGCACTAGAGCAACCGCCACCGTTTGCCACAGCACTTTTGCTGACTCTAATGTATTGTTCGGTGAGCCTTTAGCTTGTGCACTCAAGCCTGTTGATGACATGCGAAGAAACCCGCACACCCAGTATATTTGCGTTAAGATAAGTGCGCCCACCGAAGCCCCTGCAAGCATGGCTGGTAAAGACATGTGTCCCAAAACCGCGGTATCCACCAAACCTAATAGAGGCGTAGTAATATTCGCTAAGATCATGGGAAGCGCTAACGCCAACAGACGGGAATGGTCGTCAAAAAAGGAGCGCTGAGTTAGTTGGGCAGGGGACATAAATGATCTCAGTAGGGGTTAATTTCGCTATATACTATCAACCTATGCAGCGGCATAAGTGAAATGTGTACCAGCTTGACCATGTATAAGATTGGCCAAGTCGCATTATTTGGAGTTTACCATGCTATTGAATTTGATTAGGCACTCAGTGGATGATGATATGAAAACCAACAATGTAATTCAAAATAGAACGACGAGTCGTACGCGTTTGAAGATCTTATCTCCAATGCTTGCGGGAATTTTCAATGTTTTGTTGGTCTCACCTAGCATTGCTTCAAGCTCAGATGCAAACCCTGTTGCTGATGCGACTTCCACTACAAAGGAACAAAGTGGTAGTAACATCGACTCTAGTGTGAGCACCACGCCTAACGCCGCCATCTTGCTTTATCACCATGTGTCGTCTTCAACACCAGCCAGTACCAGTATTTCGCCAGAAGCCTTTAAATCGCACATGGAATACTTGGACGCACACCACACTGTTGTTTCGCTTCAGGACGTTGTTTCTGCGATACAACACAACACTACACTGCCAGAAAATGCGGTTGCGATTACGTTTGACGATGGCTACGCAAACATTTTAGACAATGCTCACCCAATACTGGCTGACCTAGGTTTTCCCTATACCGTGTTTATCAACCCTGATGAAATTGGCGTAGGTCCTAAGCAGCTAACATGGGAGCAAGTTATTGCTATGCATAACGATGGCGTTGTTTTTGCCAACCACACGCTAGACCACCTTCATATGCTAAACGGTGAGCAAGCAATGGGCGAGCGCGCATGGCTGGAGAAAGTTTGGCAGAACGTAGAAAGTGCTGAAAAGAAGATTGAAGATAAACTGGATATTAGCCTTAAATATTTAGCGTACCCGTTTGGTGAATACAACACGGCGCTCGCAAATAAGCTCAAAGCTGAAGGTTACATAGGATTCGGGCAGCATTCCGGGGCTGTGGGCCCATCTAGCGACATGCAGGCACTACCGCGCTTCCCCGCGGCCGGTCCTTACGCCAATTTGGCAACGCTAAAGACCAAGCTTAATAGTCTTGCCATGCCATTGACGCAAAGCTCACATAAAGACCCTCGTATGACAGCGCGAAACCTGTCATCGCCCATTAGTTTAACGATAGACAGTGACGATGTTCGCCTTACACAAGTAAATTGTTTTTTCGGCGGCGACCCTATCGAGACTAGCCTAGAAGAAAATGTGCTTACGTTTATCCTTGATGAAACCCTTCCAGTAGGACGTTCACGTGTGAATTGTACAGCACCGTCTAATGCGCAATCAGGGCGTTATTATTGGTACTCTACGCCCTTCTTTGTGGCAGATGAGAACGGCAATTACCCAGACTAGGGCATGTCGATAAGGCACATCTATGCTTGAGCGCGAGCGCATATCGATTGGGCTCGCGCTTATATAAGAAAACGTTTACCTATACAGGTTTAGAAAATCGAATAAAACCTTTATTTATCGACTCTTCCACAAACCTATGACGCTGATAGAAACGAATGGCTGGCACGTTCGACACTTCAACATCTAGTACCACTTTACGTTTGTTCAGTTTTTCTGCTCGCGCTTGCATAGCATCAACCAGTATCGTTCCCACGCCCGTTCGACGGGCACTTTCTTCAACAGAGAGATGGCCTATCATGAGTTCGGTATTAGTAGGCGGCGTAAGATTGATGGCCACGGTCTGATTACGCATGAGCACTGTCATAGCCTCATCGAGGGTAAAGTACGATGTGATGCTATCAAGGGTTGCCCTATCAAATGTTGCACCTAGTTTGCTGTGCCAAGAGGTCACAACGCCGAGTACTTCGTCACCGCTACACGCCACCCAATGATTCTTAAAGCCATATTGCCCGCCACCGAGTTCCCATGCATGAGACAGGTAGCCCTCAGCTGTTTTATTTTTATTTTGTCCAAAAATAGACGTTAACAAAGACTGCGCCGCATTCAATATAAGCGGCGTAGTTTGCGCAGCATCAGATGCCACACCTTGCCTTATTTTGATTTCCATATTACTGCTTCGAGATTATTATTGGCATATCAGCCAATATTTGCTGGGAATCACTTATCGATAGCTTTCCTGGCTCTCTTTTTGGTTTGAATCTTCCTATCACCCTAGCTTCAGGGTCGACAAGTACGACAGATGCACTGTGATCAACTAAATAGTTGGGGTTATCGGTACTTTCAGCAATGGCATACATCATTCCTAAATTACGTACAAACGGGAATAGCGCCTTGTGCTCTCCAGTTACGGCAATGAACTCCTCATTAAAATAGCTCACATACTCTGAAAGTCTTTCAATTGAATCGCGATTTGGATCAACGGATACAAAAACAATTCGAATAGGTTCGACACTATTTAATGCTTTTAGTTCAGGATATATACCGTTCAATTCAGCCATGGTAGTTGGGCAAATATCGGGGCAGAAGGTATAGCCCACAAATACTAAGCTCCACTGCCCTTCAAGCGACGAATCATCAAACACTTCACCTTCATGAGATGTAAGTGAAAACGGTGATAATGCTCTCGGCTCTGGGTAAGTCTGAAAGTATTCAGGCTGACTTTCAACATTTGGGGGCGCGATATACAGCGCCCCTACGATGCCTGCACATAGCGCTAAAAATGCAACAAGGCCGACGGTAGTTCGTTGATTCATAAACTCAGTGGTATGTAGTGATCTAAGAGTAATACGACAAACAATACCATGAGATGAATAATTGAAAACCTAAAAGTTTTCATTGCAGTTTGTGGCTCTGCATCGAATTTTAACTTTAATGCATAGTATAAAAACCCAATGTTAAGCACACTTGAGCCAATCAAATAAATGAGATCGCTCATGCCTGTAAGGTAGGGCAGCAAACATACAAGCCCCAACAATACTGTATACAGCAACACTGACGTTTTCGTAAATGACACACCGTGGGTTACCGGCAGCATAGGCACCTTCGCTTTGGCGTAATCTTTTTCTCTATGAATAGCGAGCGCCCAAAAATGCGGCGGCGTCCAGGTAAAGATAATTAGCACTAAAAGCAGGGCATGGGCATGTATTTCCCCTGTAACCGCGGTCCAACCTAGAAGCGGTGGAGCAGCCCCTGCTAAACCGCCAATCACGATGTTTTGCGGTGTCGCTCGCTTTAAATACATCGTGTAGATAAACGCGTAGCCTACTAAACTTGCTAAGGTTAACCACGCGGTTAGCATATTCACAAAAAGAGCCAACACTACAAATCCAACCACACCTAAAACGCCTGCAAACCACAGCGCGTTGTTTACGCTAACCTTGCCTTTTGCGACGGGGCGATTAAATGTACGCGCCATCACACTATCTATCTTATGGTCGACAACGTGATTAATAACCGCAGCAGATGCAGACAACATACCAATACCCAATAAGCCACAGATAAGTACGGTTGCGTTTACCCACGAAGGCGTAGCTAAACACATTCCTACTAACGCGGTTAACAGCAACAACATGACGACATTAGGCTTAGTCATTTCATAGTAATCTCGCCACGTGACTACATTGTGCTGACGTGAAGTACGCGCATGTAAAGAGACCGATTTAGCCATGGAAACCTCCTGGTGCTTTAGGGAGAATATGAGAAGACGTTGACGCGTTTAAAGGGTCGTGCAAAGGCGCTTCGTGGATGCTAAATGCACCTGCCCCCTGCAGTGATTTCGAACCTGAGAATGAGCCTGTATTTCGTTTTTCTGTACCGAAGACGTTATCGTTTTCTAGTGCCAAAAATACGGTAAAAATGAGGTTGAGTAGGGAGAGAAGTAACACAGCTGCGACCGCGTTATGCATTACAGCGACAGCCAGTGGCAGCATAAAGATAATGTTGCTAAGTCCTAATGCCACTTGCGTGCATAATGCTACCAACATAAACGCACCCACATATTTTTGTTTACTTGTGGTGTAGCGGCTTACCAACACACTTATACCTAGTGCTAGCAAGTATAAAAACGTGATGACCGCGCCGAACCTATGCACTATGTGCATGGTAACTCGTTCGCCGTAATCGTGAGCACCAAACTCATAGTTGTCTGCGTCAGGCACACTGAATGCACCTGCCAAATCAATTCTTTCCTGCCAACCGCTTTCACAGACCGGCATTTCCGTACAGGCCAACGCAGCATAATTGGCAGAAGTCCATCCACCAAGAGCAATCTGGGTAACAAGCACGCCAAGCCCAATGAAGGCGAAAAGTTTAAGGTTTCGCTGAAAGAATTTGGCTTGAGGTAAGTCGGTAATGCCTTGTTCATGCATAGCTGACGCTATGGGCGCTTGTTTAGTTTTCGATGCATCGACTGCGGTGTTGCGCAAACGGAGGTAGAGAATAAACAGGCAAGAGAGCACAGAGAAGCCCCCCAGCAAATGCCCCATAACTACAACGGGAAGGAGATTGAGCGTCACGGTCCACATACCAAGTGCTGCCTGGAAGATAATGAGCCCTAGCAGTAACAGAGGTAATTTAACGGGCGTGCTTTTGTCGCGTTGCCGAATAGCAATAATGGCAATAGCCAGTACACACAGCCCCAGCGTTCCTGCAAAATAGCGGTGAATCATTTCATTCCACGCCTTAAATGCCTCAACTGGACGTTCAGGAAAAGCGGCGTTAGCTTGTGCCACTTTTTCCTCACTCAAAGGCACGGTTAGGTTACCGTAGCATCCAGGCCAGTCGGGACATCCTAGCCCAGCGTCGGTCAAACGCGTATACGCACCGAGAATAATAACGACCGCTGCCAGAAAAATACTGAATAGGGTTAATTTTTTCATGGCCGTTATCCTATACGCGATAATTTAAGGAGCTTTCTCATATCTGCCAGCATGTTGCGGCTTTCCATCACGGCGTCTTTTCTATCGTCTTTAATGTCGTAAAAGAGCATGGCGTTATTTTGCGTATCAACAATATAAACACTGCTAGAGGCAAGCGCCGTTGATGTAGTAACGGGTAAGGTTTCGACAAAAGGGTAGTCTTCTAGCGCGGCTATCGCAGTTTGGTCGCTTGAAGCGGTAGTAACGACCACTGCTTGAGCACGGTCCGATTCTTTACCTAGCGCAAGCCACACTTGGTTAATGCTAAAAAGTGCGTTCTCGCACACTGCGTCACATTTACTTGGCATCACATACAACAAACGCCATTTAGGTTCCGCGTTTTCTAAAAGCGCACTCATGTCGATGGTCGGCGCGAGCAGCTGACCTTTATTTGTCGCGCCTTTAGTAAACCAATCGTTATCAAGTGCGAGCTTTGCCAAAACAACAGGTAAAACAAACACGGCTACCATAATAATTAATGTTTTTTTCGAAGCAGCATTACTCATAACTACGTCCTTTCTTACTAATTGCAAAGCCGCCAATGGCTGCAGCGGCCATGGCTAAACCAAACCATTGAACTGCATAGCCAAGGTGCTTTTCAGGAGACATTACGACGGCCTGATGTTCGCGAATAAACGCGGGGTCAGGCGTGGTAAGGTGAAGAATAAAGGGTAAAAGTTTGCGCTCTAAGGCGTTGCTTAGTGCAGGGAATTCTATGCGTTGCACCAGCGCGGGGCTTTGCGACAAAGCCATGTTGGTTTCTTTCACTAAGGGGTTGTTACCCGGCACGCTAAGCACGCCGATAAATTCGCGCGTTTGGCTTGTAAAACTTATATCCGGTAACGTGCGCGTTAAGTCTGGCGCAGGCACCCAGCCAAAGTTAACCAGGAGCCACCCGACATTGGTATTTACCGGTACGATGACATCGAACCCCACCCGCTGATTGTGAATCTGATTATCTAATAGCAATACATGGTTAGCGTCTATTGCGCCGCTGAACGATACGGTAATATCCCGAGGATCATCATGAGACAACGCCTCTTCTAAACTCAAGGTTCCATTACTTTGCTTTTGCGCTATGCTAGCTAAGCGTTGTTGCTTTTGGACCATGCGATCAAGTTGCCAGTACCCTAAACCGCACATAATCGCCACACTAAAGCCCGTGAGTAACCAAGGAATAACGTGGCGAGTGCGAGAAAACATGATTATTTCGCACCATGCAAAATTAGAATAAAAACAGAGGTGAATATGTTGATAAAAATAGTCCTTGTTGCGTTAGTGCTGTACATGATTGTGAACTTGTTCATGGCGATGCGAATCATGATGAAAAATGACACATCAAAAGGGCCTATGAGTAAGTACATTGGTCGACGCGTGCTCACTTCTGCCGTCATTGTTATTATTATTCTTATCGCTATTGGTACCGGTTTAATTACCCCAAACCCAAGGCCTTACTGAGTTTGGGGCTCCCTTTTAAAGTACGTAAACAAAGATGTAGAGCATGACCCACACCACATCTACAAAGTGCCAGTACCAGCTCCCCGCCTGAAACGCGAAGTGGTTTTCAGGCGTGAAATGGCCTTTCAAGACCCTAAAAAACAATACAATTAGAATGATGGTGCCAAGGGTCACATGCATGCCGTGAAACCCTGTGAGCATAAAGAAGGTGTTGCCGTAAATGCCTGACTGAAGCGTAAGCCCCAAGTCGCGATACGCATGTATGTACTCTTCTACCTGTAGGAACAAGAACCCACATCCAAGTAAGATAGTGATACCCAGCATTAGGGTTAGCTGTTTGCGTTTGTTTTGCTCTAATCCCACATGAGCGAAGTGCAGTGTAATAGATGAGATAAGCAAGATAACCGTATTGATTGTGGGCAAACCCGCAGCACTCATTTCTTGTGTGGTAGTGCCGCCTGGGGTTGACACCAGCGGCCACATGGCCTCAAAGGTCGGCCATAAGACCTCATTGGTCATAGCGTTATTCGATGCGCCGCCCAGCCACGGAACGGAAATAAATCTCGCGTAGTAGAGGGCGCCGAAAAACGCAGCGAAAAACATCACCTCTGAAAAGATAAACCAGCTCATACCTTGTCGATATGAACGCCCCAGCTGATCGCTGTAAAGCCCTGCCATAGATTCGTCTATTTGATTTTTAAACCAACCTACAAGCATAACGAGCAATACTGCTATCCCCGCTAAAAGGATATGACCGCCATAGCCTGTTTCACCTTTGGTTGCTTGCACCACATAATTGCCCGCACCTACGGCGATAAGAAATAGAGCAACGGCCCCTACGATGGGCCATGGACTTTGTGCGGGTACATAATATTTTTGATATTCGTGATTCTGTACTTCGGGTTGCATTTTCTTCTCCTTACCCCTTCGGCCTATTCGCCATTTGATGGTGTTGAAGCCATAAAGGGATTCGGTGTTGTCGTTAGGTCACTGGCTCGCGCTGTGACGTCATAGAGTGTGTACTGCAAGGTAAAAAACGTAATTTCTTCAGGTAGCTGAGGGTCTACATAAAACTGCATGGGCATATAGGCTTCACTACCCGCATCTAATGGCTGCTGATTGAAGCAGAAGCATTCAGTCTTGTTCAGGTACAGTGCTGCCGTTCCGGGGGATACAGAGGGAATGGCCTGAGCTACGATATTGCTTGATGCAGGGTTTCTCACATAAAACGATACCGTATTAAGTTCGCCAGGGTGCACTTTCACGCGCTTGGTTTCAGCACGAAACTCCCAGGGCATACCGGTATTTGTGCGAGTAATAAACTCGACGGTCACTTCTCGCGACTCATCAATCTCAACCGATTGATAAACCGCAGCCGTGCCTTCGGTTTTTCCGTTAATTCCCGTAACGTCGCAAAATACGTCGTACAAGGGAACAAGGGCAAAGCCGAAGCCAAACATGCCAATGACAATAGCAACAAGTTTAATAACCATCTTGTTGTTTGCGCTTTGCTGTGACATCACGTGACCTCCGGGTAAATCCATAGATGAAGGTTGGTAAACGCTTGCTTAGTCGTTTATCTCCCTCACCACCTGCAATGTGTGAATGTCATTCCCATCGGCTTTTGCCGGTTGAAAGGAATGACCTATTCACAACTCCACCTACCGTTACTTAACGACAGGTGGCGTTTCAAACGTGTGATAAGGAGCGGGTGATGGAATTTCCCATTCCAATCCTTCTGCGCCGTCCCAAACTTGCGCTGATACCGGCTCACCTTGCTTTTTGCATGCCTTGATAAGCAGGGCAAGAAAGATGAGCTGAGATAAACCGAATGCAAAGCCACCCAGGCTTATCCATTTATTAAAATCAGCGAACTGCAATGCATAGTCAGGAATACGGCGTGGCATACCAGCCAAACCCACAAAGTGCATAGGGAAAAACAACACATTGACCGATACCAATGAGCACCAGAAATGCCATTTAGCTAAGGTTGTGTCATACATTTTTCCCGTCCATTTAGGCAACCAGTAATACACCGCAGCCATGATGGAAAAGACCGCGCCAGTTACCAGTACATAGTGGAAATGGGCTACAACGAAGTAAGTGTCGTGATATTGGAAGTCCACGGGCGTGATCGCCAACATTAGCCCTGACAACCCACCAATGGTGAACAGCACAATAAAGGCAATAGCGAACATCATTGGCATTTCGAAGCTCAGTGAGCCGCGCCACATGGTCGCTACCCAGTTAAACACTTTTACACCAGTAGGCACCGAGATAAGCATGGTGGCAAACATGAAAAACATTTCCATGTACACCGGCATGCCCGTGGTGAACATATGGTGAGCCCACACAACAAAAGAGAGCAGCGCAATCGACGCCGTGGCGTAAACCATAGACGCGTATCCAAACAGCTGCTTTCGAGAGAAGGTAGGAACAATTTGCGAGATAATGCCGAAAGCGGGCAAGATCATAATGTACACTTCAGGGTGTCCGAAGAACCAGAAAATATGCTGGAACATAACCGGGTCGCCGCCACCAGCAGCATCAAAAAAGCTCGTGCCAAAGAACTTATCAGTTAACACCATGGTAACCGCACCGGCGAGCACTGGCATTACCGCAATCAGCAAAAATGCCGTGATAAGCCACGTCCATACAAACAGCGGCATTTTCATCCAGGTCATGCCTGGCGCACGCATATTAAAGATGGTCACAATCACGTTAATCGCACCCATAATGGATGAAATACCCATAATGTGAACAGAGAACACAAACAACGCTGTCGAATCGCCACTGTAAGTCGTTGAAAGGGGCGCGTAGAAAGTCCATCCAAAAGCAGGGCCGCCGCCTTCCATAAAGAGCGAGCTCAATAGAATGAGAAAGGCACCTGGTAAAATCCAGAAGCTCCAGTTATTCATGCGCGGTAACGCCATGTCAGGGGCGCCGATCATCATGGGAATAAGCCAGTTTGCGAGCCCAGTAAAGGCTGGCATTACTGCACCAAATACCATGATAAGCCCGTGTACCGTAGTCATTTGGTTAAAGAAGTTTGGCTCTACAATTTGTAGACCGGGTTGGAATAGTTCAGCGCGGATCACCATGGCCATCGCACCACCAACTAAAAACATAATAAAGGCAAACCACAGGTAAAGTGTGCCTATGTCTTTATGGTTAGTGGTAAACAACCAACGCGTTATCCCTTTAGGAATATGATCGTGGTGTTCATGGTCATCATGTAGGTGACCGTCATGAGGCGCAGAGGTATCTGGCGAAATAACTTCAGTTGCTTTGCTCATTGTCTGCTCCTAGTTTCCGTTTGCCACTGCGTTGACATCTTTGGCTTGAACCATATCGCCAGTTTTATTGCCCCAGGCATTTCGCTCGTAAGTGACTACGGCGGCAATTTCCTTAAGACTTAGCATTTTTCCAAACGCTTGCATGGCCGTTCCTGACTTTCCATGCAGCACGATGTCAATGTGACCTTGCTGATCTTCTAGTGCCATCTTGCTGCCTTTTAATGCCGGGAACACGCCAGGTAAACCTTCACCATTTGGCATATGGCAAGCAGCGCACGTTGCGTTGTATACTCGCTCGCCCTCTTTCATCAGTTCATCCATAGACATATTCATAGAAAGCAAACGCTGTTCTTCTTCTTTTGCTTTGCGAACAATTTCTTCTTGCTCGTTCATCCACTTGTCAAATTCGGCAGGCTCTTTCGCGATAACCACAACGGGCATGTAACCGTGGTCTTTTCCACATAACTCAGCGCATTGCCCACGGTAGATCCCTGGCTCATTAACCTTGGCCCAAGATTCATTGATAAAGCCGGGGTTGGCATCTTTTTTCACGGCAAAGTCAGGAACCCACCAAGAATGAATAACGTCATCAGAGGTAATAAGAAAACGTACTTTTTTACCTGTGGGAATAACCAGAGGGCGGTCAACTTCAAGCAGGTAGTTATCTGTTTTCTGGAATTTGTTCTCTATTTGCTCGCGCTGAGTGGCGAGTAAAGAATAAAACTCTACATCGCTATCCATGTACTTGTAATGCCATTTCCATTGAGAGCCTGTTACTAACACCGTCATGTCAGGCTCAGACGTGTCTTCCATAGCAATTAGAGTATTCGCTGCGGGTACCGCCATGAAGATAAGAATAAGGAAAGGAATAACGGTCCAAGCAATTTCAACCTTCACGTTTTCGTGAAAATTAGCTGGCTTGGCGCCACGGGACTTTCTATGTAGATACATTGAGGCGAACATCACGCCAAAAACTACAACCGCGATACCTACACAAATGAAGAACATCAACATATGGAGGTCGTATACCTGCCCACTGATGTCGGTAGCACCGCGTCTTAAGTTAAGCGAAGAGGCTTCTTCGCTTGCTTCTTGCGCAAAAAGCAAAGGGGAAAAAAGCAAAATTGGTATACTAGAACACCATTTTGCGAAAACGGTCGTTAGTTGTTTCACTCAGCACCTCCGTAATGGCGTGGTCAAAGACGCTGATTAATTTGCGCGATGCCCTACCAAATGGTTTGCGAACGATTGACCCATAACCTCAACTTGTAAAACAAATTTAGAGCCATTGTTATTATTTTGTTAATCTCTGTATAAGAATTGCGCAATAATGTCGTGCCGTCTAGTCTTTTCTATTAAAAATTTAACGAAGTGGTTAATTTTT
Organism: Alteromonas sp. Cnat3-28; assembly: GCF_022348265.1. Classification (NCBI taxonomy): domain Bacteria; kingdom Pseudomonadati; phylum Pseudomonadota; class Gammaproteobacteria; order Alteromonadales; family Alteromonadaceae; genus Alteromonas; species Alteromonas sp. Cnat3-28. The sequence goes on from NZ_JAKREY010000002.1 coordinate 300,291, forward strand.
AATCATTTACTAAAATGGTCGCGGGGGATTTCACGTGCAAAAAGAGAAAGCCATTGCTGTGAGATGCCCTTGGAATCAAACAGGCATTTTGAACACGGGGTTAAAGTAAATGCTCGACTAACTAGTTAAGAAATCAATAAGTAATCGATTACTCAATGTCGATTTCAAACAAAATTCAAAATAAAAAATGGAAAATACTTGAAGCATTCATAGAAAGAATAACGTGAGTAATGATAAAAATAAGCGCGCAGAAAACCAACAGGTTTGCTGGGCAGGATAAAACCTAAGTTGGCAGATTGAAGAAAAAAACAGGAACAAAAGACATAAAAAAAGCGGCTAACGCGCCGCTTTTATACAAACAAGCTAAAATACTACATCCAGTCAGCGTTTCTGATCACACCCACCGCAATGCCTTCTATCGCAAAATGTTCAGTCGCCAAATCAACTTTTATTGGTGCAAACTCATCATTCTCAGCATGAAGCAATACTTCACGCCCGCGTTTCTCTAGACGCTTTACGGTGACGTCTTCATCTACACGCGCCACAACCACCTGACCGTTGTGTACATCAGTGGTGCGATGAACAGCGAGAAGATCACCGTCTAAAATACCAATGTCTTTCATGCTCATACCGTTAACGCGTAGCAAAAAGTCGGCATGGGGTTGAAACAGTGCAGGATCGACTTTGTAGTGCGATTCAACATGCTCTTGCGCCAAGATCGGCTCACCGGCTGCAACACGCCCAATTAACGGTAGGCCTTCTTCTTCTTGTGCGTCGTTATCAAGAGGGATATTGAGCTTAATGCCACGAGACGTACCAGGCAAAATTTCAATCACGCCTTTACGCGCCAATGCTTTCAAATGTTCCTCTGCTGCATTAGCAGAACGAAAGCCAAGCTGACGGGCTATTTCCGCACGAGTAGGCGGCATTCCCGTTTCTAACATGGTTGTTTTAATAAGTTCTAAAACTTCGGTTTGTCGAGCTGTGAGTGGGCGCATAAAAGACCTGTCTGTTCATACAGTTCCTGTAAGTATATACACCTAAAACTAAATAACAAGCACTTGCCGCGTCTTTTGCGATCTGCAATAGCCTACGACAAGTGCTTTCCTCTTATTTTACGAGAAGAGCCATGTTCGGGTTACTAATTTGTAACTCCAGCTCCCCATCACTATTTTGACGTGTGCGCATGCCTTCAACATTATCGAGCCCAAGTCCAGGGCTTTGCCACACCACATTGCCTTTATTATCAACCTCAACCACGCGATATGCGATGCTGTCATAATAATTGTACGAATAGTCATTCTCGTTAGGCTGGTAGATAGCGAGAATCGACTGATTAGACGACGTCGTTGGAACAGCCGCTATATACTGAGGGTAGAATGACGGTGCTATAGCGTCTTTGAGTTCTAATGCATCGCTCGCCACGTCATAAACATTGATGGTGTTGTAGTTTCTATTTAAACACGCAAATTCAAGTTCGCTATCACTATCAAAATTTACCGTGAGCAATTGGTCACAATTGGTTTCCAATTCATTCAATCCAACAAATTCACCATCCTGCATTTTATAGAGCTTAAGCGAACTATAGCCCCCAACAGCAAAATAATGCACACCGTCTTTTTCAGAGGCAGCAAGCGCATTAATTGAAAAATCGTTAATGATTGAGTCGATAAGCACCTGATTCTCGATATCAAACGCTTTAAGTCGATTGTTCTCAATAATAACTGCATCGGCGTAACTATCGTTATTTACGTCAATGGCTTCAATAAACGAAATTTCACTATTCTGATTATTGTTCAGTGTCCACTGAATAGCATTATCTGTAAGTCTCACGACATTAAACGACGAACTATAATCCAGTGCCCCTATTAGTAACTCACCCACACCGTCATTGTTGTAGTCTGTAACGACCGGTTTGCTATAGTTATAGACATCTTCGCCAACCTCAGCACTTATCGCAAAGTTATCCTCTTTATCTACCGATAAAATCTGAATAGATGATTCGTAACTACTTGTATCGCTAACAAAGACGGCTCTTTCATCATTATCGCCATAAGGTGCCCAACCCGCGGCATGATATCTACTCGCGCGCGGCGCACCTTTTATATCTGACAAGGCATATTCACCGTTGGCATCTTGTTGCGCTACTAAAATTTGATTCTCACCAGTCCAAATAATGTCGTCCACATTGTCATTGTCTAAATCGTCAATGAGAAGTGACATGCCACTGTAAGTGTTGTGGTTAAGAGCCCACTGCTCAGAGATTTGTCCCGCTTCTAATGCAAAACCTCTAACTTGTCCCCACTGACACTCGGAGACAACCACTATTCCTTCTGTAGCTGGGCTTTCTTTACTATAGGCGATATCACAAATGTCACCATGTTCCGCCGTTGCCAAACTGCTTTTCGATACTGCTGAGTAGATTGAGATATCATTCCAACTATCGGCACCGATGATTTCATCTACACCATCGTTATTCATATCACCCAGCACAACAAATGCGTCGCTGAACCCGCTACCGTATAGCCATTGGTTGGCACCGCTTTCGATATCAAATACATAACCATTGTTCGTTACCATTTCTATCGATGCGTCATCATCTACGTTACCAAAAGCAAGGTTATTGACGCCGTCAATATCGTACTGTTGCAACTGCTCACCTGTGCGAACATCTACAATGGCAATAGAAGTCGCATTGTAATATTCGCTCCCATATAAATAAGCAACTTCATCAACTCCGTCACCATTGATGTCGTAAAATAAGCCAGAAATAATACTATCTTCAATAATAAACACCGCTTCTGCATTACTTTCGCGGTCTTTTATTACAGACAATCCCTGTTGAGTAAGAAGGTAGATTTCATCATTATTGTCACCATCAACATCTTGGGTATGCACGCTTCTAATTTCGCCTTTAGTTGGCAGTTTATACGGATACACATAGGTATTTTTAAGCGTATTGCCTTCTAGCGAAAATGCGCCCACGTTGCGAGCATTTACCGTGATAAGTTCACTTGCACCATTGGTCGAAGCAATAGCAAAGCCATGATTATAAATTGGTGTCATCACAGTAGTACGAGCATAAGCCGGGGCCTTGTCCGCATAAGAAGTGATTTCGAGCGTTTGTTGGGATTCAGTTCCGTCTAAGCTAGCGAAACTAAACATATAAGTTTGAGCGTTGAAAAGTTGATTCGCAGGTACATTCCAGGTCATCAGACCTTCCGCATTTAACGAAGCACCGGGAGGCGCTGAAATAAGCTGTCCCGCGACGTCATCGTCAACTCTGTCTGGGTCACTCATCGATACGGTAAACTCTACGTATCCGCCCGCAGTTACTACTTCAGGCATATTCGATGCAGTGAGCGTCATAGGAGAATTGCCGATCTCAACGAAAGTAGGCTGGGATTCAACAACGTTAATACCGTCTGACACCACCATGGTAACTTTAACTTCATCACCGAAGACTGCGCTGTAAGGTGGGAGCGTGGTACCATTAACATCGTCAAGGACTACACCATTTACATACCAGCGAAACGAAATCACCAGCTCTGAGTCGGGAGTATCTGAATCATGATAGTAGCCAGGCTCAACGGTGACTTCATCTGTGGTATAGACAGTCTCATAGGCATAGTAATAAGGCTGATTCACTACAGGAGGTACGGATATCGCATCGATATCTGAAAGCGCAAGGCCAGTATGATTTCCGCTGGCAAACGCTGTTAGATTATTAAAGTATACACCTACATCGTAAATATCATCGCCGTTGTTATCTTCGCCATAGCGAACTGCGCCATCAATAACGTCAATTCCAGCCGTTTTATCTCCTTTTACGACCAGCGAGCCAGATGACGAATAGGGAAGGTCGCCCTGATCAGAAGAATATGCAAAGTCCAATTTGCCTTTAGACGCAATGTAGATTGAACCATTAAGTTCAGACACGAAGGTATTGTTTGTCACCCCTTCTGCTGATGTGCCACTGACCTTGTAAGTTTCACCATTGTGCGTGACAGTAAGATACTGCCTCGTCTCTTCATAAAACGTACCTGTTTGTGGGCGGTAGCGAAAATCAACACTTAAGTAGCCTTTTAATGTTGTGCGCACGCCACCGTCTAGCATAGACAAAGTAGTGAAATAAGACGTTACTTCGGAGCTGTTTTCACCTGCGTCAGTAATAACTAGCGAAAATTGTCCGTCATACCGAGTGGAGTCGTAATATTGAATGCACTGATCATAGTCTACAGTAATCGTTCCTTTACCCGTGTCTTCATCAAGCTTACCTGAGTATGTTACTGATCCTGATTCATAGCACTCGGTCGTACCTTCAACGTTGCCGTTCTCATCTAGGAAGGTGTAGATATCATATTGATCTACATAGGGTGAGCCACTTGTATTGTCACCAAAGAGCGTGATGTAAACCTCTTGTACTGCGCTGATATCCACAGTAGAGACTTTCGTTTCTCCACTGTAGTTCGCATCAGCATAGGTGGTTGCCGCCGAGTTTAGTCGTGACACTGAGTAATCTAAAGGATTTGATAAAATTTCTAGTGCTGTCGGCTCAGGTGGAGGTGGTGGGTTTGTAGGTGGAGAAGAATCAGAGCCACCTCCGCCACCACACGCAGTTAGAGCTACAAGAGAAAAAAGGCCAGAAAAACCCAAGCGCGAAGTTTTCATACATCGTCCCTGATTTAAAAGGCATGTTGGCTTTTTAGTTAAAAGCTCAAAACATGCCTAATTATTAAGTTTAATAAAATATTCGTTTTTTATAACTTAACTTTATCAATCTAGCAACAGCGCCTTGGGCGTATACGCTTATATTTAATGTAGGCGAAGCCACGTACTACTATTATTCATCCCATACGACTTGGTTTCTGCCCTGCTCCTTGGCTCTGTACAGCGCCTTGTCAGCAAGCGATAAGAGGGCGCTGAAATCCGCCTCAAAGGTGTCTTTGATAAATGTTGCGCCTATGCTGATCGATAAATTCATCGTGTCTGTCTTGTAGGTCACCCTTCCTTCTTCAACAGCAATGCGCAGTGCTTCTAGCTGCCTATGGATCTCTTCTTTCTTGTCACCTATCATGACTATTGCAAACTCTTCTCCTCCTAATCGAGCCACGACATTTGGCGTTTGATTATGTTTAGCTATTTTTCTCGCAACAGCAATAAGCGCCTGATCTCCAGCATCGTGACCGTAGGTATCGTTTACTTTTTTGAAGTGATCAATATCGACGATAGCAACACATCCACGACAATGTTGTTTAGAAAATGAAATGCACTCGTCAAGGAACGCGCGTCGGTTATAAAGGCCCGTTAAAGAATCGGTCATCGCCAAATGCCTAAGCTTCTCTTCAGCAACGGCTCGGGCTTCCTCAAGCTCTACTGCGTAGAACAAGCCAGCCAATGCATCTAAAAAGGGCTGTAGAAACTCAGCATCTTCGTCAGTGTAGGTATCAAACTTATTCGCTAAACCGACCATTCCCACTACTTTATCTTTCACTTTTATAGGTAGGCCTAAAAATCGGCTAATGCGCGGATGACCGTGCGGAACACCTTTGGAATTAGGGTGACTGTTTGGCGCATTACTAATGGTAACTTCTCCCGTTAAAATTGAGGTTCCAAAAAGGTTGTCGAAGTTACTAAAGTAGAGGTTTCGTTTTTTGTATTCTGCATATTGAGAAAAGCTACTGTTATCCCAAACAATTTCAGAAATCGCATGAATGAAAAGTCTAGATGAGCTACCGTCTCCTTTCATTTGGCCGACGAAGGCAAACTGGCTATCTGAGATATCTATGAGTTCGGCCAATACGGACTGACACGCCATCGTCAAGTCATTGTTTTGCAGATATGATGCCCGGGTTTTATTGATAAATTGAAGGAGCTGGGTTTTCTTTCTCTCATGCAGTTCGCTTTCCATTCGTTGCGTTATATCTCTATGAATACCTGCTATACGAACCGGCTTACCTTGGGCATCTGTCTCAACGGTTTTCCCATAACTTTCAACCCAAACCCAAGAGCCATCAGTGTGTTTCATGCGAAATGTGGTGTTAAAGACTTTGCTCTTACCAATTAGATGCATGTTGAGCTGCTTTTCAACTTTGACGTAATCCGCGGGATGAATGAGCTGTCTAAAAAAGCGGGAGCCACTGTCATAGTATTCATACTCAAGACCAACAATGTCGCACCAGCGCTTGTTGACTTGATTAACATCGGCGGCCAAGTTCCAGTCCCATGTTCCTAACTCTGAAGCCTCGAGTAATAAACGCATCCGCTGATTGGTTTTATTGAGCTTGTCTTCCACATACTTTTGGTCACTAGTGTCAAACAAAAATGCTTGAACCGAGTACAACATGCCGTCTTCGCGAAAATTTGCCGTTGATATCATGCTCACCCAAATAGTACGCGTTGGCGTCCTTATCTGAAGACGGCAGGTGTGCGTTTCAACACCTTCCATGTGGGCCTGCATAGCAAAGGTAAAATCACCCTCCGCCTCCTCAGACAGCACCTCACTCAATGCCACCGTTCCAGTGAGCAAATCTTGGGGTGAAACTCCCAATACACGCTCACTATTTTTCGAGATATACACCAGCCTCAACGACGTATCATAGCGCCACGTTGCCAACACAATAGGAGACTTCTCAATAAGCCCATGCTCGCGTTTAAGCGCTTCGTGTTCTCTTGAAAGCGAAATATGCTGACTAACCAAAGCACCTATTCTCTCTAAAACTTCTAAGTGTTTTGCGTCTATTTCTCTTGGCACGGTATCAATTAAACATACGGCACCGATTACCTGATCATTTATCTCGATCGGCGTTCCTGCGTAGAAACAAATGTGAGGTTCTCCGGTGACGAGAGGATTATGCATAAACCGTGGATCTTCTTGCGCGTTGCTAACAACCACCTGCTTGCGCTCTTCAACAACATGACTACAGAACGCATGTTCACGAGTGACTTTAGAAAGAGTGGTTCCGTAGTGTGCTTTAAAGGTTTCTTCAAACTCTCCGACGACGCCAATGAGTGCGATCGGCACCTTGTATGCCTCTGCGAGCACCATCATTAAATCATCAAGATCTAGCGGCACTTCGCTATTGAGCATAAAGTCATCAATTGTCTTTAACCGGCTTTGATCATCCACTACTGCTTGCTCATATTCATTTGCCCTTATAAAAGTAGTAACAGTCCGGCTGTACCGCAATTAAATACAGCTAATGTTACGTTCTCTGTATTCGAACCCATTATAGAAATGGCTGTAACTCACAAGAAAAGGAGAAGGGCGCTTTTGAACTTCCCATGTTATGGATAGTCATTACAGCATGAGAAGCGATGAAATTGGCTTGTCGCGAGATTGTGACGCGTTTGTGTTACACTTCACCCGTTTTTATTTCATAGGATTACATAATTCATGTCGTGGATGCGAAAAGCCCTTCTGTCGGTATTTCATTATCCTGTTAAGTTACTGGTTAAAGCCCACAGCATTCCAGTTAACGTTGAAACCGAATTAGGAATAGATAAAAGTAAACCTATCGTTTATCTACTTCCCACCAACTCAGTGACAGACCAACTTGCACTGAGAATGTCGACTAAAGCGCTAGGTTTACCTAGTCCTACAGAAACCCTCACATTAGCGGGGCGAGAGTATTCGTCGACCTTATTTTTACGCAAAACCCAGCCTCTTTTCCGTTCGTCGGCTAAAGATACGGGAATTGAAGACGTTTTTACTGACCTCTTTCATTTGCATAGAGACCATGAAAACCTAGATTTACAAGTTGTTCCTGTCTATGTGACGTGGGGCCGTGCCCCGGGTCGTGGTAAGCCAGGCTTAAGCGATCTCATTGCTGATAAAGCGGCGCCAAGTTGGCTTCGTAAGTTGTTCATTGTGCTGTTTTTGGGCCGCGACAACTTTATTAACTACTCTAAAGCCGTTTCTGCACGCGCGATGTCCAATCAACATGGTAGTGACCAAAGTATTGCACATAAGCTTGTGCGCGTAGCAAGCACTCACTTTCAAAGAAAGCGCCAAAGCATGACTGGCCCTACGCTGTTAGAGCGCCAAGAACTCAATAATAGTGTGTTGGGCTCTGATGCAGTGCGTCGCGCTATTGCTGAGGAATCACGAAGCAAGAAGGTGTCTCATGAAAAAGCGAAAGAGACTGCCCAAACCTACATCACAGAAATCGCGGCAGACTACCGCGAAGGGCTAATTCGTTTTGGCGACAGGCTACTTACCCGTATCTGGAACAAAATTTATAACGGTATTAGTGTAGGTCATGCCGATCGCATTCGTGAATTGGCGGCTAATGGTCATGAAATCATCTACGTACCGTGCCACCGTAGTCACATGGATTACCTATTATTGACTTACGTGATTTATCACGAAGGTATGGTTACGCCACATATCGCTGCAGGTATCAACCTTAACTTTTGGCCTGTGGGCAAAATGTTCCGCCGTGGCGGTGCATTCTTCCTACGCCGCAGTTTTGCAGGCAATAAACTCTACACCGCCGTTTTCAGAGAATATTTAGAGCTGCTGTTTAACAAAGGCTATTCGGTAAAATACTATCCCGAAGGTGGCCGCAGCCGAACCGGCCGTTTGATCCCACCGAAAACGGGCATGCTAGCCATGACTATCCAAGCCATGCTCAAAGGCGTTAACCGTCCAGTTAGTATCGTGCCTGTCTATATTGGCTATGAGAACGTGATGGAAGTGAAGAGCTATTTGAACGAACTCAAAGGCTCTAAGAAGAAAAAAGAATCTAACCTTCAGGTGTTCTCGGCTATTCGTAAACTCAAGAATTATGGTCACGGATACGTGAATTTTGGCGAACCCATTGCGCTTAACCAGTTTCTTGAAAATCATGTGCCTAACTGGCGAGATTGTCGCGATGCCGAGCCAGAGAAAAAACCAGCGTGGCTGACACCTGCGGTTAACGAACTGGCCAATAATGTCATGACGCGAATTAACCGCGCAGCGGCATTAAATGGTATGGCGTTAGCGTCGTTATGCTTACTGTCTTCTAAACGACAGACCATGAGTGAAGCTGAGTTAAAACAAGCAATGGGCGATTTCATGGACTTGTTTAAAGCGGTACCGTTCAGCGATGATGCCACCATTCCAGATTCATCAGCGGAAGAGCTACTGCGCGATACGCTGAAATTAGGCCGCTTTGACGTAAAAGAAGACGATTATGGGCGTTTGATCAGTCCTCAACCAAAATCAGCGGTATACCTTACTTATTATCGCAACAACATTTTGCATTTATTCGCGATCCCAGGTCTTATTATGGCGTCTATCTTCGCGAAGAAAGGCACCACGAAGAACAGTATTTTTCAGCTTATTGCGGCGCTTTATCCGTTGCTGCAAAAAGAGCTGTTCTTGCACCTTACCCAAGATGAAGCGCTTGCGCATACTGATGCGCTTATAACAGCGCTACTAAACAAAGGATTGTTGCGTCAGGAGGGCGATGAACTGTTGCCGCCAGATGCACACTGCAAACAATTCCACTCAGCATGGCTGTTAAGCCGATGTATGCAGGAAACGCTTCAGCGTTACGCGGTGGTATTGACCATTCTTGATAAAGAAAAAGTGATTAGCCGAAGTGCGCTTGAGCGCGAAAGTAAGCAAGTGGCTGAACGCTTATCTGCTCTCTACGGGCTAAGCTCACCAGAGTTTTACGATAAGAATGTGTTGTCTAGCTTTATCAGTGCATTGAAAGAAAACCACTGGCTGGACTCTGAAAAAGATGGCAGCTTGAAGTACTCAGAAGAGTGTGAAGCCTTACGTGCTGACGTTATGGCCCTGATTTGGCCAGAAATGATGCAGCATTTGGAGAACGTTACACTAAACGCTTCGAATTAAGGCGACGCTAGCTGGCTGAATTTGCCAGCACTACGGAGCTTAGGTAAAAAGAGAAAGCCCATGCTACTGCATGGGCTTTTTATTGCGCGTCAATCTATCTAGGCAGGCATTGAAAATGCCCATACTTCATTGATAGATAGACGCTAGATAGTGCCGCTTCGTATCGCTCCCCGGTAAACCTGCGCTTAACGCGAAGCAATACAAAGCGAAAACGGGAGATAGGCTCGTTTCGCCTGTTTCGCTATTTAAACCTTCGCTGGTTGCGATAGGAAAAAACGATAGGCGGGGTTGTCTGTTACTTCTTCAACCTTATAGCCTAACTCTGCAACATGCTGGTTGAAGTCATCTCGACTTTCTGGTGCGATATCAAAGCCTGCCAGTACCAAACCTTCTGCTGCGCCATGGTTGCGATAGTGAAATAGGGTAATATTCCACTGTTCACCTAACGTATTTAAGAAGTTCAGTAGCGCACCCGGACGCTCAGGAAATTCAAAGCTGAAGACTTGCTCGTTGAGAATAGTTGGCGGACGGCCACCAACCATGTGACGAACATGGAGCTTCGCTAACTCATTATCGGTTAAGTTAACGCAGTCATACCCTTTGCTTTCAAGGTCGCTTTGCAGTGCAGCAAACTCTTGCTGCCCGCCTTTAAGCTTAACGCCCACGAAAATATGTGCTTCGCTCTCACTGGCATAGCGATAGTTAAATTCGGTGATTGCTTTTGCCCCAACGCACTCGCAAAACTGTTTAAACGCACCTTTGTTTTCAGGAATTTTAACCGCAAAGACCGCTTCTTTCTGCTCACCTAATTCACAGCGTTCAGACACATAGCGAAGGGTATGAAAGTTGATGTTTGCGCCACACAGAATGCCGCCTAACTTCTTACCTTTGAGGTCGTGTTGCTTAGCGTACTTGCGAATTGCCGCCACCGACAATGCGCCCGCAGGCTCTGCAATAACACGGGTATCATCAAAGATATCCTTAATAGCTCCGCATATTTCATCATTAGTAACCGTAATGGTTTCATCAATTAAACGATTACACAGACGGAAAGTTTCCTGCCCCATCACTTTAACAGCAACGCCATCAGCAAAAATGCCGACGCTTTCAAGCTCGGTAGGCGCGCCTTGCGCCTTTGCTTTAATGAAACAGGCCGATTCTTCCGACTCTACCGCAACGATTTTTATGCTTGGTTTTAGTTGCTTTAAGTAAACTGCAATACCAGCGGCTAAGCCACCACCGCCAACCGCTATAAACAAAATATCAAGATTGGGGTTCTGCTCTAGCAGCTCTCGCGCAACTGTACCTTGCCCTGCAATGACATCGGGGTCGTCAAAGGGCGGAACAAAGGTATAACCGTGGGTCTCACATAATGCTTTTGCATGGCTACTTGCTTGATCAAAGCTGGTGCCATGCAATACCACATTCACGTTTTCACCGCCGAAGCGTCGTACTGCGTCTACCTTGATATCAGGCGTGGTTTCAGGCATGACAATAGTCGCCTGAATACCTTTCATTTTTGCACTGTACGCTAAGCCTTGCGCATGATTACCCGCCGAGGCGCCAATTACGCCAGCTTGCAATTGCTCGTCGCTTAGTGAGCAAATACGGTTATAGGCACCGCGCAGCTTAAAGCTTTTTACCGGCTGCTGATCTTCGCGTTTCAGAAAAATTTCATTGCCAAGCTCGGCTGAAAGCAAAGACATATAGGAAAGTTCACTTGCCACTGCTACATCGTAAACAGGGGCAAGTAAGATCTTCTTCAAATATTCATGATCGCTAACGTGTTCGGCTGCCATTATAGATTTTCCAGCTTAGTCACATCACGCACTGCACCTTTATCGGCACTGGTTGCTAACGCCGCAAAGGTTTTAAGTGATGTGGAGACTTCACGAACGCGATCTTTCGGCTTCCAAGGCTTATCACTGGCTTCCATTTTCGCGCGGCGTTCTGCTAGTTCTTCATCGCTAATAGCAATATTGATACTTCTATTGGGTATATCTATTTCAATTTTATCGCCATCTTCCACTAGGCCAATGCCACCACCACTGGCGGCTTCAGGTGAGCAGTGACCTATAGACAACCCACTGGTACCGCCACTAAAGCGTCCGTCTGTTACCAAAGCGCAGTGCTTGCCTAACCCTTTAGATTTCAAGTAAGACGTTGGGTACAGCATTTCTTGCATACCCGGGCCGCCGCGGGGACCTTCGTAGCGAATGAAGACCACATCACCGGCTTTTACTTCATCGCCCAAGATACCTGCTACCGCATCATCTTGGCTTTCGTAGATTCTCGCAGTTCCGTTGAATTTTAAAATAGACTCATCTACGCCAGCCGTTTTTACAATACAGCCATCTTCAGCCACATTACCGTATAGTACGGCTAGGCCACCTTCTTGACTGAACGCATGGTCGATAGAGCGAATGCAGCCGTTTTCGCGGTCGTCATCGGCTTCGTCCCAGCGACAATCTTGGCTAAATGCTTTTGTCGTGCGAATACCCGCAGGACCCGCGCGATAAAAGGTAATAGCGTCTTCGTTTTCAGGGTTAGTGATGTCCCACTCGCTGATAACGTCGGTAAGCGGTTTTCCTAAAACATGATTAACATCGGTGTTCAGCAAGCCAGCCTTATTTAGCTCGTTCAAAATACCCAAAACGCCACCCGCTCGGTGTACGTCTTCCATATGATATTTGGGTGTTGAAGGTGCCACTTTGCATAGGTGAGGGACTTTGCGAGACAATCTGTCGATGTCTGCCATAGTAAACGGCACTTCGCCTTCCATTGCCGCTGCTAACAGATGCAAAATGGTATTGGTCGACCCCCCCATGGCAATATCCAAGCTCATGGCATTCTCAAAAGCCTTAAAGTTGGCGATATTACGTGGTAATACACTGTCATCATCGTCGCCGTAGTAACGCTTGCACAGCTCAACAATTTGTTTGCCCGCTTGTTTAAATAAACCTTCACGATCGGCGTGGGTAGCCAGCATAGAGCCGTTGCCCGGCAAGGATAAACCTAACGCTTCGGTTAGACAGTTCATGGAGTTCGCGGTGAACATCCCTGAACATGAGCCGCAGGTAGGGCAGGCTGAGCGCTCAATTTCGTCGGTATCAGCATCGCTAACTTTGTCGTCAGCAGCCGCTACCATGGCGTCAACCAAGTCTAGTTTAATAAGCTGGTCTGAAAGCTTGGTTTTACCCGCTTCCATTGGGCCCCCAGACACAAAAATGACCGGTACGTTCAAGCGCATAGACGCCATTAGCATTCCCGGGGTAATCTTGTCGCAGTTAGAAATGCAAACAATGGCATCGGCGCAATGTGCGTTCACCATGTATTCCACTGCATCAGCAATGATTTCTCGAGATGGTAAGCTATACAGCATACCGCTGTGCCCCATGGCGATACCGTCATCCACTGCGATAGTGTTGAATTCTTTCGCCACACCACCCGCTTCTTCAACGCTGCGTGCCACTAATTGGCCGAGATCTTTTAGGTGAACATGCCCAGGTACGAACTGCGTAAATGAGTTCGCAATAGCAATAATAGGCTTGCCGAAATCAGAGTCTTTCATTCCAGTTGCTCGCCATAACGCGCGAGCTCCCGCCATATTTCTACCTTGGGTGGTAGTTGCTGAACGTAACTTGGGCATAAATCCTTCCCGTTAATTTAAGGTTCTAGGTTTAGGCGCTAGACCTTTTTGTGAAACTAAAAAACAGTGGTAAACCAGTAATGCTTTGGCTCAACTTCCAATACGCGCTGTTTTACTCAAAATTGCATGTCATACTGATGATGTAACACATCATCTAAGGTCGTTCAAAGCGAGGAGCAACAAAGCCTAACTGCTAACACATCAGTAGCGCTTTGTTTTATATGATATATTTGACATACAATACCTATATCCATTGGCATTGTAATTATGAAATGTTGTTCGTTAGAGGTTATGGCTTTACCTCATCACTCAATATCACGCACCGTAATCTCAACAGTACGTTTCGATATTGGGCAAAGAAATAGCATGAAACATAAGGCCTGATCAAGTATTTTGCGGTAGGAATGGCGAGTTTTTAAGGGTAGTAAAAGGGTACAAGAAGATGTTTGATTGGTTTCATTGGTTAAACTTAGCGGGGGTTGCAGTGTGCGCAATTTCCGGCACCCTGATGGCCTATCAAAAGCGTATGGATGGATTTGGCGTGGTCGTGCTTGCCAGCGCAACCGCCATTGGCGGCGGAACACTGCGTGATGTCATGTTAGATGTCCCGGTCTTCTGGATTGCCGATACCGATTATTTATACACCACACTGATAGCCGCCTTTATACCCATTATCTGGCTGCGTATTAGTCCACGCTTTCCTTTTCACTATTTATTAATTGCCGATGCTTTCGGGCTGGCGCTGTTTAACGTAGTAGGCATAGAGAAAGCCTTGGCAAACGACACAGGCATGGCCGTGGCGGTTGCCATGGGCACCATTACCGGCGTGTTTGGCGGTCTGTTACGGGACGTTATTTGCCGAGAGGTACCGCTGGTACTCAACGGCGAACTGTATGCCATGACCTGTATTGCAGGGGGCGTGGTTTATGGAATAGGCATGCAAATGGAACTCGCCACACAGTGGTGTGGTATTGCGGCTCTTGTCACAACCGTACTGTTTAGGCTTGGCGCCATGCGCTGGCATTGGCAGCTGCCCGTTTTCTACAACGACCACCACTAGCACTAGCCTAAGTTTGCTGAGCAGGATCATTACATGCCAAGCGTTTTATGCACTCTCAGTAGATCCCATCGTTAGTACAGTTACATCTTATCCCGACTCTCTCTAAAGTTTACGCCGACTGCGTTGGCTTACATTTTTTACCGCGCTGACACGTTTGCGTTTCATAACCACGAATCATAAGTATTCAGCGAGAGGAGGTTGTTTAGATTATGGGAATGGCTGTTGTTAAAACCTTTGCAGGGCAGGGCGTGGCAGCGCCAGAGGTAAGTGTAGAGATTCACCTAGCTAATGGTTTACCTGCTTTTCAACTGGTCGGCATGGCAGAAACCAGCGTTAAAGAAGCGCGAGAAAGAGTACGCAGCGCCCTGATAAACAGTGGTTTTGAGTTTCCCGCAAAACGAATAACCGTCAATTTAGCGCCAGCAGATATTCCCAAGTTTGGCGGGCGGTTCGACCTTCCCATTGCCGTAGGCATTTTAGCTGCGTCGGGCTACATCTCAGACATTAGCCTACTTAACATTGCCTTTGTGGGCGAGCTTGCATTAAACGGTGAAATAAAGCCGGTTAACGGGCTTATTCCTGTTGTCATGGCAGCCGCAAATGAAGATATTGCGCTCGTATATCCGGGGGATAATGACGTAGAGGCTGCATTGGTTTCTCACGCAACGCGCTATCCCGCTTTCGATTTACTGTCTGTTTATGAACACCTTACCGGCAACAAAAAACTCGTCAAAGGCCAGCCGTTTACCTCACGGGCGCCTAACAAAACCTTAACAGGGTGGGATGACATTATCGGCCAAGAGCAGGCCAAACGAGCGCTTATTATCGCGGCAAGTGGTGCACATAATCTTTTGATGGTTGGCCCTCCAGGCACAGGCAAAAGTTTACTCGCCAGCCGAATGCTATCGCTATTACCCGATATGAGCGAGGAAGAAGCGTTGGAAGTGGCTGCCATTCACTCTGTGAAAGGCGAAAAACTGCATGCAGAGCGTTTTCTAACTCGCCACCTCCGCTCGCCCCATCATACTAGCTCTGCGGTGGCGCTTACTGGCGGTGGCTCAAACCCTGTACCGGGTGAAATATCGCTGGCTCATAATGGTATTTTGTTTCTAGACGAACTGCCTGAATTTGGGCGAAAGGCACTGGATGTATTGCGCGAGCCACTTGAAACCGGCGACGTGCATTTGTCTCGTGCTTCAGGAAGCGCCACATACCCCGCCAACTTTCAACTAGTAGCGGCGATGAATCCAAGCCCGACGGGTGATATTGATGATAACCGACTAACCCCGCAGCAACAGCTCAACTACTTGAACCGGTTATCGGGACCACTGCTTGATAGAATTGATATACAAGTCGAAGTGCCGCGCCTACCTGACTACGACCTGCCAGAGCGTGCCAATAGACCTGACGACTCGTTACACGCAACGCGAGAGCGAGTCATTGCAGCTCGTCACAAACAAGGGCTACGGCAAGGTAAGCCAAATGGTGCGCTGCACGCAGGTGAGCTTGCCGATATATGCTTGCTAGATGACGCTGACTTGCAGTTTTTACAAGCCGCTGCTAAACAGCTTAATTTGTCTATGCGGGTGTTTCATCGCACGTTAAAAGTGGCAAGAACCATTGCTGACCTTGAGGAGCAGAACGCTGTATCGCGGGCGCACATTGCAGAAGCATTGGGCTATCGCGCCCTCGATAACCTTATTAAACAGTTGAGCGCTAGCTGAGCACCAGCTATGCCTTAAACTTAGCCACGCGTTTGCAAATTAAGCTGCATAAAGGCGTTAATAAGCGGCTCGTTTTGCTTATCCTGCAAGCAGCACAATCCTAGGGCATATGGCTCAATATCTTCAACAGGTATTTGGGTTACAGCATTGGCCATACTGGAGTGATCAAGTACCACTTTAGGCACAAAACCCACGCCACATTCAAGTGCTACCATGCTCACGATGGCCTCGTTACCGCCGACATAAGCATATACATTTGGACGAATACCGTGTTCAGCAAACCAGTGGTAGGCAGTACGACGTGTTGGGCCAGTTTCAGGCATAATGACCTGATGTTTAGTCCAGTCCAACTGGCTTAGTTGAGTAAGTCGCCACTCTCTTGGGGCAATAAGTACCAAAGGCACATTATCAAGCGCGGTGAAATGCAAATCTGTCGGCATATCAGGGGTGTAGATAGCAATAGATAAGTCGCACTGTTTGCCTTTCACTTTTTCTATCGCAAGGGCAGGATCGCCGGTAATTAGGCGTATATCAACACCCGGGTGCTGTTGCCTGAACTGTCTAAGCATAGCGGGTAAGTGGCTTTGACTAGCGGTAACCGAGCAAAATACACTGAGCTCACCCTGCAATGCGTCGTTATCTTCTTTTAAGTCGACCTTTAGCTGTTGCCAATCTTTCAGCGCTTGCTTTGAAAAAGACAGCAGCTTGTGCCCACTGTGGGTTAGCGCCACTTTGCGGTTATCACGTTTAAACAACGTGCAGCCTAACTCGTCCTCAAGGCGTTGAATAACCCGGCTTAACGTAGAAGGCGACACATACATGGCCTCGGCGGTAATGCCAAAATGCAGGCTGGTAGCTAGGTGATTGAACAGCTGTAGACTGCGAAAATCCATAAACATTTCACTTTATGCAATATTATCTTGCAAATATATCATTTTCCAAAACAAAAGAAATCTTTTAGTCTCAATATCAAGTCGTCATAGACGAGGTCTGTCAACACCAAGGTCGGTGTTTGATATTGACAAAAATGAATGTTGTTCGGAAATTTTTATGGCTAATTATTTCAACACCCTGTCACTTCGCCAGCAGTTAGATCAGCTTGGCCGCTGCCGTTTCATGGCACGCGATGAATTCGCTGACGGTTGTCAGTTCTTAAAAGGCAAGAAAATTGTCATTGTAGGCTGCGGCGCGCAGGGCCTTAACCAAGGCTTGAATATGCGTGACTCAGGGTTAGATGTTTCTTATGCGCTGCGTCAAGCAGCCATTGATGAGCAACGCGACTCATATAAGCGCGCAACCAGTAACGGATTTACCGTTGGTACTTACCAACAGCTCATTCCAGAAGCAGACGTAGTATATAACTTAACACCTGATAAGCAGCACGCTAGCGTAGTCGAAGCCGTTATGCCGCTTATGAAAGAAGGTGCAACGCTAGGTTACTCTCACGGTTTCAATATCGTTGAAGAAGGGCAGCAAATTCGTAGCGATATCACAGTAATCATGTGTGCGCCGAAAAGCCCGGGTTCTGAAGTACGTGAAGAATATAAGCGTGGCTTCGGTGTACCAACTCTGATTGCTGTACACCCAGAAAACGACCCTGAAGGTAAAGGCTGGGATCAGGCCAAAGCACTTGCAAGTGCAACGGGCGGTGACCGCGCAGGTGTACTTGAGTCATCATTTGTGGCTGAAGTTAAATCTGACCTCATGGGCGAGCAAACCATTTTGTGTGGTATGCAACAAGTTGCAGCGGTACTTGCGTTTGAAAAAATGGTTGATGACGGTATTGAGCCAGGATACGCAGGTGCACTTATTCAGTACGGCCTAGAAGCTATTACTGAAGCACTTAAGATTGGCGGTGTGACTAACATGATGGACCGTCTATCAAACCCTGCAAAAGTGAAAGCGTTTGAGCTTTCTGAGCAGTTAACTGATTTACTTCGTCCGCTATTTGAAAAGCACCAAGACGACATCATCAGCGGTGAGTTCTCTCGCACCATGATGGAAGACTGGGCGAATGGCGATGCGAACCTGCTTAAGTGGCGTGAAGAAACCGGTGAAACCGCGTTTGAAAACGCACCGGCTTATGAAGGTGAAATTAGTGAACAAGAATTCTTTGACCACGGCATCTTACTGGTTGCCATGATCAAGTGCGGTGTTGAAGTTGCGTTCGACGTAATGGTTGAAGCCGGTATTCTACCTGAGTCTGCGTACTATGAATCACTGCATGAAACACCGCTTATTTCTAACACAATCGCACGTAAGCGTTTGTATGAAATGAACGTGGTTATTTCAGACACAGCAGAATACGGAAACTATTTGTTTGCTAACGCAGCAATTCCAATTTTGCGTGAGAAATTTATGCCTACCATTGATACCAGCGTTATCGGTAAGGGTTTAGCCGCTACTTCTAATCAGGTAGAGAACAAACGCCTTGTTGAAATTAACGAAGCCATCCGCTCACACGGTGTGGAATCGGTAGGTAAGACCTTACGTGGCTACATGACTGACATGAAGGCCATCATAGGTTAGGACAGTTTCTGTCGTTAGGTGCTTAACTAAGCCCTCTTGCCCGGCCATTTTGGTCGGGCTTTTTTATGTCCGTAAGCCTGCTAATAAGTATCTTTCTTACGCAACTGACCTCTGCGACACGCCGATACACCTTCTAAATAGAACCTTCACGAACGCGCTCAGCATAGCGTACGGATACGTAAGACAAAGCAAAAAAGACGAGAAATCCCCAGCCGATAGGCATTAAATTTCCATTTAAGAAACTGTCGACGAACAGTGCAACAGGCACCGAGAAAAGGCTAGAAAATGAGCCAATTATGGCCGCGCCTAAACCTGCCATATCGCCAAGCGGCTGCATCGCCATGGCGTTTAAGTTACCAAACAGTATGCCCACAAAGAAAAAGCCTACAAACATAACCGCAACCGTAGGAATTAAAGGCGGCAAGCCGTCGTACGCCAACAGCAACGCTAAATACACAACAGCAAACCCGTTAACCCCTTTAAGTGCAAAACGACAAAGCTTGCGCATCCCAAAACGCATCACCATTTTGCCGTTAAAGTAAGAGGCGAGACCAATTGAAAAAGCAAGCGTTGCAAAGATGTAGGGAAACCATTCACCTACGTTGTAAAACACAGTAAATATGGTTTGCGAAGCGCTTAAATACGCCAGGAATGCCCCAAAAATACAGCCCATGGCAAAGGTGTAACCCATCACTGCTGGGTTAGTGAGAATGAACTTTGACGATGCAAAAAACTGCGCCCATGAAAACTTTTTACGCCTTGCTCTTGGCAAGGTTTCCCCTTGACGAGAAAAAAACCAAATGCCGGCCATGGTAGCCACAATGAGAAACATAGTGAAAATATGGAACCATGAGGTCAACTCCATCACCGTTTGCCCAATAATAGGCGCCAACATAGGCACTAATATAAACACCATCATGATAAACGACATGACTTTTGCCATCGCATCGCCAACGTAAAGGTCGCGAATAATTGCCATAGAGGCTATTCGTGGCCCAGACACCCCAAATGCTTGAATAATGCGACCTACCAGCATGGTCTCCAAATTGGTGGCCATCATGCAAACAAATGTACCTAAGGCGAAAATACACAGGCCCACTAATATAGTTAGACGACGGCCGCGGCTATCGGAAAAAGGCCCAAAGAACATTTGACCCAGTGCCATGCCTAAAAAGAACACGGTAACGATTAAGTGGGTTTGATGCGCCTCGGCGACCTGTAGTGACTCGCCAATTTGAATCAACGCAGGCAGCATAGCGTCAATGCTCAACGCGACAAGGGATGTCATCGTAGCCATTAGCGCAACAAATTCAACAAGGCCAAGCGCTGGCTTTTGCACAACTGCAGTATCCTCAGATACGCCATTAGAAGTCTGGGGCATAAAGTCTCGAATATGAAATAAAGTGGGGGAAATTAAAAAGGCGCGAAATTAACGCGCCTTGCTGAGTATACCTGAAACTTGGTCAAAAAGCCGCCAGCCAAGCAAAATCTTGTCGTAAATACTGGTGCATTTAACGGGTGTTACTCGGAAGCTGAAACGTTTGCCGTTGCAGCACTCGCTTTACTCGCTGGCCTAAGGTATTGGTCTAAAAATGCATCCATTTCCTTAAAGAAAATATGACGATTTCGCTGAATAGACAAATTGTGGTCGCCACTTTCAAGCTCTACATACTTGTAGACTTTGTCGTAATCATCTAACTCGTCAGCCATGTAGCGACTATGAAGTGGAGGGACAACTCTATCTTCCTCTCCATGTACCAGCAAAATTGGCGTCTTTATCCCTTTTGCATTGTAGTAAGGCGAGCGCGCTTCAAGGTCATCATAATCATCCCCAATTTGGTTTTTCACAAATTCGTTGTTCAGAAAACGGCGAGAATGGATAATGACGTGTTTAAGTGAACTTACGCCAGCAAAGCTCACCGCACACTTAAACAGATCCGGGGTTTTAACAGTTGCCATCAGGGCGGCGTAACCGCCATAGCTAGCGCCCACAATACACATGTTGTCTTGCTCAGCGTGCCCCTGCTCTACCATCCAGTTTGCCGCATCGGTGATATCATCTTGCATAGCCAAGCCCCAGCCTTTCATTTGGCTTTGCGCAAAGCTGTACCCATACCCTCTAGAACCTCTAAAGTTAGGCCTTAGTACTGCATAACCTTTCGACGTAAAATACGCTGTCCAATAGTCGAAACCACTGAAATCTCTTGCTCCGGGGCCGCCGTGGGGATGAATAATGGTAGGAAACGGGCCTTCGCCTTTTGGTAAAGTCAAATACGCTTCGATTTTGATGCCGTCTCTGGCTTCATATTCAATTAACGTATGCTCAGATAATTTTGCCGGATCTATTTGAGCATACTGCTCAAAAAGCATCACTAACGTGCCTTCTTTACGGTCACCCAGCAAATAAACTCCTGGTAAGGTGTCAGACTCTGAATAAACAATATATGTTTGTTCGTCGTCGCTAAAGCTCACTAAGGTATTGTCGTAATCAGGAAGACCAGCATCGATACCATTTTGAAGAGCGACGTAACGTTCATCCCAATAATGTCGACCGTCATGGCGTACTCCTATTGCATCTCGGGTAACCGGTGAATAGATAAGGCTACCATTAACATCATACCCTTCATCAGCATACACCTCTGTTCGCTCATTAGTAGTAAGGTTCAAGGTGTACAATGCACGGAAGTCTCCTTTATAACCTTTGAAATAAAGAATATTTGGGTCTTTTGCAAAGCCAACTGGGTATTCACCCTTGTCAGACATAGCGTTGTAAGCAAATAAGGTGCGCCAATCGTCTCCTTCTTTTAGAAAGACTTCTCGCTCTCCTGTATCGTAATCAAGCGAAACACCTATACGAACGTTATTTTGTTGGTCCGTCATCCAATCTCTAATGCGTTTTTTCCCGCGAATAATGCGACTTACGCCACCATCATTAACATTGATTTTGTAAACCGACGGCAGCCCCAACACCTCAGCGTCTAAGGCAATTAGAATATGTTCTGGATCGTCAGGCAGCCAGTCGATAACGTCATCGTGAAATTGAGGAATGTGGTTCGGGTTACCTGCTCGACGCTTTATTCTCTCCCATTCAACCAAGTTGAATGCACCGCCTTCACCGTCAAACTTAATGCTTAACAACCGTGTGTCGTGAACTTTCGTGGTGCCACGGCGGGTTTCGTAACGAGCGCTAACCACCAGCCGTTCATTGTTCACCCAGTTGTACCAGTTAATTTTTACGCGTTCATTGTCCGATCGCAGTAGGTAGTGCTTTTCACCCTTTTTTAAGTCGTAAGTGGCAAGCATGGCAAACGCTTCTTCTTGCTCAACGTTTTGAACAAAAGCGATTTTTGAGCCATCGGGTGACAGCGACGGAGTCCAATAAGTTGGCAAAGAACTGAATTTTTCGTACTCGGGTTCTGCCTTAGTTTGATCTGCGCCCAGTGTGGAGAAAGAGCAAACCAACAGTAGCAAAGTGACTAGTGTCGTAGGTAAGAGAGCCTTATTAGAAGACATAACATTCCCTTGTTGTTTTTTATTGTTAGTGGAACTTAGCTTAGGCAAAAAACTCGAAGTTAAGTTACACAGAGTATACTCACTCATGCCCAGATGTACAAAAACAAAGCAATGCTAGGCTCTATGTTCAGTGAGTGGATGTGCCAGATATGTTCTGAAGACGGGCATTCTAGTTAGGATAATAGGTTGAATGCATTTTATACCAATCCGAATAGATCATTACCCACTCAGCGAGAGTTAAAATGTTCGTAATCGCGGCGTGTTACCGCAGGTATAGTGGTCTACATCAAGGTGACACAACAAAGAGTACGGACATTTTAAACTCGCCCTTCGGGAAGGTCTGGCAAGCTTCCTAGCTTCATTCTGGGAATTTGAAAGGGAACAGCCATTCCTGCATTCCCACGCTTTGCTAGGAAACTTGCCAGCGCCTTCTGAGTGGGCAATTATCTATGCGGATTGGTATTATTTACCGACGTCAGCGCAATTATTTGATCTCTCGTCGTAGTTTGCGGATACAAATTGCAAATGTGGTATCATTAACCACAGACATAATATGGATTTTACCATCAAGCGGTAAGCTTCACAGCCCAGCGTTACCTTAAGGACTTAGCCTTTTCATGCCTTCGATTTGGAGCGGGCTTGCCAGTTTGCAAGACCATCTTTTCCGACAATTTATGTTCAGAATCACCAAAGCAGTCCGAGTTTTGGTGGGCAGTACATTGTGCACGCTAGCGTGTGCTCTCTTTACTTTTTCACATGCCCAAGACCCTATTTCCTATAACATTCAGGGCGTAGAAGACGACAAACTGCGTAATAATATCCGCCTGCATTTAAACAGTCTCGACGTGGAAAAATCGTTGCTTACTGACCCTTACTGGCAAGATGAAGTGGGTGAAACGGTAGCGACAGCGGTTCAACCTTATGGTTATTACAACAGCGAGACCAAGGTAAGTATTGAAGAGGGCGACAAGGTTACAGTGAATGTTGCTTTGAATGCGCCGCTTACCATAAATAAAGTTACTCGCGAAATAATAGGTGCAGGACGTGAAGATAAGGCTTTCAGAGAACGTTTTAATTCACTAAAGCTTAAAGAAGGCGACGTGTTAAACCAAACCATTTACGAGTCGTTTAAGTCGTCCATGTTTAACTACGCCTTATCTAATGGCTATTTTGATTATTTTTGGCAGGCGACGCGTCTCGACCTAGTGCGTGACGAAAAACAAGCAAACGTACTTTTGATTGCGCAAAGCGGGCCCCAGTACCAATTTGGAGAGCTAAAATTTATTGGCGATGACAAGGCGAAAGCCATCATTGAGCGGCTAAAGCCGTTTAAAACAGGCGATGCGTACTCTTCATCAACACTTGCCGATTTCAACAGAAGCCTTAATCAATCTGGGTATTTTACCCGCGTTATTGCTCGCCCGGTTGTAAGTGAGGCTGATGGTTTGCTGGTACCGGTTGAGGTATCGTTACTTCACAGACCCACAGACGCATTTAACGTTTCTGTTGGCGCAGCCACTGACACGGGCCCACGGGTTCGCTTAGGATGGGAGCGTCCTTGGGTGAATAGTAAAGGGCACTCTGTTTCATCTGATATTTTCATTTCAGCGCCAGAACAATCAGTGACTGCCGACTACCGTATACCGATGAGAAACATAACGCGGGATTACGCGAGTATAGAGGCGGGTTACCAATTTATAGAGTACAGCAACACTTCCTTTGAGAGTGAAACCCTATCTTTGTCTGCACACCGTTACTGGCAACATGACAATTCACCATGGCAACACGATGGCTCGGTGACATATCTACGTGAAACTTATGATCAAGGGGAATTGAGTACAAACACCACGTCCCTAGTATTACCCGGGTACTCGTTAACCTATCGCGATAAAGACAGTGAGCTTAACATTAGTAATGGTACCTACCTTCAAATGCTCACCCAAATAGGCAGAGAAGGTTATGGTTCTGATATCGATTTTGCCAAGGCCGTGGTTGAAGCCACGCTTATCCGTACCTTTAACAATGTGCACAGAATAACCATACGCGGTGAAGCTGGGGTTATTAAAACCAATAGTTTTGATGAGGTGCCAACGTCGTTGCGTTTTTATGCAGGGGGCGATAAAAGTGTTCGCGGCTTCGACTATCGCGAAATTTCTCCGACAGCTGAAGTCATTGATCCAGAAACAGGAGAACTCATTGTTGACTCTATTGGAGGGAAGTACCTTGCTACATCGAGTGTAGAGTATGCCTATCAAGTGGCAGATAATTGGAGAGTGGCAGCGTTTGTCGATGCAGGTACAGCAACAAACGACACCAGCACAACGCTGACATATAGCGTTGGACCTGGTGTACATTGGCTTTCACCAATTGGTCCAGTCAGACTTTACGTGGCAAGAGGCTTTGCGCCAGACGAGAATACATGGCAGTTACATATTTTGTTGGGGCCTGAGCTATGAGAAAACGTACGCTTTCGGCTATTTTACTTTCACCGGTTCTTATACTTGTCGCGTTGTATGCCGTTTTGATAAGTCCCTTAGGCGGCCCTACCGTTAAGTTACTGGCCAACACGTTTGTTGAAAACCTCTCCATCGATGCCATTGACGGTGGGTTTGCTGACACACTAGAAGTGCATAATGTGGAGTGGGAAAACCCGCAATGGAAGGTGTCTGCACAATATGCCTACATTGATATTACCTGGCGTTGTTTGTTTGAGCCTAGAGTGTGTGTCAATGAAGTCACGCTGGAAAACGCTACGCTCACACAGCGCTCAAACGCGCCTGACTCTTCCGATGATGCACCTGCAGGTGGCCAGATTGAATTACCGCTGCCTATTGATGTTGGGTATTTAGCGCTAACGAATATCAAACTTGCTCTACTTACGACAACAGTAGAAATTGATGAACTAGAGCTAACCGATTTTGAAGGAAATAGCGACCTCATACTTGACAGCATCGCCGCGAAAGGTGTTCGCATTGCTCTGCTAAACCAAGATGAAGCTGCCAGCTCTTCACCGGCAGCCATGACCAATGCATCGGAAACTAATAGTGAGCAGCCTGCTCCCAAAAAAGAACAGGCTCCAAGTGCTGATAGCGCTTTGCCTACGTCATACTCACTAAGCTACGACGTCCCCGTACTACCGAATATAGCTACGCCTATTCCTTTGTCTCTTGGTACTTTTTTAGTAGAAGATCTACACATAATTCAAGGGGAGAGCAAACAACACATTTCACTCATCTCGCTGTTAGAGGCTCACTTTAAGGGCAGCGATGTCGCTATTGAAGAAATGACCGTTGTACATGAACAAGGTGAGGTGAAAGGAAAAGCGAGCGCAACACTTGACGGAAACTTCCCATTAAATGTGGCTATTAACGCGAAAACGAAGCTTGGCGACACACCACAAGAACTGAGTGTAGCGGCTGCGGGTGCGTTGGACGACTTAACGCTGTCAGTTGTAGCCAAAGGCGCGGTAACCGCAAACGCTAACCTAATGGCCAACATTCTAGACAGTAACCTTCCCATAGAATTCACTGCGAACTGGCAAGAACAAGCCATACCGACAGTGGAAAACACTACGCTCAAAGAAGGACAGTTAACGCTTTCCGGCACCATGGGTGATTACGTACTTAAAGGAGCTGGCGCAGCTACATTGCCTGACATTGGCAATGTACCGGTATCACTTGATGTGGTGCTGAAAAAGAACAATATTTTTGTTAATGAAGCCAATATAAACGCTTTGGATGGGAGCTTAACCAACACTGGTACCCTTTATCTAAATGAAAGTATCGCGTGGGAAGGTAAGACAACGCTTAAGAATGTATCAGGGCGGCAATTCAGCACTTATGCGCCTGAAAAAATTAGCGGAGAAATAGACAGTATATTGCAATACTCTGAGCGCGGCGGATTACACATGAGCCTAAGAGATATGACTGTCTCGGGTGTACTTCAGGGCAAACCGCTTCAGGTGAAGGGGAATGCGGTTTATGCTGGCCCCAGCGACTTATTCGTTACTAACGTCAATATCATTCAAGAACACGAGCAAGAGCGAAACACGATACGCGCCATTGCTCAGGTACTGAATAAGCGGCATTTAAATGCAAATATTGCGATAAACGTTAACGCTATTTCAAGCCTATACCCAGAAGTGACAGGTGCGGTAAGTGGCAATATCACAGCCGCCGGTCCTTGGCAAAATCCAAGTGCTAACGGCACACTCGCCCTATCTAATATCGCTGTGTCACCCAATTTAAATGCCTCTGCCGCGCAGCAAGGACCATTGAACGGCGAAATCAAAGTTAACGGTACCTATCGCGACCATACCGCAGATATTGACCTAGCTGTGCCCAACAATAATATTGGGCTGTCTTTAAAAGGTGCATGGACTAACAATCACTGGGTGGGAGAAATTAGTGATACCGCATTGAAGCTCGCTAATATGCAGTGGACACTATCAAGCCCGTTCAGTGTAGATATAGGCACCACACCTATAACGGCTAAAATAGGTCAGCATTGTTGGACCTCTCGAAAAGAAGGTGAGCTGTGTATTTCAAACGTGAATTATCAACAAAACAAAGCCAGTTGGGATATCAGCGCGACGGCGCTGCCCATCGGGTTGTGGGCGAACGAGTTAGCGCCTACTGTTGTTTCAAGTCCCTCACAAGCAACACTTACCGTAAAAACCAAAGGCAGCTACTCAGCTAACGACCCAATCGATGCCACATTTACTGCGTCTATGAGTTCTGCGCCATGGCAACTTGGTGAAACGCGCCCGCTAACGCTCACTATTAACTCCATAGAAACTAAAGGAGAGATAAAGCAGGGGCAATTAGCATCAACGTCTGTGATTTCAAGCCAAGACGTCGGGGATGCAACACTAACCTTAAATACCCGTCCTTTCGATTCGCGTATACCGCTCGATGGTAAACTAGAGATGCAAGGGCTTAATGTTGCACCATTCAAACCCCTTTCCCCTGCTATCAGAACCCTTACAGGAAAGTTAAACGGGAACGTATCGTTGAGTGGTTACATTGACGACCCTACGCTTAACGGTGAATTGACGGTTTCAAATGGCGCTATCGATATACAAGATACACCTGTGACACTGGCCGATTGGAATCAAAAAGTATCGCTTAATGGTCAAACCGCTGCACTAGACGGCACCTTCTTACTAGGCGGAGGAAAAGGGGCGTTAAAAGGCGAGTTAGACTGGTCATCCAACCCCAGTGCGACATTTAATTTAAAGGGAAACGGTTTCGAAATTCGTCAGCCAAACATTCGACTCAAGGTATCACCGAATATCGATATCGCCGCCACAAAAGAAAAAGTGGACGTGAGTGGCGAGGTAAATATTCCTTGGGCGAGAATTGAAATAGAGTCGCTACCTGAGAGTGCTGTTTCCCCATCAAAAGACGTGCACCTGCGTGGCGAACCGGATAGAGAGGAACCGCTAGATATCGTCCACGCTTCGGTATTGGTCAACATCGACAAAAACAAAACCGAAGAAGTAAAACTCGAAGCGTTTGGCCTTACTGCAAGTTTATATGGTGGCATTCGCGTAAACACTCAACCTGCACTTGTGGGCTATGGTGACCTTCAAATTTTAAATGGTCGATACAACGCTTACGGACAACAGTTAATTATTCAAACCGGTGAAGTACAATTTAACGGCCCAATTGACCAACCTTTGTTGCTGGTCGAAGCCATCCGCGACCCGGCTAAAACCGATGACGACGTAATTGCAGGTATCCGAATTGATGGCGCGGCTGACTCGCCAAGTATTAACCTTTTCTCTGAGCCTGCGATGGATCAACAGGGCGTATTGTCATATCTACTCACAGGTTCTGGACCGAACTCGGGCACACAAGATCCTAACTACGCTGCGCTGCTGGTAGGTTTTGGTTTATCCAACACCAAAACCCTGACAGGACAAGTGGGAAGCGCGCTAGGTATTGATGATTTTAGTTTAAGCACTAACGAAGATTTACTGTCGGTAAGAGGGCAGATTAACGAGCGATTATCTGTGGAATACAATGTGGACGTTGGTCTAAGTAACAACGACGCCAATAGCACGCTACGACGCAGACAACTACCGCCTGACTTGGCGGTAAAATATCAGCTTCTACCTAGTTTATATTTAGAAGCCATTCAAACCACACTGGAAGACCAATCTGAGTTCGCGTTAGACCTTTATTATGAGTTTTTCTTGGGTGATAACAGAACCCGTAGAGATAGTGATGAAGACGACAGTGAATCTGACGAGTCCAATGAAAGCGCAGAGCAAGATCTGAAAGATAAGGTGAGCACTCCGAGCACAAGTAATAACAATTAAGCGCTCAAAGTCAAAACATCGTACTTTTGCACTCATGCGCCCTTAACGCTGCTGTGCCATCTTCTTAAGCGTTTCGAGTTGACGCTCAAAACGCTTTTGTCTTTTGCTCGCCCACACATACCACACTAGCATCACAACGCTCATGGACGTCATAACTATAGCCATCTTCATAACTTTCTCTGGGGTAAGCTCCCCATAAAAATAGCGCTCCACCAGAAAGGCACATCCAAATAACACTGCAGTCCATGTCGAGTGTTTAGTGATTACAGCAATCTTCACGTTATTCTTAATTTGCTTTATTAGCTGCATTAGGTGGTCAGCGGTTTGAGTATCTTTTGAAAATGCAGCCACTCTTCTTAACCACAGCTGATAAACAAGCAAGGGAAGAGCCGTGACCAGCATAAAAACAAACATCGCGTGGGCGACAAAAGTGAACTTTTCCCAAGTAACAACTAGCAAGTAGATCGCTGGGATAAACGCTAAGGAGTCAACCAACATATACCAGCGTTGCTTGGTTCGCTCACTGCTTAAACTGGCTTTTACTTCCGAGAGGTTGATAGTCGTAACTGGCTGAGCTTGCCATAGCGCAGAAAGGCCATCATTTTGCGCATCGTCTACTGATACGGGCGGGTTCGTTTGATTCTCTTTATCTGAATTATGCATGCGGTTGCTCCTGCATGATACTTTGCTTGGCGCGCTTTAATATCACACCAACATGATTTTTAGTCAGACCACAGACGTCTGCAATTTCATCGTAACTTAAGCCTTCAAGAGAAAGCGTTAGCACTTGTCTTGACTGCAATGGAAGTGCCCGTACCGCGCGAAGTAGGCGCTCTAATGACTGGTGTTGACTAGACATTTCCTCTGGTGAATGGGTAGTACTCGCGAACCTGTCAGAGCCCAAATCATCGTGGTCATATTGATGGGTATCGAGACGCTTCACTTGATTTGCTACGTGAGTAACTGCGCGGTTATGAGCTATCTTCAAAATATAGGTTTTCACGCTGCTATCGCCCTTGAAGCGAGACAGCCCCTGCCAGACGGCAATAGCAATTTCTTGCAATAATTCTTGCTGCATCGCTTCGTTTGCTTCATAGCTGTTGGCTACACGGCTCAGTATTGCCCCGTATTGCGCAAAAACATCTTCAAAACCCTGCCCCAACGTCACATCCCTAATCACAAAAACTGTTGTTATTTTATTGTGTTACTTCTATCAGTCTGCCCCCACGAATTTTTATTACAAACTTTTTTCGTCAATGCTGTAATTTTTTTAAGCAACAAACGACTAGTTAAAACAGTAAGTGCAGTAACGTGCGTTTAGGGCATTTTCCCTAAAAGCCTTCAACCTTGAAATTTGGATTAGGAAAAAATTATGTCTACGTTAAGTATAGTTTTGTTAATTGGCAGCCTGACGTCGCTTGTGCTTTTGGCAAGCTACTTAGACGCAAAATTTCAGTGGCGACTAAACGACTGGATGAACGGCGAGTGCAGCAACCCGTTCGTTAAAAGCCTGACCGACAAACAGCAGCAGCGTTTAGAGGAAAAAGATGCGCAGATTGGAGCTTTGATGGCGCGAATCGAAACCCTTGAAACCATTGTTACCGAGCCTGCTTACGAACTGAATAAGAAAATCAACGCGCTCAAATAAACGGTTTTACCAGCTCCTAGCTCGACACCGGTGGGCGACGCATAAAGCGGGGAATTTTTCCCATTGCAATGGCGTTGCCTACCAGCACAATGACCACCCCAACCACAGATAAAACGCTCCAGGTATAGCCTTCGAAAAAGGTGGAAATAACCAGTGCAACCATGGGGTATACCAAGACCACATATGCAGCCTTGTCAGCGCCCATTTGCTTTAACAGTTTCATGTACGCGCCAAACGCAAACACAGAGCCAAAGATAGCCAGATAAAGCAGCGACAGATAGAACTCGGTATGGGTAGGAATGATCAACTTACCCGGCATTGCCAGTGAGGTGATGAAAAGCAGCACCATGGCATAGCTCATGGCATAGAAGTTCATTTGGATAACAGGCGTACCCGAGGTCAAAATACGCTCGGAGATAACGTTACCTGTTGAGGCGCAGAAAAAGCTGACAAACGCTATGGCGAGGCCGGTAGCAAGCGCCGCATCCATGGAGACTTTGGAAAACTCCGGCACAAACAAACACACAATGCCCAGCAAGCCAAATGTAGCACCTACAACCACTTCTTTTCTTATAGGCTCTTTAAGCCACCATCGCCGAAGCACAACATTAATGTAGATAATACAAGAACTCATAAGGGCTAACAGCGCGCTAATTATGTGCGCTTGCGCCATATACAGCAGCGTGTAATTTAAGCTGTATAAAAAGAGACCGACTGCGGCCATTTTCACATGAACATGTACCGGTAGCTTAAGCGGCAAACGCCTAATAACACAGTAAATCCCTAAACAGGCCGACGCCAATAAATAACGCAGCGCAATGGCAAACGTTTCAGAGGTATGCCCTATTTGGTAAGTGATGGCTATCCAGGTTGAGCCCCAAATCAGGCAGCACAGAGCAAATAAGGTTGCGTTATTCATAGCGGTGTTCTAGCCCTGGGAAGCTGATAAACAAGAAGATAAGTGGGCAGATAAATGGTCGATAGCACTATCTAGCAGTTTTTGCCTAGCGCCATTACCAATCCACGCATTATGCGGCGTTACCAGCAAGTTAGGTAGTGCCTCTTTAAGCAATATATGATCAACAGGCGGAGGCTCGACACTTAATACATCTAATCCCGCGCCACCAATTTGATTGTTTTTAAGCGCATGATAGAGTGCCTCCTCATCAATCAAACCGCCGCGAGCCGTATTAATGAGAAAAGCGGTTGGCTTCATCAGCGACAACGTCTCGGCATTAATCAGCTTATCGGTGGCTTCAGTAAGCGGGCAATGAAGACTTACCACATCGGCATTTGGTAAAAGCGATGCAAGACTTGGACGAGGGTCGTCTTGTTTACCTGGGCGAGCAGCGATACTCACCTGCATACCCATAGCCTTAAACAATGCCTCTACACGCTTGCCAAGCTCGCCATGCCCAACAATTACCGCATGCTTACCCGCCAATTCCACCACGGGATGATTGAGTAAGCAGAAATGAGAAGATGCAGACCATGCTTGGTTGCGCATATCGCGCTGATACGTCACAAAATTGGTGGCCAAATTTAGTGCCAAGGTCAACGTATGTTGAGCGACGCTGTCTGTGCCGTAGCCCTCTACATTTTGAACGGTAATACCAGCCTGTTCGCAGTAATCACGGTCGATATTGTTCATGCCGGTCGCAGTTACACCAATATAGCGCAGCTGACTGGCCTGCTGTAAATCTTTGGCTTGTAGCACGACTTTGTTAACCAGCACAGCATCGGCATTTTTAATGCGCTCGGCCACATCTTCGGCTTGAGTTTGTTGATGAAGCGTAATCGCGGCGTCGAAATTGTTTTGTACGTCATCGAGTGAAGAAGTATCAAGACTGGGCAAATCCATGGTTTCGGCGTCTAGAAAGACAACCTGCTTTCGTTTGCCGTTGCTCATCGCTTGTGATGCATTGTGTTTCGTCATTTTTACCATGCTCTACATTACTTCCACAATCGACTCTAACGCTGTTTTCACTTTAACAGGAATAGGAATGGCCTTGTCGGTTTTTCTATCTACAAACACATGCACAAATTGGCCATGAGCCACGCGTCGCTTATTCTCTCCGGCATAAACCGATAGACCATAAGTCACTGAACTTCTACCAATTTTGATAACGCGCAACCCTACAAAAATGTCTTCAGGGTAGGCTGCCGGAGCAATGTACTGACACTGACTGCTTACCACATACGCCACGGATTGCCCGTTGTGTATATCTAGCCCACCTTCTTCAATTAAAAAGCGGTTTACCGCGGTATCAAAGAAACCATAGTACACAACATTGTTGATATGTCCGTACGCATCATTGTCTTGCCAACGCGTGGCGATAGTGACTTTGTAAGGGTAGTCGGCAAGTGTAGGTGTGATATCAGTCATGATCGTCCCTTAGTGAATAAATGTATCGCTTTGTTGTTGGCGCAAATAATGGAAATCGATGAACGACTAACGCCAATTAATGTTTAATGTGCGGTAGTCTATTGCAGCGATTCTTTTGAGTAGCGCTATGAGTAAAGCACCATATCGTCACGGTGAATGGCAACATCCGTTGTTTCATAACCTAACACACTGGCAATTTCTTTCGACTTTTTCCCTTTTATAAGCGTTAAGTCTTTTGCGTTATACAGGCAAAGCCCCTTGGCAATAACTTCGCCTTGGCACACCACTTCAACAGCATCGCCTTGTTCAAACAAACCGACGACATCAACAATACCCGATGGCAGTAATGACGCGCCTTTTCGCACTAACGCCTCTTTCGCACCGCTATCAACGTCTATTCTGCCAGCGGTTTTAAGAGTATGGGTAAGCCACAGTCTGCGCGCGCTGGCGGGAGTGCTACTAGCATTAAATAGGGTTCCCGGCACTTTACCTTCAAGTAATGCATCGAAGGTTTCGCCTTTTCGTCCGTTGACAATAAGAGTTTGAATACCGCTACTGGTGCACTTATCTGCCGCTTCAATTTTTGTGCGCATGCCGCCAGTTCCTACCGCTGTTCCAGCGCCGCCGGCAAGGCCGTAAATAGTGCTGTCTATTTTATCTACCTGTGGAATGAGTGTGGCGCTGGCGTCTTTTCTTGGGTCTGCGGTAAATAAACCGTCGATATCTGAGCAGATAATGAGGGTGTCTGCTTGGGCGACCAGGGCGGTATAAGCACCCAAGTTATCGTTATCACCCACTTTGAGTTCGTTGACTGCTACGGTGTCGTTTTCATTCACAATAGGTAACGCATTGTGATTCAAAATTTCGCGCAAGGTATTTTTAATATTTACGTAGCGGGTTCTATCGCGCAGATCATCCGCCGTTAACAATACTTGTGCACAGGGAAAGTCGAAAAAGCGCTGCCAGTTGGCCATCATTAAATTCTGGCCAATCGCAGCCATGGCTTGTTTTTCTGCAATAGATGCGTTGTGACGAACCTTCACTTTGCTGCGGCCCGCGGCAACACTGCCAGAAGAGACAAGAATAATTTCTTTGCCAGCTTCGCGACTAGCAGTAATAAATCGAGCAAGAGACAGTAAATAACGCCCACTACACTCATTGCCTTCAGGAGCAATAAGCGCACTGCCAACTTTTATAACGGCACGTTGCCAATTAAAACGGTTCATAGGGGGAAGAAAAAAGAAAACAAGAGCTTAAGAATACGACAGTTAAAGCGCGAAACAAAACGATCTGTTACAGTTTTTTTGCGTTAAAACATGGTTAGTTTACGGTCAAAAAATTGGATTGTGACAGGCATACTTATATACTAGGCGGTGTTATCTTATAACAATTCTAACTTACAAGTTGCAAGGAACCTGCATGAGCACCGCAAAACGACACTTTTTCTGGCTAGCGCCAGTGTTGTCTATGCTGATTTCTCTTCCTAGTACCGCCGCTATTAAACAAACTAAAGGCGATTTCGAAGATAAATTCCGTCAGCTGGACGAAGTTCTTCCTACTCCAAACGTATACCGTAACGCCGCTGGTGAGCCAGGCCACCAATATTGGCAACAACAAGTAGATTACGATATTGACGTAAAGCTACTTGAAGACAAACGCCGCATTGAAGCAAGCGAAACCATTACTTACCACAACAACGCGCCAGACACGCTTAAGTACTTGTGGATCCAGCTTGACCAAAACAAATTCCGCGACGATTCAATGTCTGCGCTTACTACCACGTTTGGCGGTATCGGTAACCGCGGGCCGGGTACGCAAGCTGCTAGCGGCGATGCGCCAGCTAAGCTAAGCATGGGTGCATTGCGCCGTCAGCAGTTTGTTGACGACAACGAGCTGGGCTATACCATTTCTCGAGTTGAAGACAAAGCGGGCAATGACTTACGTCACACAGTAGTTGGCACCTTAATGCGTGTTGACTTGGCTCAACCGTTGAAGCCAGGCAGCAAAGTTACGTTTGATATCGATTTTGCGTTTAACATTGTTGAAGAAGACGCGGTTTCAGCACGTGCAGGTTACGAGCATTTCCCAGATGACGAACGTGAAGGCGGTAACGACATCTTCTTGCTAGCACAGTGGTTCCCTCGTCTAGCGGCTTACACCGACTACGAAGCATGGACCAATAAAGAGTTTATTGGCCGTGGCGAGTTCACGCTAGAATTCGGTAACTACGAAGTAGATATTACGGTTCCGGCTGACCACATCGTATCGTCAACGGGTGTGCTTCAAAACCCGAAAGACGTGTTAACTAAAACACAGCGCGACCGTCTGAAAAAGGCAGAAAAAGCTGACCGTATCGTATTCATTGTTTCACCAGAAGAAGCAATCGAGAACGAAAAAGAAGGCACGACTAAGCTTAAAACCTGGACCTTTAAGGCAGAAAACGTACGTGACTTTGCATGGGCCTCTTCGCGTAAATTTGCGTGGGATGCGCGAGGTTATCAGCAAGGCGGTGACACTCAACCATTGGTAATGGCTATGTCTTTCTACCCGAAAGAAGGTGGCGAGCTATGGCAGAAGTATTCTACAGAATCAATCATCCACACCATGGATGTTTATAGCCGCTTTAGCTTCGATTACCCATACCCAGTAGCCCAATCAGTAAATGGTCCAGTTGGCGGCATGGAATACCCCATGATCACCTTCAACGGCCCGCGTACAGAGCTTCGTGACGATGGTTCACGCACGTACTCGCTTGCTGAGAAACGTTTCCTTATTGGTGTGGTTATTCACGAAGTAGGTCATATCTATTTCCCTATGACAGTTAACTCTGACGAGCGCCAGTGGACATGGATGGATGAAGGTCTGAACAGCTTCCTAGACGGCGTTGCCGGTCGCGAGTGGGATCCTACGATCCCTTGGGGCGTTGAGCCACGTGATATCACTGGCTACATGAAGTCTCAGACACAGGTGCCAATTATGACCCAGTCTGACTCAGTACTTCGCCTTGGCCCAAATGCCTATACCAAGCCTGCAGTAGCACTTAATATTCTTCGCGAAACTATTCTTGGCCGTGAGCTGTTTGATTTCGCATTTAAAGAGTACGCGCAGCGTTGGATGTTTAAACGTCCTACACCATCAGATTTCTTCCGTACTATGGAAGAAGCGTCAGGCGTTGACCTAGACTGGTTCTGGCGTGGTTGGTTTTACACCACAGACCATGTAGATATTAGCCTAGACAGCGTATATAAGCTTCGTTTAGACACTGAAGATCCAGATATCGATTTTGCTCGCGAACGCGAAGCAGAAATGGAAAAACCGAAGTCACTTACCGACCTTCGTAATAAAGAAGAAGGCAAAAAACTTTGGGTAGATCGCTTTGAAGATATCAGTGACTTCTACGACGAAAACGATCGTTACACCGTAACTAACAAAGAGCGCAACAAGTACAAGAAATTCTTGAAAGATCTTGAGCCTTGGGAGCGTAAAGCGTTTGAGCGTGCGGTGAAAGAAGACAAAAACTACTACGTGCTAGATTTCAGCAACAAGGGTGGGTTGGTGATGCCAATCATTCTTGAACTAACGTTTGAAGACGGCACGAAAGAAGAAATGCGTATTCCTGCGGAAATCTGGCGTCGTACACCTAAAGCCGTAAGCAAGCTTATTGTTACCGACAAAGACAAAGAGCTGGTAAGCGTAACCGTTGATCCGCACTGGGAAACCGCAGACGTAGATGTGGAAAATAACCACTACCCGCGTCGTATCATTCCTTCGCGTATTGAAGCGTATAAGAATAAGCCGCGTAACACTTACGAATACCGCGACCTTATGCACGACTCAAAGACCGAACTGAAAACCGACGACGAGGACAAAGATGACGAATAAGTTGTCTTTGGCTCGCTTGCAGCAGAGCGCTCATGCTCTGCTTGCAAGCGTAAGTGCATTCGCAATTACGGCTGCGCTATTAGTTAGCGCAGTGTCGTACAGCACTGCAGCCCAAGCGCATCAAATAAAAGCAGCAATTACCACGGTACTGTTCAATCCTAGAACAGAAAATATTGAGGTGATGCACCGCTTTAATTTGCACGATGCTGAACACGCGGTTAAGGCGCTGTTCGACAAGCACGCAGATATTATGGACGACATAGAAACGCAGCAACAATTCGCTGATTACGTCGCCCACCACTTTGCAATTTTAAATGCAGCAGGCGAGCCATTAAAGCTTGCTGATGTTGGCTTTGAAGTTGAAGGTAAGCACTTTTGGGTTTATCAGGAAACTGCTGAGCCACCGATACTTGAAGGCATTAAAATTCGCCATGATGCATTGCGTGACTTGTGGCCAAAACAAGTGAATACGCTAAATGTAGAAGGCAAGGGTGATATCAAAACCCTGACCTTTGCTGATAGCGTAAATTTGCTGGAAGTAAGCTTCAAAAGCCAAAATAGCGACCATCACTAATACCTAACGGTATAAGTTTGTGAAAGCCCACCCGCATTCCTTGTCAAACGGCAGTGATTGCGGGTGGGCTTTTTTGTTTACGTGCTTCACGGTGTTATTGTAGATAAAGTATGCCTTCCTCAGCCTTTGCCCCCTCTAATTCGAGCGCCGCATTCGAATAGGGAAAATCCTAAAACACGTTTTCTAATTGTCGTGTGAGACCGAAGTCGTATAGTCATCTTGGCATGCATGCTCTACCTTAATTATGGATAAACAGTTACTAAATTCAGTTAATGAGGTACATCATGACCCATAGCGCTGCATCACCGTTGCCTTCACAGGTCAAGAAACCCCAATCAAGAAGTGAGCGTAGTGCACGAAAACTACGTGCATCCAAAGCAGCTCAGTGCGCTGTTCAAGCAGAAGGTGCGCAGCAAATGCAAGATGCCGATGCAAAGAACGTCAAACAAAACAATGCTTTCGCTGATAAGAAAAATATCATGTGGGTGCTGTTAAGTGGCGCAATGGCGCTAACCTTTGTCGTCATGCTGTTTTTGCCAGATACAGGAATGGGCGGCGGCCTTGTTTCCACCTATTCTGCCATGCTTTGGTGTGGCTTTTTTGGTGCAGCTCTTTGGCGTTATAGAGCGACAAGTGGCTGGGCTGGGTTTGCTTATGGAAGCGTTGTCGGACTAGTGATTCAATTTATTTCACAGATAATCTAGCACACAGTGTTTTTACAATTGCCTTGTACAACTTGCCTAGTTAGAAACCGCTGAGCGACTAGGAACGGTAAGTACACATTTCTTTTAAGTACATTATGGGCAATCTAAACGGCGCTTTTAAATCAGACTTCTGTTTAAACAGGTGTCTTATCCGTTGATTGCCCTGTGGCAACCTCACTTCCTAAACATTAAGTCCTGTTGATCTTTGATGTACAGCAATGGTCAACAGGTCCTCAATGACTTTTGGCTGGAAACCCGATCCAGACGTTTTGTCCCACAGTATAATTTATAAACTCCAGTTACTTTTTTAGGTTATGTTTAGCCAATAAAAAAACCAAACGTTACCCTTCGCCCTTAATAAAACTGAGTGAGCCTATGGCAGAGAAGCCCAATAAATCCGCTGAATCACCAACCCGTTCTAGTAGAGCGGTACCGTCGTCGCGTTTATCGCGCATAGGCCGCTTGGGCTCACTGGCAGGTAGAATTGCAGGTAACGTAGTATCACAAGGTGCAGGACAACTGTTAAAGGGCGAGAAGCCCGCGTTGTCTTCGCTGCTCTTAACGCCCAAAAACATTTCAAACATTGCAGATCAGCTTGCCAGTATGCGTGGTGCAGCTATGAAGCTCGGGCAGCTTATTTCAATGGATGCAGGAGATTTTCTCCCCGAAGAGCTTGCGGTAATTTTAGGGCGATTACGGGATGATGCTGACCCTATGCCGAAAGACCAGCTAATTGTCACGTTGAATCAGTCTTGGGGCGAAAAATGGCAAGATGACTTACTTTACTTTTCCTTTGCCCCTATAGCTGCGGCCTCTATTGGCCAAGTGCATAAAGTCATTACGATGGACGGTCGGATGTTAGCAGTAAAAGTGCAGTATCCTGGCGTGAAAAAAAGCATAGATAGCGATGTAGACAACGTAGCTACACTTATAAAACTTACTGGCTTGGTACCTAAATCATTAGATATCAACCCGCTTTTACAAGAGGCTAAAGCACAGCTTCACCAAGAAGCTGATTATGTGCGAGAAGCTGACATGCTCAACCGTTATCGCGCGCTGGTTGAAAGCACCGACATCCTATGCAAAGGGAATAATGCGTTTGTCATTCCGCAAACCTTTGCTCCCCTTACCACCAGTACCGTGTTAGCGATGGATTTCATAGAGGCGCAAGACTTAGATGCGCTATTAAACGAACCTCAGGACGTCCGAGATGCCGTGATGACGGCGCTAATGACTTTATTTTTTAATGAAATTTTTCATTTTAAGCTGCTGCAGAGCGACCCTAACTTAGCCAACTACCAGTTTAAACCCGATGCAAAAGAAATCGTTCTGTTAGATTTTGGTGCTACACGGGATGTGCCTGACGCCATTTCAGCCCAGTATCAATCGTTACTCAACAGCGCCGCAGCCAACGATAGAGCGATGATGCAGCAAGCCGCGTTTCGCATAGGATTAATTGACGAAAGCCACTCTCAAACGCAAGTCGACGCCGTCATAAACATTGGTATGGAGGCGTGTGAAGCGATTCGCTGCGAGGGCGCTTATGACTTTGGACAAAGCGATCTTATTGCAAGGCTTCACGAAAAGGGAATGGCGCTGACTATGGAGCACAATTTTTGGCATACGCCGCCAGTAGATGCCCTGTTTATACACAGGAAGCTAGGTGGCTTATTTCTGTTGGCTAAACGATTGAAAGCTAAAGTAGATATGCGAAAGGCAGCAGGCACATGGCTGAATCTATAACCTGCACTTCGTTGGTGTGTTAAGCGAGTAAGGAACTACTTAATACACAGCTTATCTATCGTTTGTATCGGTTTTGTGGTGCTGTGTCATGTTTTACTGTGAAAACGTTGCGCTGCGACCTTACAGAACTCAAATAGGACCCACTTCAAAAGCCTATAGCACTCGCACAACAGTCTAGTAAGGCAAATCCATGCTGAACGGTAACGCCATCTGCTCTTTACTTTTTGGCGGGTTGCCAATCATTTCATCGTAAGGCGTATCGTGCTTCATTACCGCCTGCTGAACATGGCAATGCGCGAAGGCTTCGCGAATGTGGCCGGCACTAAAAAAACGCATGGGCTTATCTTTGTTGTCGTAAAGCATGCCACTTTGACTGCCGATAGTGAGATAAACCAGGTAAACATTCATCTCATACGACTGAACTTCCAGATAATCTATCGCGGTTGGTGACTCTTCAATATCTCGAAAATAGAACTTCTGCATTTTTCTACCTCATGAACCAAGTATGCACCTTGCACGCCCTATATTCTTATTTAATGACGGAAGTTAGGGCGAAAAAGCAAAATATATACGTTAAGCAAGGTGCTCAGGTTCATTAGATAGATCTAGCGGAGGTCGGTGGTTTTTAAACCGTACTGCATTTGCCAACACCAGCAAGGATGTAAGAGAGCAGGCACTGTATAGGAACGCCGCCGTTCCCATTCCAGAAGCAATCCATAGTAATGGAAATACCAGCAACCTAGGGCCTTCAACAGCTAAAGCGACTTTCGCTTTAGACAGTATAAAGCCATTTTGTATACTCATAACAATGACAGTCGCTACAGCAATGATCTGATGCTTAGTTGACAAGTTATTGATATTTAAAAGGAGATAAAGCATTACTCCCAGCATGATTAGATGCTGCATAACACTGTAGCGTTTTACTGCTCGGTGTAATTTAGGGTGATACTGTCTAAACTTACTCACGCTAATTATCCTATAAGGGCACATTTAAGTTGAAACGGGGTCGTGAGGCTCGAAATATTCACTAATTATTATAGATAACAACGAGCTAGCATTTGCTTTTCAATGACTAATCAACACATTAGTACACAAACCCAACTTGTTAAACATTTGTTTAAAAATAATTTTTGCATTTACATAATATCGAATGTGAATGAGAAGAAAAAATGAGGGTTTTCCACTAAATTTGTATAAAAAGAAATCGGAAAGTGACTTTTTTACGTTAAAAAGTGTTCAAAATAAGGAATTTACAATCTAAGGGAACATTTCTCTTGATTGATTTTCTAAATTTGGGTGTTATCTCTGGTAGTATTACCAAAAGGATAGTTTTGTAGCGGAGTCATTATGAGCGAATCGTCGGAAAAGAAATCGTTAGGCCCACACTTTATCATTGTAGGCATCCTTCTTGTTGTTATTCTGGCTGTTGTGTTTTGGCCCAGCGACGATGAGCCTGAGCCAGTAGTTACGCCTGAGCCCGAAGTGACTGAACCTGAAGTGACTACGCCAGAAGAGCCTGAAGTATTTGAGCCTACTCAGCCAGCCCCAACAGTAGAGCTTGAGGAAAAAGACGAGGTTGAGCCGCTTCCAGAGCCAGTTGAACCAGAACCGGAACCTCTGGATACCAGCGATCCTGCGGTGAAAGCTTCACTTATTGAGAGTTCGTCTGCGAGCGAAGAAACCGTTAACCGCATGCTGGTTGATGAAGGTCTAATTCAACGCTTTGTGGTGTCGGTTACGAATCTAGCAAATGATGAAATGGCGCCTAATCACCAGTTACTAACGCCACCTGAGCAAAACTTCCGCGTATACTCTCAAGCAGGCAAGCAATGGATTGATGCAGCAAGCTATAAACGTTATACACCATACGTAGATATGTTGGAGTCATTCAATAACGAAGCACTGCTTAACATATACGGTATTTATAAAGACGACATTCAGGCGAAGTACGCCGAAATTGGAAGCCCTGACCAAGACTTCAACAGCGTATTGCTAGAAGCGATTGATCAGCTTCTTGATACACCTGAAGTGCCGGTTCCTGTAGAGGTTTACACCGACTCGGTCGCCTACAAGTATGCTGATGATCGTCTAGAGAGTTTAAACGAGCCACAGAAACAACTTCTTCGTACTGGCCCAGATAACATGCGTCGCATAAAGGCAAAGCTACGCGAACTGAAAGTATTGGTTGAAGAGCGTGGATCTAACTAGATTTCAGCAGCAGCTTAAGGGCACGTCGTCAAAAGCGCGCCCTTTACCTCCTGTTGAACAATGGAACCCCGATTTTTGCGGTGACATTAATCTAACTATAGCGCTTGATGGAAGATGGTTTTATGAAGGCAGTCCAATTGGGCGCGCAAGCTTGGTTCAGCTTTTTGCTTCGGTGTTAAAGCGGGAAGGTGAAAAGTACTTCTTAGTTACTCCTGTAGAGAAAGTAGGCATTACCGTTGAAGACACACCTTTTCTTGTAACTCAATGGCATAGAGAACAGGGTGAATCAGCAAGTGACAGCACCTATGTGTTTACCACACAAACAGGCGACATTGTAAGGTTAGAGCGTGCTGATCAGCTCGAACTTCGCGTTCCGCCTAAAGCCATACAAGATCCAGAGGCAACGCCCATTCCCTACCTATGCGTTCGCAGAAACTTGTGGGCAAGACTACATCAAAATGCCTATTATCAACTGCTTGAACAAGCTGATGAAAAACCGGATGAAGCCGGCACGCAATTTAGTATTCAGTCAAACGGCATCACCTTTATTTTAGGTGAAGTAAGCAACTAGCCTACTTTGTTGCTTCTGTCTCTTCGAACATATCAAAACGTAATTCATCTTCAATAAAGCACCGTTAACAGCGCTTTGTTTTGCGTTATACCTCTGACTGCATTACATTCGATATAGTCTATAAAACAATCAACAAGAAGACCTATATCATGAAAAAGCCTCTGATTACGCTGGCTGTTGCCAGTGCCTTACTCTCATCGCCCTTTTCCACTGTAGCCGACACGCTGATTCATGCAGGAAAAGTGTTTACTGGCACATCAAACTCTCTTCAGGAAAATGTGACTATTGTTGTTGAAGACAACAAGATCAAAGCGGTAAAAAAGGGGTTTGCTGAAGCCCAAGAAGGCGATACTGTCATCGACTTGAAGACGTCAACCGTTATGCCAGGTCTCATGGACATGCATGTTCATTTGTCTTCTCAACATGGTGGTCCACAAACGTATCTGGAGCGCTTTTCACTAAATGAAGCCGACTATGCATTACGGGCAGCGAACTACGCTAAGATTACGTTAGATTCGGGCTTCACCACGGTTCGCAACTTAGGGGATGGCTACAACGAAACCGTTGCGCTAAGGAACGCTATTAGTAAAGGCTATGCTACAGGTCCGCGAATCTATACCGTTGCCAAATCTATTGCCACTACAGGCGGGCACGCCGATCCAAGTAATGGCTTATCTCATTTACTTCGCCCAGACGTAGGCCCTAAGCAAGGTGTGGTTAATGGCGAAGCTGAAGCCCGTGAAGCAGTAAGAATTCGTTACCAA
Organism: Alteromonas sp. Cnat3-28; assembly: GCF_022348265.1. NCBI lineage: Bacteria > Pseudomonadati > Pseudomonadota > Gammaproteobacteria > Alteromonadales > Alteromonadaceae > Alteromonas > Alteromonas sp. Cnat3-28. The sequence continues at coordinate 343,421 of NZ_JAKREY010000002.1, forward strand.
GATGGTGCGGACTTAATCAAGATCACCGCAACCGGCGGCGTATTGAGCGTTGCTAAAAGCGGCCAAAACCCACAATTCATGACCGATGAATTAGAAGCAATTGTTGAAACGGCAAAAGACTACGGTATGACAGTGGCGGTGCACGCGCATGGGAAAGAGGGAATGAAGCGGGCTATTGAAGCCGGTGTGGACTCTATTGAACACGGCACTTATATGGATGACGAAATTCGCACATTAATGAAGAAGCACGGCACCTACTATGTACCAACAATACTGGCAGGAAAGTTTGTAGCAGACAAAGCCAAAATTGATGGCTTCTTTCCGGAATTGGTGCGCCCGAAAGCTGCAGCCATTGGCCCGCTTATCCAAAATACCTTTGAACAAGCACATAAAGCAGGCGTAAAAATTGCTTTTGGTACAGACAGTGGTGTATCAGCCCACGGCGACAATGCGCAAGAGTTCTCATTAATGGTTGAAGCTGGTATGAAGCCTGCCGACGCGCTGCTAAGTGCCACCGCGAATAGCGCGAATTTACTAGGTATCAGCGATATTCTTGGCACGCTGGAAGAGGGTAAGTTGGCTGATATTGTTGCGGTTCAAGGCAACCCGCTTGACGATATATCGCTTATGGAAAGCGTGTCTTTTGTGATGAAAGACGGAGTCGTTTACAAGCAGTAGAAAAAATAAAGTGGTAGGGATTACATGGAACTAGGTAAAAAGGTTAAGCACAAAACCAAAAAACTTGTCGATTCTAAGCATATGTTAAAGGGCATCACTCTTGCCTCATTTTTAGAATCAACCATTGTTCCCATACCACTAGAAGCCGTAATGGTGCCACTAATGCAAGCAAGACGGGAGTCGCTTTGGAAAATTGCATTAATGGCCACCATAGGCTGTGTGATTGGCGCAGTCTTCGGCTATGCCCTCGGTTACTACCTCTTCGATATGGTTGGTCAGTGGCTTATAGATACTTTTTTTAGCCAAGAGCAATTCGACTATGTAAAACAGCAGATGCAAAACCAAGGTTTTTGGTTCGTAATGACCTTAGGTATTGCCCCTATTCCTTTTCAGGTTGCGATGCTTGCAGCAGGTGCAACCCAATACTCACTTCCGCTTTTTCTTTTAGCTACTGTTATTGCACGTTCAATTCGCTATTTCGGACTCGCAGCCGTGGTCTATTACGCAGGAGACAAAGCTGAGCAGCTCATTAAGCGCTACAAAATGAAAGCGGTTATTGCTATCACAGTTGCAGTGCTTCTTTTATGGTGGCTTTCAAATTTAATCAGCCAATAAGCTTGCCTGTACTAGTGACTCAAAGCACTTAATAGTGCGAGACAAACGATGCCGTTGATTCACGACAACGTAAATATCAAATCAACCCAATAGATTTTTTGAACTTTACATTTGATAATGATTCTTATTTGCACTAATGTAATAAAAAACAGGAGGTGCTTATATGAATGTTCAGCGGCTATGCCCAGTTTACAAAAAGTGGCTACAGCTAAACCCTTCAAACGCGCGACAGCATCGCTATGCTATGCAAGCGCAGACGCAGCAAGCCCATCAACAGGGCAGATTGGATTATGCGAGAGAGTTAGGCTATCAAACCTTTGAGGCCGCAAAGGTTATCCTTAATGCGCTTCAGCCTACCTCTTTGCAGAAAGTCAGTGTAGTTCAAGAAGACGTACTCGCTTTTTCCACTATGGGAATGTACTTATCTTCTCTGCTTGCCGAAGAACATAGGAAGCGAGAATCTCACGCTATTTTACAAGAATGTCAGCAACAGCTTATTGCCATATTACCCCTGCATGCCACCAATCCTTCTATATGCAGGCTAATCGCGGCCATTCAGCATACCCTTGAGCAAACCTATGTCCCTCAAGCAAGCAAACGACTCGCTTCTGTGGCCGTGCATTAAATACTTTAGATAAAAGGAGATAGTTATGGCGTCGAAACAAATTTCAAGCGAAGACGGCTTTGTCTCATTAAACGTTAGAGCTTCTGTACTTCAAAAAATGCTTAATGGTGAAGTGCTACACATGACAGATATTCACTGTACCTGTTCGCGAAGCAAGCAGGTTTTGAAGCAACTTTTATTGCAGGCTGCTAGCGGCCGCGAATAGAAACAGTAACAAAAAAGGCGCTCAAGCGCGCCCTTTCTTAATAACGTATTGGTAAGGCATGGTCTCGGTTTGGGACGCAACCAGCGTGTGGTCCATAAAGCGGCAAAAGCTAGGAATATCTCTGGCAGTTGAGGGATCGTCAGCCGTGACCGATAAAGTTTCCCCATCGGCCAGCTTTCGAATATTCAGACGCACCATCATTACTGGCTCTGGGCAACGCAATCCTAGCGCATCTAAATGCTGACTAGCCGCGCTAAATGCGCTGTCAAAATCAGATGCCATAATTTTCACGATAGGTGTTAATGGCGCTGATTTCGCTATCAAATCCGCCTTTCTCGGTCAGATAAGCCACGACATCGGCAAGCGATACAATAGAGATAACCTGAGTGCCAAAATCGCGCTCGACCTCTTGAATAGCTGACAGTTCGCCATTACCGCGCTCTTGTCTGTCTAGCGCAATCAGCACGCCAGACAAGCTAGCCTGCTGTTGCTCGATTAAGGTCATCGATTCGCGAATAGCCGTACCCGCAGTGATCACGTCATCCACCAGCATAACCTTACCTTCTAGTGGGCTGCCAACTAGATTGCCGCCTTCACCGTGGGTTTTCGCTTCTTTACGGTTGAAGCAATAAGGGACATCAAGCTTGTGGCTATCGGCCAATGCAACGGCTGTTGTTGTCGCAATAGGAATGCCCTTATAGGCTGGACCAAAAAGTACATCGAACGCAACGCCTGCGTCCATTAACGCATCAGCGTAAAAACGCCCCAACTTAGCCAAATCGCCACCGCGATTAAACAAGCCTGCATTGAAAAAGTACGGGCTAACGCGGCCTGACTTTAAAGTGAATTCGCCAAATTTCAGTACGCCACGTTCAATGGCAAACTCAATAAAATCACGCTGAAACGCTTTCATGATGACCTCTTAATTTCTAATTTACGCGTTGGTTCTAACTACGTGTCGATGACTCGCTTACGCTAGCGCCGCTTTTTGAATGTCGAACAATTCACGTAAACCGTGCTTACCAATTTTCAGCATCTCGTCAAGCTCTTCAAACGAGAACGGTTCGCCCTCTGCAGTACCTTGAACTTCAATCAGCTTGCCGGTTTCGGTCATTACAATGTTCATATCTGTTTCTGCCTCAGAGTCTTCGGTGTACTCAAGGTCAGCGATTGGCGTACCTTCGTAAATACCTACTGAAAGGGCGGCAATCATATGTTTAAGCGGGTTAGTTTTGATAATGCCTTTTGCACGCATGTAAGTAAGTGCATCAACAAGAGCTACACACGCACCGGTAATTGACGCTGTACGCGTACCGCCGTCGGCCTGAATAACGTCGCAGTCTAACGTAATGGTGTTTTCGCCCAGAAGTTTTAAATCTACCGCTGCGCGTAGTGAACGCGCAATTAGACGCTGGATCTCTAACGTGCGGCCGCCTTGTTTACCGCGCGCCGCTTCACGGCCGCTTCGCGTATGAGTAGCACGTGGAAGCATGCTGTACTCAGCTGTAATCCAGCCTTTCCCTTGGCCCTTCATAAAGCGTGGCACACCTTCTTCTACCGTCGCATTACACAACACCTTAGTGTTACCAAACTCTACAAGAACAGAGCCTTCTGCGTGACAAGTGTATTGGCGAGTAATTGTAACAGGGCGAATTTGACTGGCGGTTCTGCCGCTTGGACGCATAGTGTTCTCCACAACGTAAGTGCTTAAAAAAGGGTAGCGTTTTACAGGTTTTATTGGCGATATGTGAATAGAAAGCCCAATTCGCGGTCAAAACCTATAAATTCGATGTAGCTACGAAATTGCGCCTAAGTATAACGCAATACCCGCGGCCGTTAAAAACGAACTTTACATGTTTGCTTATTGAATTACGTAAATGTGCGCTAATATACAAAATACAAGAAAACCTGCTGTAGATATTCACGTATACAACACGACGTTCGGGTTGTTTTTGCAGGCTTTCAGTTAAATTTAAAGGATATTTATGATTTACAGCATGACAGCGTTTGCACGCGTAGAAACCAAAAAAGAGTGGGGCTCAGCCGTGTGGGAAATACGCTCGGTCAACCAACGCTTTTTAGAAACTTACTTTCGCCTGCCGGAACAGTTTCGCTCATTGGAGCCGGTTTTACGTGAACGATTCCGTAAAAAGCTAGCCCGAGGTAAGGTGGAATGTGCGCTGCGTTTTACTGCCAACGATGCTGCTGTAACTAAGCTAAGCTTGAACGAAGAGTTGGCTAAGCAAGTACTTCACGCCGCTGACTGGGTGCAATCCCATGGCCAATCCACGGGTGTTAACCCGCTAGACGTTTTGCGCTGGCCTGGGGTAATTGCAGCGGAAGAAGCCGATATGGACGCCATCCACGCTGACGTAATGGCCGCGTTCGACCAAGCTCTTAACGATTTTATTAGTGCCCGTGCTACCGAAGGTGAAGCCCTTAAAGGTATGATTACGCAGCGCCTTGACGCTATAGAAGTGGAAGCTGAAAAAGTAGCCGCGCGTATGCCTGAAATCATGGTGTGGCAGCGAGAAAAAGTGCAAACCCGCTTTGAAGAAGCAAAGGTTGAACTTGATGCAGGCCGTTTTGAACAAGAAATGATCATGCTGGCGCAAAAAGTAGACGTGGCAGAAGAGTTAGATCGTCTGAATGCTCACGTTAAGGAAACCCGCAATATCCTTAAAAAGGGTGGAGCAGTAGGTCGCCGTCTTGATTTCATGATGCAGGAGTTTAATCGCGAATCGAACACGTTAGGTTCAAAGTCTATTAGCACCGACATCACACAATCGGCGGTTGAACTTAAAGTCCTGATTGAGCAGATGCGCGAGCAAATTCAGAATATCGAGTAATATCCGTTGGAGTCCAAAAGCCTCCGCTAAAGCCCAGCCATGCTGGGCTTTTTTATTTTTTATGAAACCCCATGAGTTGATGCACCTCAAAGATAATTTTATATATCGCGGCGAACTGATCGAACAGAAAGTTGAAAACCACCAGGCGCTAAAATTTTATTTAGTACCGAGACGCGAGGATCGGTATTCCCTTTCTCGATATCGCGCAATGTTTTATCAGACACCTTAATAAATTTCGCGTACTGTGTTTGGGTCATGCCATAAAGTTGGGTACGAACCTGCTTTACTAGATCGCCTATGCCGATAACATTGTTCGCAAGATCACTTTCAAGCTGAGCTAAAATTTCTTTTCGTCGTTCGCCCGTCAACCTAACCATCATAGACTCCCATTGCCACTAACTTAGTTTTAGTGTTACTAAAACCAATCGCCGGAAAATTTAATATCTCATCTGGGCAATGTAATCTTTTCAACCTCTCAGGCAGGTCGATTAGTTTTTCTGCCAGTTGCCGCAAAAATAAAATCATTTCATCAGGCTCACAAAAATCTGAAAGCTGCTCTGCAATGATTAAAAAATTAACGTGCCCACCTACTTCGCAACTTCGCCCCCACTTAAATAAACGGGTTATGCCTTCTTCATCGGCTTTCATAGGAGCAAAATCATAGATAGGTGCAAAACAAATATCGCCGTCAAATTTTAAAAATGAAATGTTGCGGCCGTGATTGTCTGAGTTACCGAAGACAATATTTAGAAAATCTCTCACAACATATTGCTTAGCAAATTCGTTTTTCGTCATTTGAGTTGCAGACTTTATTCTTCGCCACACCGTCTCCATCACATCAAAATGATCTTGATAGCTGCCAGGTTCGGCATTAATGATTGAATAAATACTTTCCAACCCAATACGACTAGCCACACCACTTTCTATGCGGACGTCAAAACGAGGTAGCCATAAACTAGCTTGGCCACTTTGTTTATCTTCTAATGTTTTTAACTTTTCAACATCGATGGTGGAAACATTGGTACCTTTCAGGATCTCCGAAAGAGCCTTATAAAAAACGCCCTCAGCTTTTAAGATGTTGTTATCTCGTGCTGAGCGTCTATTTCTAGCAAACTTGGTTAAATAAGGTGTAGCGGTCAACGGCTTACCTGCAAAGTCCCCATCAATGAAAACATTATCGTCTTCAAGCATGAGTAGCAGTTTTGGGGCAACACCACCAGCTCCTGTCGCCCCTCCTACTGCGGCGCCTTGTTCATTAGCATACTCTAAAAAGTCATATTGCAATGAAATCACGTTCTCAATTGGAAAACGGCGAGAGTCGATATTAGCATCTGTCGGTACGGCTTCTTTTATTCTTAAGTTACCAACGGGCGACATACAAGCATTAGTCAGCAGTGCGTAATTTTGCTGAAACTCGTCTGAGCGACTGACATTAAGATAACTGAGCCACCAATCTCGAGACTTACCCACCGGCAAAATATCATCTAATAGAGCTGGCCAATGAGGGTAGTCTTTAGGAACAATGCTGATAGGTGCATTGACGGAGCATGCCCAGCAATCTTTGACCTCATAGCTTGCGACCTTAACAATATATTCATGCTCATAGTACAGCGAACAACTTGCATTGATCCGCTCATCAGAGAAACACAAAGTAGCAGCATCCCACCATTGACCTTGATTAAATAATTGCAGTGTGACTGTTTGCATCATTTATCCAGTAGTTTATTACCGTTAAGTACTAAATATTAGCAGAATTTCGGTACAATTCTACCGTTTAACTGCAAAGAAGCAATCATTTACAGTAACAAACTACCGTAAACTACAAAATGGATTATCTATTTCAGTACTTTGTATGCGTTTTTCCCAATTTAGATAGCACTAAACCCAGACTTCTAGCTGGGTATGGTGCTGATGCAGTGTGTTTAGTAACTCTTTAGTTAGAATCTGCTTGGTTCATCGTTAACGCGCTACCTGCCGCCAACATCTAACGCTTCTAATAACTCATCTCAGATACTGTGTTAAGAAGGCCTCGTGCGAGGGGAGTTTAGCTACGTGATTATCCACCTGCTGCTTTAATCCTGCCATAAACTGCTTAAGTGACTGTTCACTCATTTCATCGGCAACACGATGATACTGGCTAGGTGTCATGCCTTGGCCCATTAATACTTGGGTCCAGGAGTCAACACGGAAAATATCTCCGTCATCTAAAAACACGCGGCCAGACTCGGCAAATAAAGCCAATTTATGCTCAAGTGACGGCGGAATCTCCATGCGTTGGCATTGCTGCCAAAAGGGGCTGTCCTCACGCTGTGTCACCTTGTAATGCATAACAATAAAATCGAGTATGGCCGACATTTCGCTATCAAACTTATTATTGTATTCGTCGATTGCGCTTTGGGTTATGCCATCAAAAGGGAATAGGCGCATTAAGCGTATGAGGCCAGTCATGATTAGATGGATGCTGGTCGACTCTAAAGGCTCAATAAAGCCACTGGATAGCCCTAGCGCCACGCAGTTTTTATTCCAACCACGCCTGCGTTTTCCAGGAGTAAAACGAATCACTCTCGGCTCATTAATGGGCGCGCCTGTCACCTGCGATTTAAGTGTATTGATGGCGTCTTCATCGCTCATAAATCGGCTACAAAATACCAATCCATTACCCATTCGTTCTTGAAGAGGTATTTGCCAGCGCCAACCGGCCTGATGTGCCACACTTTTGGTGTATGGCACAGGTGGGGCTGTAAGCTCAGTTTGCATAGCTACCGCACTATCGCAGAAAAGATAGTGTCGCCAATCGTCGTAACCGGTGTGAAGGGCTTGTTCAATAAGCAGCCCTTTAAAGCCTGTACAGTCTATGAAAAAGTCGCCATCTATGACTTCATCGCTTGCTAATCGAAGGGACTGGATGTTGCCTGATTGCGGGCATACTACGACCTTTTCTATATCTCCTTCCTTGTGAGTTACCCCAGCATCACACGCTAGAGACTTTAAAAATCGACCGTAAGCAACTGCATCAAAATGATAGGCAAAGTTAAGCGGCATGGCTTCTGATGTGGCGAACTTGCTCTGTTTAGCGGCAATAAGTTCCGGGCAATAATCACCAAATTCACCACCAAATCCGTATTCTTTAGCCCTCAGCCAAAAATGGTGAAACTCGCCAGCCCAACACTCTCTTCCGGTTATACCAAAAGAATGAATATAGCTGTGACCTTGTTCACGCCAATTTTCAAACTCAATACCCAGTTTGAACGTGGCTTGTGTGGCACGCATAAATGCTTTTTCGTCGATGCCAAGCAACTTGTGAAATGTTCTAATAGGGGGAATAGTCGCCTCGCCCACACCTACAATACCAATATCTTTCGACTCGACTAACGTAACGTTTATTGACTTACCCAAAAGCCGTGACAGCGCTGTGGCCGCCATCCATCCCGCAGTACCGCCACCCGCAATGACTACGTTCTTAACGGGCGTTTGATTTTTACTGCTATCTAAACCCGATACGGTCATAAGAGGTGTCCTTTTTATCTGAAGTATTTTTTATGTCATTACAACTCGAAGCTGAAGCGTGTTCGTTCTTTTCACGTTGAGCAAGCGAGGGCACGTGTTGTTTTTCGTTGCTGTAGCGCTTTGCAATATCATTGAGCAAAACTCTGTTAGACGGCAATCCCTGCAGATAAGCGTTTTTAGTTTGTTGTAAGGTTTCGCGAATGTGAACTGCTTTACGCTTATGCTCTTCATTTAGCCGTAAAGGCGATGTAGAAGAAGAAAAGCCCATTCCATATAGTACATACTGATAGCTAGCAGAGGGGAAAATCTCTTCGTTCTCGATGAGATCTAAGCGTGAAGGGCTTTGATACTTCCACAGTTCAAGCAATTCAGCGAGAGAATCGGGTATGGACGCCTTCTCTCTTTGCGCTAACCAATACGGCTCTTCTCTATCGCTTAAAGCATAATGTAGTTTTAGAAAGTCGATAACGCGCTGCCAGCGATATGCAAAGCGCATGTTGTAGCGCTTACTGACTATTTCCATATGTGCTTTGTTTTGCGGAAAAGCCTCACAGAGCATACGTAAGCCAAGTTCGACCATGGCAATGGCTGATGCTTCAAGCGGTTCAACAAACCCCGAAGACATACCTAAGCTCAAACAGTTTTTTACCCAAAACTGTGATCTATAGCCAGGCTCAAAGGAGAGTGTACGAAAAGAAAGCTCTGCATCTTGTGCACTAGGGTAACGTTCACGAACGTAGTCAATCAGCACCTGCTTTGCTTGATCTTCATCTGTGAATTGAGAAGAGTAAACTAGGCCTACACCTCGGCGGTGCTGCAACGCAATATCCCACGTCCACCCACAGGTTTGTGCAGTGGCCACTGTGGTACTTTTTATTTCAGCATCTTCGTTTGAATAAGGCACTTGAAGCGCAACGGCGCGATCATTGAGCATTGTGCGCTTAACGGGTATCCAGGGAATAGTAAAGTGTTTATTGATGAGCAGGCCGCTGTGGCCTGAACAGTCAATAAATAGATCGCCAACTATTTTTTTCCCGTCCTTTGTTGATACGCTTTCAATATCCCCGTTTTGATGAGAGTGAACACTGTCAACATGACCAACGACATGAGCGACATTTAACTTGTCTACGCAATGATTTTTTAACAGCTCAGCAAGCTTTGTGGCGTCGAAATGGTAACCGTAATTGAGCACATGGGCGTAGTCCGGCGTAGCAATTTGCTTTGGCGCCTTGCCTGCGGCACACATGGCGGCTTGTAACGAAAACACATCTTCGTACGATGTGTTTGGTGCGATTGATTTCCAACATGTATAAATATCGAGCTCGTTGTAGCCTGTTGGAACGGTAAATGGATGATAATAGCAGTGCCCGTCTTTACGCCAATTAACAAAGCTGGAGCCTTGCTTGAAAGCGCCATGACACAGCGTTAAGAATTCCGTTTCACTAATACCAATATCAAGAAGGGTATCGCGCAGTGACGGCCAAGAGCCTTCGCCCACACCTAAAGAAGGGATGTTGGGTGACTCTATCAAGGTAACGGTGTGATTCGCGCTTAGTTTTGCGGCAAGTATCCCTGCTGCAAGCCACCCAGCCGTACCACCACCGACAATGACGACCCGATGCATACTGCTATGACTTTCGTTATCACTCATACGTTAAGAACCACGATATGCCCCACTGCACTTCTACAAACATGTTCAGTCGTTTTTCTGGTTACTATTCAAACAGCACTATGACAAAAAAACCCGCTAAAGCGCAACCCTAAGCACTTTAGCAGGTAAACACACCCCAATCGTTAAAACTTGTAGCGAACTCCCAGTGCATAGCGAGCGCCAAGCTCATCTAATTTCCACAACATAGCACTTGTTCTGCCGTGTCTACGGATATTTTCATCTGTGATGTTTATCCCTTCAAATGACACCGTAAGATCTTCAGTGATGTCGTAAGAAACATTGAAATCTATTTGTGAATAGTCTTCGGTATAGCCCGGCTCATTAATGTACTGAGAGGTTGTATCAAGGAACTTATCACGCCAGTTGTAGGCAATACGCGCTTGCAAAGCATCTTTCTCATACATCAAGATGAGGTTTGCTGTGTCGCTTAGTCCCACAAGGGCAAACTGAGTTATCGATGGATTTGCGTCATTATCAAAACCAATATCACCTTGCACTGTGGTGTAGTTAGCCAGTACCCCGAAGCCGCTATCACCAAAGAAGTGCTGCGCAGCAAGTTCGAAACCGTAAATATTCGCCGCTTTATTGTTAACAGGTTTAGAGTTAATGAAGGTGATCAACGGATCTTCGCTATTGGGCAGCACATCGAATTGCTGCTCAAACTGTTCGTCAGTCAATGAGTCATACTCGATACCGTTTTCCATCGCAGCAACCATGTTAAACAATGACGTATCATTAATTGGAATACCACGCGCCTCTAATTCAGCGCGAGCCGCCTCTGCACGCGGTCCATTGGTAACGTCTCTCAACCCAAAGATATTTTCTTCAACTTGTTCATTACCGATAAAGTTCTTAACACGCTTATCGTAAAAACCAACCGACACATAGCTTGTCTCATCGAAATAATATTCGAACGAAAGATCAAGGTTGTCTGACTCTAATGGTATTAGCGATGGGTTACCTGAACTCGCGGTGGCGGTAATGCTGTCAGTAAGAATTGTCGGCCCGCTTTGAGGCGATACTGTCGCAGCGGCGCTCAAGTTGTTGTACGTGGGTCGCGCTATTGTCTTACTGTAAGAGAATCGCGCAATCATGTTTTCAACAACTTCGATATCGAAATCTAATGCAGGAAGTACATGGTCGTAACTTGATTCAACTTCAACATCTTCCATATCGCTTCCAAAACGGACGTTGAAGTCATTATTACCTTCCCACGCAATGCCGCTAGGTAAACTTATATTTGCAATTGAAGTTACATCGGTATTTTCGTAGCGTACACCTGCCAACAGGTTGTACTCCATGCCGTTTAACTCGCCAGATAAGTCCAATTCGAAATAAACCGCAGTTATGTCTTCTTCAATCGTACGGTTAGTTGCAAACGGGTTGTTGGCAAGAAAATCAAAACCGTATTCTTGAGCAGCGAATGCACCAATTTGCGCAACACTACCGGTAAAGCCCTGAGAGAACATCCCCTCAGTATTGAAATCGCTAAACTCACTCGCCAGATCCAGCGGTGTTAAAGAACCAGCAGGAAGCTCACCCGGGTTCTCAATTCCCCAGTTGCCCATGGTGTGGCGGGTTAGTGATTGGAGCGATGTGCTCTCCATTGAGCGTGACTCAATACCAAAGTTAATACTTCCGGTATCCATAACGTAAGAGCCATCAAGACGAGCTTGAGTAATCTCGGTGTCTTGCGACGAGAAATTCATGTCCAATATCGATGTACCTACATCATCTTGGTCAAGCACGCCATTACCGTTAAGATTATCACGAGCTTCATCGTCAAAATCGACGAACATAATAGGGAAGTCACCTCTGAAATCGACACCTTGCCCTTTAACTACGTTTGCGCCTAAACCAAGATTTGTCCACGTTCCATAGGGCGCATCTGGGCGTCCTTCTGCCGTCGAATTATGAAGGTCGAAGACTAGAGTTAGCTCGTCATTTACGAAGTACTCAAGGTTTAAGCCGATCGACTTGTTTTCGTTGACTTGGTTTAGTTCTTGAAGCGCCAAGCCTAGATCACGAGGTAGCAAATCACGGCGTTCTTGAGTGATTAATACTGGCGTTTTTACCGTTTCATCATCAAAGGTTAGTTCGGTGAAGTACCTATCATCCATCCATATCGATTGCTCGGCTCGAGCTTCGTATAAGTCTTGCTTTGAATAGGTGTAATCAAGCGTAGCCGTCATTTTTTCTGAAGGAGCAAACTGGAACGTTAGCTGTGCATTCGTTCTTTCACGCTCTCGGTCTGCCATGTAATAACGTAAATCTGAGGGAATGGCGAAAAGCTGTCCCATGGCTGGTGCGTTGTTCAACACAATTGGGTCACCGCTATCTGGGTTCGCTGGATCAGGTGATTGGGGCACCGTGCCATCAAATGGATTTACGCGCCACTCGTTCACAAACGCACCTTGTGCAGCACTGTCACGCTGTTGGAATGAACCGGTAAACGTAACGCCAAAGGTATTGTCATCATTGAGGTAATTGATGAAGCCTGATACTTCAGGCGTAACATCATCACCTACACGGTTAGTCGTATCATGCAGTGCTTTTGCGCCTACACTTGCGGTAATGCCATTGTCAGATGCTTGAAAGGGACGTGCTGTTCGTATATTTACCGTAGCCCCAATCCCCCCAGTTGCAATACTCGCTCTACCTGTTTTGTACACTTCAACCGCTCTAACACTTTCAGAAGCAAGGTCAGAAAAATCGAAGGCGCGAGAATTTGCTGCTCCGCCACCACCAGGTAACGCAGAACCAGGCATCGTACGTCCATTCAGCGTTACCATATTAAAGTCAGGTCCAAAACCACGCGCTGTGACTTGGCTTCCTTCACCATTATTCCGACTAATTGAAATACCAGTGATACGCTGTAGTGACTCTGCTAAGTTGGTATCAGGAAATTTACCAATATCTTCTGCTGAGATGGCATCAACAACACCAGCAGAGTCACGCTTGATACCCATCGACTCTTGAACACTACTTCGTATGCCTGATACCTGAATAACTTCTATGTCTTTTTCTGTTTCTTGCGCCGTCGCAGATGACATCACACCGCTACTCAAAGCGGTCCCGAGTATCAATGACAAACTTGCTGCGATCTTGCTTTTATTTGGTGTTGTTTGTGTCACGGTCTATCTCTCTTTAATAGTGGCTTTTATGTGTGTTGTGAACCTTACGCGCTGCCAGAAAGGGCTTTCCCAAAGAGAAACTAGAACACCCTGAAGTAAGAAAGCGCTTTCCGAACATTAATTCAACAAAAGTTTAAGATCAACACATTTTTTACAATTAATTCACAGATAACAACTATATAGGAGAACACCAAACTCCTCATAAAAAATATAAAACCATCACATTCAATAATTTACAAGAATACCAAAGCTCTATTAGATTCCGGTAATAGTCATATAAATATTATCAGTCACTTAATTCCATTAACGTAAAAATGACATAAATATGAGAAAGCGCTTTCTAATTGTTTTTTATTTGTGCTATAAACCGCTTTGTTATTTCAGATTCATTGTACTGCCAGCATCCGTTTAGAATTTGTGCAGTAAGAAAAAGGTTATCGACATATGAACAGCATTTCGCTTCCCGCAGGCAGTCCCTTACTCAAAAATTCGTTTCTTTATGGAACTGCCACGTCAAGTTTTCAGATAGAAGGGGATGTCGATAACCGTCTCGAATGTATTTGGGATAGATTTTGTGAACGGCCTTCAGCCATTGCTGATCACTCCAATGGCGATGTCGCCTGTGATCATATTGCTCGCTGGAGAGAAGATTTCGACATTTTGTTAGACTTAAATGTAGACGCTTACCGTTTCTCTATTTCTTGGCCGCGCGTTATCACTCAAGAAGGTGAGCTAAATCCAAAAGGCGTTGCCTTTTATAAAACGCTAGTTGATGCGTTAAATGAAAAAGGCATTAAGCCATTTGTTACCCTTTATCACTGGGATCTCCCGCAGCACCTGGAAGATAAAGGTGGGTGGCTTTACCGACAAACTGCTTTTGCATTTGAAGACTATGTTGACAAAATAACGCGGGCGTTAGGCGAGTCCGTTTTTTCCTATGCAACGTTCAATGAACCTTTTTGCAGTGCTTATTTAGGGTATGAAATAGGCGTACACGCCCCGGGCAGAACGGGTAGAAAATACGGAAGAACTGCGGCTCATCACATTTTGCTAGCACACGGCCTTGGGGTGAAGGTGCTTAGAAAAAATGTCCCAAATAGCGAAGCCGGTATAGTATTGAATTTTACGCCATGCTACCCCGCTACACAAAAGAAAGAAGACCTCTTAGCCACCCGCAAAGCAGATGACTATATCAACCAATGGTATATGCAGCCTGTAATGGAGGGAAGCTACCCCGAAGTGTTATTTGATATAGACGAAGCGGATAGACCACCAGTTGAAGCTGGTGATATGGAGACAATCTGTCAGCCCATCGATTTCTTAGGGGTAAATTTCTACACGCGATTACACTATTCTGCGCCCAAAGAGAAAGGCGCATTGTATTTCGAGCATCCTCATCAAGGTCCATTGACCGATATTGGTTGGGAAATCTATCCAAAAGCGCTTTATGATTTACTTACTTCATTAAACGAACGATATACGCTCCCTCCCATTTTTATAACTGAAAATGGTGCTGCAATGGCAGACGAACTCAAAGATGGTCTTGTTAATGATGTGGATCGGGTTGATTACTACAATGCCCATTTAAACATGGTACACAACGCAGTGATTGATGGAGTAGAAGTGAGTGGTTACTTCGCATGGAGCCTCCTTGATAACTTCGAGTGGGCGGAAGGATATGAAAAGCGATTTGGGCTAGTTTATGTGGATTTTGAAACGCAAAAGCGTACGCTTAAACTTAGCGCCAATGCTTATAAAGCGCTCATAGCAAGTCGAACATAACAACAGTGGAAATAGCAATGAACCATAAGCTGACATTAAAAGAAAAAGTGGGTTATGGCATGGGAGACGCTGCGGCCAATTTAGTTTGGCGGGGCGCACTTGCATATTTGGCGGTATTTTATACCGATACGTTCGGTATTACAGCCGCTGCAGCTGCGATGCTTTTTCTTGTCGTTCGTCTTTCTGACGGTGTGACCGATATTATCATGGGAATGATTGCTGACAGAACCCAGACTAAGATGGGAAAGTTTCGCCCATGGATATTAGGCTCCACTCCTTTTCTTGGCCTTTTCATGGTCCTTTGCTTTACCACACCTGATCTCTCGTATTCAGGCAAACTCATTTACGCTTACCTGACCTACATCGGACTAACCTTAGCGTATACGGTTAATAATGTACCGTACTCAGCGCTAATGGGCGTGATGACCAGTGATGATAGAGAGCGTACAAGTTTGTCTGGCTTTCGTTTTGCTGGGGCATTCTTTGGTGGACTGCTTGTTATGGGTTGTTTGCCTATGCTGGTGGACTTGCTAGGCCAAGGGAACACTGCTGTAGGGTATCAATATACCATGTGGTTGTTTGCCACGTTGCTTGTCATATTAATGTGTATAACAGTTTTTACCACGAAAGAGCGCGTTACGTTGCAGCAGGTTTCAAAGCCTCAAGACACTAAACTGGACTCTCCAAAAACAGAGACAGGTACCCAAGTAGCGCCCGCTCCTCGTTCACTAACATCTGAACTCATCGACTTGGTAAAGCAACTACCGTTAATTCTAGTTCCTCTTTCAGCAATAACCGCCTTCTTTTATTATCGAGACGTTGTAACTGGGGCAATCTTCATTACTGTTATAGCGCTTACTACTATTGCAATTAAACGGTTAACTCGCCGACCGGAAGCCGAAAACACCCGTTCTCAGCAGGATATTATCGACCTGCTTTCCAATAAACCCTGGCTAATTTTGTTAGGAATGGGTTTTCTAACCATGATGTTTAATGGCATCAAATATGGCGTTATTGCCTACTATTTCAAATATTACATGGGCAATGAGCTACTCACAGGCTACTTTTTCATTTCACTGCTGGTGGTGTCGATTTTCGGCGCATTAGCAACGTCCAAATTAGCCGCTATGTTTGGTCGCAAGAAGCTCTTTATTATCGCGCTGTTAGCAAGTAGCGCATTGACCTCTGGCATTTATTTTGTTCCTCAGAAAAGCGTGAGCGCCATATTCATTCTAGGTTGCAGTGCAGAGTTTTTTGCAGCTATATTGCCTACCTTATTTTTCTCTATGCTAGGAGACTCGGCAGACTACAGCGAATATAAGACAGGTCGAAGAGCCACCGGACTCGTCTACTCTGCAGGCTCTTTTGTTCAAAAAACAGGGGGAGGCTTCGCAGGGGCGCTCGTCTTGTTGGTATTAGGAAGCTATGGCTATAACGGTCTTGATATCAATACAATTAATCAAACGCTTCCAGGTATGAAGTCTTTAATGAGTTGGATACCGGCGCTATTTGGCTTTGCTGGCGCGGCGTTAATCTGTCTGTACCCATTAAATGACGAAAAACAAAAAGAAGTTACACAAGCTTTACTCTCTCGACGTAGCGAACAACCGCCGATATCGGCATAATACAGTCAGTTAGAGTGATTGTTTTAGAGAACGAGGTCTTATCACGTGCCCACCATTTATCAAGTTGCCGAGCGTGCAGGTGTTTCTTTATCTACGGTATCCCGCGTATTAAATGGTAAGGCTTCGGTAAACAAAGTACTGAAAGAACGCGTAGAGAAAGCGGTTAAAGAGCTAAATTACCGCCCAAATTCTGTCGCTCGTTCATTGGCAAATAACCGCACTGACAGCGTCGGGGTACTTGTACCTGAACTCAACGCCCCGTTTTTTGGCGATCTGATGCAAGCTGTAGAGTCAACGCTGCGCGCTGCAGATAAACATGTCATTATTTCGGTAGGACGAAATTGCCTAGAAACAGAGAAAGATGCGGTAGAGTTTCTTATTAGCCGTAACTGCGATGCACTCATCATGCATGCAGAAGCATTATCCGATGAGTATTTATTGGAGTTAAACCAGTCGAAACTTCCCGTTGCTTTGGTTAACAGACAGGTGGAAGGGCTACCTGAGGCATGCACTAGCCTCAATAATGAAAAGGGTGGATATCTGGCTACCCGCCACTTACTCGAGCTAGGCCATAAAGACATTGCATATATTTCTGGACCGACTGACAAGTGTGACGCGAGCTTGCGCTTGGAAGGACATAAACGCGCCTTGTCGGAAGCAGGGTTGCCCATAAACCCACAGTTGATATTTAACGGCGACTATTCTGAAGAAGACGGGAAGATTGGCTTGTTAGAGCTCATGGCGCGCGATGTGCCTTTCACGGCTTTAGTGTGCGCCAACGATTGGATGGCATCGGGTGCGATAAGCTGCGCGAGAGATTTAGGCATGAGCCTTCCCCACGACTTGTCTGTGGTTGGTTTCGATGACGTGGTATTTGCCCACCATGTTTTTCCTCGTCTTACCACGGTCAGTAACCCAATTGCGGAAATGGCTGAAATGTCAGCCAAGTACATACTTAATAAAGTATATGGTCAGGCTAATAACGTTCAGCTGTATTTCGAACCTTCCTTGGTTGTTCGGGAGTCTACGGTAAAACATGAAGGATGAAGCCAAGTTGGTAAGTCGTAAACCGACTTTCATCTAAACTCTTAATTAAAACTTTCAATTAAGCGCCTTTCGCTCCCAATAGCGCACTTTGCTACCCACCTTAATGATGGTACACCCCACAATAGACGCGAAGGCCTGTCTTACAAGTATTTAAGCCAAGGGGCGTGGTGCTTTGATTTATAGGCGCTAAACCATTTAACAGGGAAATAAAGCACTAAACTAAGGCCAGCAGCTATTAACCATATTTGATAAATATGGTCTACGCCCACGTATTTTCCTTTATTCGCCCCCCAAATAAAGAATGCAATACCGTACATCACCAGCAATACGTACAAATGCAGGATGTAGAAAAACATCGGGACCGAGCCAAAGGTGTCAAGAAACGCAAACTGCGTATCCTTAACGCGCTCGAAAGCAAACAACAATAGAAACATGCCGGCCAGCGTAAAGAGCAAAAATGCTAAAGACGGGGGGTATTTGGTCAAATTAAGTAATGACATCAACGAAGTGATGGCACTTTGTTGTAGCTCCCAAGGCAAGGTCTCACCATAAATATTTAAACCGCGAAGTAGGAAAAATAGGCTGAGCGACACTGCAAATAAACCAAGCAACCACCGGCCGCGTCGCGCTTTATCAAGCTGTTGACTGTAAAGAGGCCCACATGCATAACCGAGCAGTATTACCCCTATCCAAGGAAGCACGGGATAACTCACTTTAATGTTTAGGGCGGCTGACTGAAGTATATATCCTCTATCGTGCAGCATTGTCCAAAGCGTATAGCCTGTTTCATGTGGAACATAGCTAATTGGCGTTAGTGCATTATGTCCAAAGACAATTAAGAGGCCTAAAATGAGCAACAGAGTTCTTGGAAGATAACTCAATACAGCCAGAGCAATCATGCTGATACCTATGGCCCACATCACCTGAAGATAAAACGTTTGGAAACTCGCCCCCCAGCTAAACGTAATAAATGTGACCTCTAAGAACAAAATAAACAATCCACGCTTAATTAAGAACTCTCTGACATTACGTGTCGGCTTGGCCTTATTCGCTGAGTCCATTGGATTGGCATAGAGCCATGCAGACAGCCCCGTTAAAAACACGAATGTGGGTGCACAGTAATGGGCGGCTAACCGTGTGAAAAATAGAGAAGGTGACGTGGTATCGATATCCATAGGATCAGATACCTGCAAATGCAGAAAAAAGCGCTCTCGCACGTGATCGATAAGCATAATCAGCATGACCAAGCCACGCATCATATCGATGCTTCGAATACGGTTTCGTTGAATACTAGAAGACATTTTAGCCATTACATCAAGGAGGAAATATTTGCTATCAACACAACTTCGTTCAGAATTTAGCGGTGGTTTTAGCCACTTACAGCATCGATAGTTAAACGATTAACCCAATGCTATAACATTGCAGTAAAAAGTAGCAATTATTTGCTTCGAATATACTAATGATGCGTTCAACAGCATAATAAGAAATACTAGAAGAAAAACGGAGTCACTATGAAATATCTATTGTTAGGTCTGGTCATGCTTGCTGTTGCAACGACGGCCGTTGCGAACAACGACCGCGACGCAGTGAATCAGACACTTAATGCTCTACATCACAGTGCATCTATTGCAGACTTTGAGCAGTATTTTGGTTTGTATCACGACAGCGCGATCTTTATTGGCACCGACGCATCTGAGGTATGGACCAAAGAAGCGTTTAAGGCGTATGCCAAACCTCACTTTGACAAGGGCAGAGGATGGACATACCACCCGCGAGACAGGCATATCTATTTTTCCCCTAAACACGATGTAGCCTGGTTTGATGAACTGCTCGATAATGAAAGCTTGGGAGAAACACGAGGCACAGGTGTCTTAATAAAAGAGGGAGCGAAGTGGAAAGTCACCCAATACCATTTAACGATCCCTATCCCCAACGCGCTTGCAGATAGCGTTGCTAATCAAATTAAAACCATGCAATAAAAAAAGCCCCGACGTAACGGGGCCTTTGGGTCTTAACTACCTTTAGGTATTAGACTGTGTGAGTGGTTGAATTTCCATCTCTACTCGACGGTTCATCGAGCGGTTTGCTGCACTATTGTTAGGTACTTTAGGTGCGTATTCGCCCATACCTACCGTCGTGATACGCGTCGGGTTAACGGAATAGTTAATAAGTAAATTCTTAACCGCTCCTGCACGACGCTCAGATAAAGACTGGTTGTACTGCTCAGAGCCAGTGTCATCCGTATGACCTTTGATCATAAGAACGGTTTTTTCGTAATTGTTTACGACTTTGGCAACGTCTTGAAGAACCGGATTGAAGTTAGGGCTGATGCTAGAACTGTCAGTAGCAAAGGTAATGTCGCCCGGCATGATCAATCGCAGATTATCGCCTTCTCGCACAACTTGAACGCCAGTATCAGAAAGCTCATTTCGAAGCTCTTCTTCCTGTTTGTCCATGTAGTTACCTATCGCACCACCTGCGATTGCACCTACCGCAGCGCCCCACGCATAACGACTTTTGTCGTTATCACCTGTCGCTTTACCCAGCAGTGCGCCTACTACCGCACCAATAGCGGCACCTTTTTGCGTATTATTCGGATCAGTTGCGCAACCTGCTACCGTTAGTGACGCAGCAATCAAACTTACAGCAAGAGTCTTTTTCATAACTTCCTCTTATTTCAATTAAAAGCTCAATATTGATGAGTTGCATTTATCCATTGCCACTCTCAATAAGCTCAGTGTTAGTTTTGCATTAAACAACTACAGTGATAGCAATTAGCGTTCCACTGGCAAATATTCTGTATGTAAGCAATAACGAGTATCTGAGCGCCACGAGTTCGTTTCCTGCTTAACTTTTCCTAAAAATCAGCACTCATAGGCACTACAGCACTTCATGTTTAGAGGATTGTAGGACATCAAACCTGAACGTTAGCTAAATGAACGTTGGAATAAAGAAGAAAAAATGCGTTGGTACACAGTGTAAATACTACACTGTGTTGCTAAAAAGTAACGTTTTAGCCTATTGAAACTGAGCGCTCAAAAAATGCGTTCACATCAATCTTATAGTCAGACGCTATGACGGCTTTGTTGATACTGATTATTTTGTCCGATGATAGGTCAACATCTTTCGGCGTTAGATAATGGTTACTGCGAACCGAATAAAAAACCTTTACGAGTGGCGTAAGCGGGGAGTCTCTCTGTTCAAGCACCATCGCTAATTTATCATTTGATAATAGAACTAGGCTCCCTACGGGATAAACGCCCAGACACTTTATAAACTGTTGAACAAGCGACTGGTCAAGACGCGTTGGCGCATCACTCATCAAAATAGAGAATGCCTTTTGGCTAGACATACCGGCCTTATACACCCGGTCCGCGGTGAGTGCATCGTACATATCGGCAATGGCAAGCATTCGGCCTGCTTGACTAATATCTTCACCTTTGGTCCCAGCAGGGTAGCCTAACCCGTCCAATCGCTCATGATGCTCACTAATCGCTTGAATCAGTGGCTGCGCAATTTCCGTACTTTTTAAATAGTCGACCCCGTGCTTTACATGACCTTTCATGATCTCCATTTCACTGTCCGTAAGGCGGCCTGGCTTATGAAGAATTTCATCTGGAATTTTGATTTTGCCCAAGTCGTGTAGAAAGCCAGCATAGGAAAGGTCTTGCACCTCTTCTTCAGACATCCCTAAATACTTGCCAAAATTGGCGAGTAAAATAGCAACGTTCAGAGAATGCTCTAGTAAATAGTCGTCTTTTTCTCGAATTTTAGTTAGACAAAGCAACGCATCGGGGTTTCTATCTACCGACTCGACTAACTTATTTGAAAATGCTTTGGGAATACTCGCATCAAAAGGCGTCTCTTTTTGTACATTGGCAAGTAACAACTTTTGAATTGCCTTTCCTTGCTCGTGAAGCTTTGCGGCTCTTACCAGCTCATTTTCGAGTGATATCTTTTTTGATTTTACCGGTTGATTAGAAGACGAGTTTTGGTGCTTTTCCACAGTAGCCGATGAACTAGGTTGCTCAACGTTAAACGCCTTATCTGTATCAATGGCGAGGGTTTTCACACCTCGCTTTCTAAGTGTTTTAACCACGTCATCAGACGTAACGCGGCCTTGGCTCGTAACCCTCAACGCACCTTTTTGCTCTAAAATTTGATGAACAAACATGCCTGGCACTAACTGATCAATAGTAATCTTTTTTATCATCTTATATGCACTGCACTATATTAATCGCCATATATTTGCTAACTGCTTTCATATAAAAAGTGAAAGCTCAGTACTCTAACTCTACTAGTATAGTGTGTAAATCTGGCTTCCAACCAAACTTCGTCATATTCACTCGGTAGTTTTTAACGACCACACCTTCCTCTGCTAATCGCTCTCGCTGCTCATCCGCTTTATCAGAGCCAGCAGGAAAAGCAATTTTACCGTCAGCACGTAGTACGCGATGCCAGTGGCAGTCAGCATTTATCTCTCTTAAACACTTTCCCATCATTCTAGCTCTGCCGGGTAATCCACACAGGTCAGCGAGCAAGGCGTAACTTATTACCTGTCCCTCAGGCACTAAAGAAAGCGTTTTCTCTACTCGAGATTGTACTGCTTCATTCGGCATGTTGTATATTATCCTATCTATTAAGTTACTTAGTTAATAAGTGCGATAAACGTTCAAAAGAGAATAAAGAAATTCAGTTATGCGCCTTTATTGTGAACACTGTGGATATCCTCAAAAAACCTGTATTTGCTCTCACATTAACACAGTAGATACATCGTTAGAGATTGTGATAATTCAACACGAAAAAGAAGCACTTCACGCCAAGAATACGGCGCGCTTAGTTTCATTGTGTATTCCTTCGACGCGAATCATACTTGCTAATGATGTCGTCGCTATGCAATCCCTATCCGAACACTGCTCACGTCGACATTCAGTGCTTGTTTACCCAAGTGAATGCAGTACACCGATAGAAAGTGTCGATGCCGTTGCACGTTCTGAGATCACAACGCTAATTCTAATAGATGGAAGTTGGAAACAAGCATTTGGTCTAGTGAAACAGAACCCATGGTTAACAAAGTTACCAGCGTTTCACTTCATTTCTGCACCCACTTCTAACTATGCTATTCGTCATACCACATTAAGCAATGCACTTTCCACGCTAGAAGCAACAGCTTATGCACTACAGTGCTTAGATCAAATCGACGTTTCTGGGCTTTACAGAGCACAGAGAGCCTTACAAGATAAGTGGCAAGGCCCTATGTCACATAGAAGGCATTTCTAGCGTAGAACTTCGTTTAGCGCACATTACGCGTTCATGGGAATGAAGCCCTTTTGATCTTTGACTAAACTTATCCAATTTCGAATGGCGGGATAGGCGGAAAGGTCAAACCCGCCCTCGTGGGCAACGTGGGTATACGCAAACAATGAAATATCCGCAAGAGTTAACGTGTCACCTAGCAAAAACGGCGTAATTTTAAGTTGATGCTCCATGACAGCTAGTGCGCGATATCCACCCGCTTGTTTAGATTCGTACTCCGCTTTCCTGTCCTCGGGTAGCCCTAAATAAACATTGATGTAACGAGCAACGGCGATATAAGGCTCGTGACTGTATTGTTCGAAAAACTGCCACTGTAAAAGTTGCGAAAAACTATAGGGAGAAGAGGGGATTAAAGGAGTGTTAGATGCTAGATAGTGCATGATGGCATTGGATTCTGACAACACCCTGCCGTCGTCTAGTTCAAGCAACGGAATTTTCCCATTAGGGGTCTTTTCTAGGAAAGAAGGAGCGCGTGTTTCTCCTTTCATAATGTCCACATCAATCCATTCGCAGGTTTTACCTAACAAAGAAAGAAGCAGTTGGAGTTTGTAACAGTTACCTGAACGCGTGTCGCCGTATATTCGCATAAGGTAAGTTCCTTAAATGTAGAAATTTAAACAGCCATAGCCTTTCACCACGTTGGTGTAATACAAACTAGCAAAGCAGCAAAATTCATTACACTTATTATAATTTCCATGAAGACTTTGGGTCGCAGAGCGTTTCTTTTACATGCAATAAGTGCTCTATTTCTTTACTTTTCTCTTCAACCAAGCTTTGTTTTATTAGCTGCGCTATTGTCTTATCAATTTCTTTCGCCTCAGCTAGTTTTATCTTTTTAACTTGATGGTGAAAATATATAAGAGGAGTGAGCAGAAATACTACAAAAAACGCAAACAAGCAGGAAATAAAAATTGCATCAAAGAGGTGAATTGGCTGATTTATCCAAAAAACGGGAATGACCAAAAATACCATCGACGTCGTCATTATTGTTGTTACGGTAAGGCTTATGACGTACTTATAAAGCTTTAATTTCCCCATAGCATCAACAGTATCATCGGACAAAAACTTCCATAAGTACCTGTTAACTGTTGTCAGCTGCATAATAAAAAGAGACAGAAGCAACCAAAAGGGTATCGCGCTCATTGCAACGATAAACACTTCTTTCTCGTCGATCCGTTCTATAACACCTTCCGAGATCATGTATAGCAAAGGCATCATAAATCCTATAGATATCGCCCATACCACTTGCTTTTTAAACTGCTCAGACAAGATTCTTCTATGCAGGCCAAATTCATTTTGCTTTTTAATAGTATTAAGAATTAATAGAAGGTTATTAGCCACTTTTTGTTGAAGTACTCTGATTGCTAACAGAAAGACTCCGCTAAGCAGAGATGTTCCTATGGCTGTATTTAGATCTCGTTGCGCATCACTAGATTCTACGGGGAATTGAATAGTGCCAGCAAAGCAATGCAAAACAATCATGAAAAGGATTAGCAGTACTGGGTACATCAGGTTGTCGAATAAAACATTGTGTTTCATATGTTTAAACGTATTAGCTTGCTCATGGTTACCTTTCAAACTTAGGAAACAAAAAGCGCTAAACTCCACATTATTGTTATGAAGGATAGGCAAGCAGCTAGCCTTACTTTGTCCCGCCTTTCGAATAGTCTCATTGAAAGAATACTTAGCCTTTCCAGCTCTTGATCACATCTTTCATATTGCTCTAGCTTATCAGACGAAATCTTACATTCCATTTCTTCTAGAAGTTTACTGCTTACATTCGACTTCTCCTTTAACCACTGAGACTTCAGCCTCACGACAGGAAAAAAGAGATAAACACCGATTACTAGCGAAAATAAGAGCGTCATCAAAATGTCGTAGATAGGTATGTTTTTTCCTAACCAAAAAATGGGGAATAGTGAAATAGCCCCTAGTGAGAGGGTAGCATTCACTAAGGAGAGTCTTGCTAAAGACGAAAGAGAGTTTAAGTGGTCGTAATAGTTCTCGGTTTGGATAAGTACATGATCTTTTAAGTAACTAACATTCGACGAGGATTGCGCTAAGAAAAGAAAAAACAAAAACCAAAATAAAGCAGCGCTAATCGTTATTATATATTGGTAAAACTGTACGTCATTAAGAAGAAGGCTCTCTACAAGAACATATACAACGGTATTTAAGATGGCGATAAATAGGCAATTGGCTGATTGTAGTTGAAATTTGCTTGATAACTTTTGCCTGTGCTTATTCAAATGACTCAACTGACTTGTTTTTACAAGAATTGAGATCAAAGTACTTACTACATTTTTATGATTTAGCTGAATACAAAACCAAAAATAGCCTGATAGTAAACTCATAGCTATTGCAGTGTTGAAGTCTCTTAAGCCCCCCTCTTTAATGGGTAAAACTAATGCTCCCGAGAAGTAATGCACCATAAGGAGTACAGCAACCAACAATGCTGGATACAGTCCTATAAATGCACCGTTGTGTACATTAGCGTAGGGATTGAGCTTCATTAATAATATTTTTACTAGCAGATAAAGTAGAGCACCTAAGCCGTATTTCTGACTCAGTGCACTAGCGTACTTTAGATCAAAGATAACTTTACAACCTTAAGCGCTAATAACGATGTAAGCAATAAAAATAAACGTAAGAGAACGTGAACGACCACTTTTCGTTCGGCAATAAAAAACCCGCCATTTGGCGGGTTTTTTCAAAGCTGTGCTTTTTATTTGCGTAACTTCTGAATAAGACGAAGTTGAGCAATAGCTTCTGCAAGCTCGTGAGCTGCTTCAGCGTAGTTAAAGTCAGCGCCTGGGTTGGCGATGTGCTCTTCTGCACGTCGTTTGGCTTCTTCTGCTGCCTGCTCGTCAAGATCTTCAGCTCGAACCGCGGTATCAGCCAGTACGGTAACATTGCCAGGTTGTACTTCTAGTACACCACCAGCAACATAGATTACTTCTTCTTCACCGTGCTGTTTAACCAAACGCACCATACCAGGTTTAATAGCAGAGATAAGTGGCGCGTGCCCTGGGTGAATACCCAGCTCACCTTCGCTACCTGTCACCTGAATCGCTTCAACGCGACCTGAGAAAATCGCTTTCTCCGCGCTTACTACGTCCAAATGTACTGTCATTGCCATGTGAACCTCCTGATTAGGTACGTTAGCATGATGCTAGGCTAGCAACTGCTAGCCCTGTCATTATGCTTTCTTGGCTTTCTCTAGCGCTTCTTCGATAGAACCAACCATGTAGAAGGCCTGCTCTGGAAGGTGATCGTACTCACCGTCTAGAATGCCTTTAAAGCCACTGATTGTGTCTTTTAGCGATACATATTTACCAGGTGCACCAGTAAATACTTCTGCTACGAAGAACGGCTGAGATAGGAAACGCTGAATCTTACGAGCACGTGATACCACTTGCTTGTCTTCTTCAGATAGTTCGTCCATACCTAGGATCGCGATGATGTCTTTCAGCTCTTTATAGCGCTGAAGAACAGTCTGTACGCCACGTGCTACGTCATAGTGCTCTTGACCAATTACTAGCGGGTCTAGCTGACGAGACGTTGAATCTAGTGGGTCTACCGCAGGGTAGATACCAAGAGACGCGATATCACGAGAAAGTACTACCGTTGCATCCAAGTGAGCAAAGGTTGTCGCTGGAGATGGGTCAGTCAAGTCATCCGCAGGTACGTATACCGCTTGGATTGAAGTGATTGAACCTGTCTTCGTTGACGTAATACGTTCCTGAAGTACACCCATCTCTTCTGCAAGAGTAGGCTGGTAACCTACCGCAGATGGCATACGACCTAGAAGTGCTGATACTTCAGTACCTGCTAGGGTATAACGATAGATGTTATCTACGAAGAATAGAACGTCACGGCCTTCGTCACGGAACTTCTCAGCCATTGTTAGACCGGTAAGTGCAACACGTAGACGGTTACCCGGTGGCTCGTTCATCTGACCGTATACAAGCGATACTTTATCAAGTACGTTTGATTCGTTCATTTCGTGATAGAAGTCGTTACCCTCACGCGTACGCTCACCAACACCCGCGAATACTGAGAAACCGCTGTGCTCGATTGCGATGTTACGGATAAGTTCCATCATGTTTACGGTTTTACCTACACCCGCACCACCGAATAGACCAACTTTACCACCCTTAGCGAATGGGCAAACCAAGTCGATTACTTTGATACCAGTTTCTAGTAGTTCTACCGAGCTAGACTGATCTTCGTAGCTAGGCGCTTCACGGTGAATAGACATACGCTCTTCTTCACCAATTGGACCTGCTTCGTCGATTGGGTTACCCAATACGTCCATGATACGACCAAGTGTCTTCGTACCAACTGGAACCATGATTGGATTACCGGTATTTTCTACTGCAAGACCACGTTTTAGTCCGTCAGTAGTACCTAGTGCGATGCCACGAACAACACCACCACCTAATTGCTGTTGCACTTCCAGGGTTAGACCTGACAAGTCACCTTCGGTAACTCGTAGTGCGTCATAAACTCTTGGTACCGCATCTTGTGGAAATTCAATATCCACAACGGCGCCAATGATTTGGACGACCTTACCTTGACTCATAATTTGTCCTCGTTATCTCTTTTAAACCTTTGCCTACACCGCTGCGGCACCGCTCACAATCTCACTGATTTCTTGTGTGATTGCAGCTTGACGCGCTTTGTTATATACCAGTTGTAACTCATCAATGAGGTTACCGGCGTTGTCGGTTGCTGCCTTCATGGCAACCATTCGCGCAGCTTGTTCTGACGCCGCGTTTTCTACAACACCCTGATACACCTGAGACTCAATGTAACGAACCATTAGTGCTTCCAAAATTTCTTTTGGATCTGGCTCGTAGATGTAGTCCCAACGATGTTGATATTCTTCGTCTTCTGACTTTGGCAAAGGCAATAACTGATTGATCACAGGTTTCTGTGTCATGGTGTTAACGAAGTCATTGAATACCAAGAATACTCGGTCAATTTGTCCTTCGTCGTACGCTTTAAGCATAACGCGTACAACACCCACTACATCGCTCACAGACGGCTTGTCACCTAAACCAGATTCAGCAGCAAGCAACTTGCCACCAAAGCGGTTGAAGAAACTGCACGCCTTAGAACCTAATGCAGCGAAATCCACTTCTACACCCTGTTCACGCCATTTTTTGACGTCTTGAGTGACGAGCTTAAATTCATTGGTGTTCAAGCCACCACATAAGCCTCGGTCAGTGGAAATCACAATGTAACCGACGCGCTTGACTTCACGCTCTTCCAAATAAGGATGGCGATATTCAAGGTTACCGTTTGCAATGTGACCAATCACTTTAAGCATATTTTGTGCATATGGACGGCCAGAAGCCATGCGTTCCTGCGCCTTTTTCATTTTAGACGCAGCAACCATTTCCATCGCACTGGTAATCTTCTGAGTATTTTTGATACTCCCAATCTTACCTTTTATTTCTTTACCGCTGGCCATGACTATCTCTCCGATTACTCAACGAATTGCGCTGGTGGTTAAACACCAGCACCATTGATTACCAAGTTTGTGTCGCTTTAAAGTTTGTTAAAGCGTCGTTCAACTTAGAGGCAATCTCGTCGTTGTAGTTACCTGATTCGTTGATAGTCTTCATAAGGTCAGCGTGTTCGCTGTTCATGTAAGAGTGAAGAGCGGCTTCAAAATCTAGGATTTTGTTAAGCTCGATACCCTTAAGGAAACCTTTTTCTACCGCGAACAGAGATACACCCATATCAGCAATTGAAAGTGGTGCGTACTGCTTCTGCTTCATTAGCTCAGTTACGCGCTCACCGTGCTCAAGTTGCTCACGAGTTGCGTCATCAAGGTCAGAAGCAAACTGCGAGAACGCCGCAAGTTCACGATACTGAGCTAGGGCTAGGCGGATACCGCCACCCAACTTCTTGATGATTTTAGTCTGTGCAGCACCACCAACACGAGATACCGAGATACCAGCGTTAACCGCTGGACGGATACCTGCGTTAAACAAGTCAGTTTCTAGGAA
This sequence comes from Alteromonas sp. Cnat3-28, assembly GCF_022348265.1. Taxonomy (NCBI): domain Bacteria; kingdom Pseudomonadati; phylum Pseudomonadota; class Gammaproteobacteria; order Alteromonadales; family Alteromonadaceae; genus Alteromonas; species Alteromonas sp. Cnat3-28. The sequence goes on from NZ_JAKREY010000002.1 coordinate 372,496, forward strand.
GATCTGACCGTCGGTAATTGAGATTACGTTAGTTGGTACGAATGCAGATACGTCACCAGCTTGCGTTTCGATAATTGGAAGCGCAGTCAATGAACCTGTCTTACCTTTCACTTCGCCGTTTGTGTAACGCTCAACGTATTGTTCGTTTACACGTGCAGCACGTTCTAGTAGACGTGAGTGAAGGTAGAATACGTCACCTGGGTAAGCTTCACGGCCTGGTGGACGCTTAAGTAGTAGTGAGATTTGACGGTAAGCAACAGCTTGCTTAGACAAATCATCATATACGATTAGCGCGTCTTCACCGCGGTCACGGAAGAATTCACCCATAGTACAACCAGAGTAAGGCGCTAGGTATTGAAGCGCAGCAGACTCAGATGCAGATGCTGCAACCACGATAGTGTGGTCAAGTGCACCGTGCTCTTCTAGTTTACGTACTACGTTAGCGATAGTAGATGCTTTCTGACCAACCGCTACGTACACACACTTAATGCCTGTACCTTTTTGGTTGATGATAGCGTCAACAGCCATTGCTGTTTTACCACACTGACGGTCACCGATGATAAGCTCACGCTGACCACGACCTACTGGGATCATGGCATCAACTGACTTATAACCAGTTTGTACTGGCTGGTCTACCGATTGACGCTCGATTACGCCAGGTGCAATTTTTTCAACTGGTTCGAAACCAGCTGCATCGATTGCGCCTTTACCATCGATAGGCTCACCTAGTGTGTTTACAACACGACCTAGTAGTGCGTTACCTACTGGTACTTCAAGAATACGACCAGTAGATTGTACTTTATCGCCTTCTTTAAGGTCCGCATAAGGACCCATAACAACTGCACCTACAGAGTCTCGCTCAAGGTTTAGTGCAATTGCGTAACGGCTTCCAGGAAGCTCGATCATTTCACCTTGCATTACATCGGCAAGGCCATGAATGCGGATAATACCGTCTGTTACTGCGACGATAGTACCTTCATTACGTGCTTCACTGCTTACATTGAACTGTTCAATTCTTTTCTTGATCAGTTCAGCAATTTCAGTGGAATTAAGTTGCATGCTCTTATCCCCGTTATGCTTGCAACGCGTCTGCTAGACGGTTCAATTTCGACTTTACGGAACCATCAATAACTGTATCGCCGGCATTAATTACCATTCCAGCGATCAGGGCAGGGTCCACGTTACAATTAAGCTTCACTTTACGTGCCAAACGTTTTTCCAAAGATGCAACCAACTCGTTTTGTTGTGCATCAGTCAGCGTAGATGCTGAGGTTACGTCCACTTCTATTTCTTTGTCGTAATCTGCTTTAAACGCATCAAACAAAGTAGAAATTTCAGGCAACGCGGCTAAACGTTTATTCTCAGCCAAAACCTTAACCAGGTTTTGGCCGTGTTCGTCGAGTTGCTCACCACAAACATTGTTAAAAATGTCGGCAAGCGTGTCAGCGGCAACCGCACCAGACAAAAGCTGGTGCATGTCATCGTTCGCTGCTACAGCGCCTGCAAAGGCGAGCATTTCTTGCCATTTTGCAACGGCATCTTTCTCGACAGCAAAATCGAAAGCAGCTTTAGCATAAGGACGAGCAACGGTTGTCAATTCAGACATGGCTCATCTCCCTATTAAAGCTCAGCGACAAGTTTTTCAACAATGTCGTTTTGTGCGTTTGCATCGATTTCACGTTGTAAGATTTGCTGTGCGCCAGCTACTGCAAGTGCAGAAACCTGCTTGCGCAAATCTTCTTTGGCACGATTGCGTTCAGCTTCAATCTCGGCATAACCAGAAGCGATAATCTTTTCGCGTTCCGCATGGCCTTTTTGCGTTTCTTCGTCAACCAATTGGTTGGCACGCTTTTTAGCCTGCTCGATAATTTCAGCTGCTTGCGCTTTCGCATCTTTCAATTGCTCAGTAGCTTTCGCTTGAGCAAGCTCTAGGTCTTTCTCTGCACGCTCAGAAGCTTCAAGCCCATCGGCAATCTTCTTCTGACGTTCTTCAATCGCTGCCATTAGTGGAGGCCATACATATTTCATGCAGAACACCACGAACACAGCGAAGGCGATTAATTGACCAATAAAAGTGGCGTTAAAATTCACAATCGCCCCTCCTCTTAAAGTTCGCTAAAAAAGTGTTTAGTAGAATTAGGCACCAACAGCGAACAATAGGTATAGAGCGATACCAACACCGATCATCGCGATGGCGTCGATAAGACCCGCTACGATGAACATCTTAACTTGTAGTTGAGGTGCTAGTTCAGGTTGACGAGCAGCAGATTCAAGGAATTTACCACCTAGTAGACCGAAACCAATAGCGGTACCAAGGGCACCAAGACCAATCAGTAGTGCAACAGCGATGTATAACATTTACGTCTCCGATTTAAGTTAAATTTAAAGTTAATGTTTAAAAGTCAAACTCTGTAAAAAACGGTGTCGATTAAAAATCAAAACCTACACCCGTTAATGCTTAGTGGTCTTCACACGCCAGGCTTAAGTACACGATGGTAAGCACCATGAAAATAAACGCTTGAAGCGGAAGTACCAGAATATGGAACACAGCCCACATGAAGTGCAGTGGAAGCTGGAAATAACCAATTGTAGCAATCAAAATGAAGATTAGCTCACTGGCATACAAGTTACCGAACAAACGCAGTGCTAGTGAAAGCGGACGCGCAAGCAAAGTAACCGTTTCAAGAATAAAGTTCACCGGAATAAAGATAGGGTGACCGAAAGGTTGCATAGTAAGTTCTTTCGCAAAACCTCCAATGCCTTTCATCTTGATTGAATAGAAAAGAATAAGAATAAACACGCCTGAAGCCAGTGCGAACGTTAAGTTAAGGTCAGTGGTTGGAACTGCCTTGTTGTAAACGTCGTGTGGATCCATGCCAAAAGCCGCTTGGCCGATAAGACCAGATACCCATGGAATAAGATCAACTGGCACCAAGTCCATAAGGTTCATTAGCAATACCCATACAAAGATAGTTAGCGCTAATGGCGCAATAAGTGCGCTCTTACCGTGGAAGGTGCTTTTAACGTTGTCGTCAACAAACTCAACAACTAGCTCAACAAACGCCTGCATTTTGCCAGGTACGCCGGTTGTCGCTTTTGAAGCAACGCTTCTAAAGATGATTAGGAAAAGAAGACCAAGACCGATAGACCATGCCAGTGTATCAACATGCCATGCCCAAAAACCGGCGTCAGAACACGCTTTGTTAAAAGCAATTCCGTTGTCAGTTGAGCACATGGTGGCATTGGTCAAGTGGTGCTTGATGTATTCTGAGGTAGTGTATTCAGATGCCATTGTTTAACCCAAGTTGTAAAGTGTAAAAATTTGGTGACTGGTTCTTTTGTCTCAATCGGTCGAATGCGTTGTTTTCGTTATCGCAACGCCTCGCGCTGTCTTTATTCTTTCGTACCGTAATGAAACATGGCTAGCCCGTGGCTAGCGGTTGTAATCACAAATGCCATGAAAATCTCTAATGGCGCGGCGTTTAAGCCTTTAAAAGCAATTACAAATAAAATGATTGTCAGTGCCAGCTTCAATTTTGAGCCCTGGCTAAAACTCCGTGCAACAAGGTCGTTTTTACTGGCACCTGCGTAACGAAACGCGAAAGCCATAAAAACACTGTTCGGCAGAATGCTGATTAAAGCGCCTGCCGCTGCCGACATGGCGGAATGACTTCCTCCTGCGGCGCCTGCGAAAGCGGTAACGACTAGGGCCGTGACAGCCTGAAAAAGTAGCCCTTTCTTGGCGAGGTCTAACCCGCGTTTTGCTAACTTGTTCGTCACTTTTACTCGCAGCTTGTTCACGTCTTACAAAAAGCGTCAGAAGTATACTGTTTTACCGACAATTTTCAACAGTACAACGCTTTTTGAAAGTTATTCTGAAAATTTTCTATTGCTATAACCGGAAAGGAGAGTGTCCGGCGTTTGCACCGAACAGCGTATCAATTGCGGGTAGGCAAAGGGATCTTCTCTAGTAATTTTATTTTAACCTATTGAATTTTAGAGATAATTCCATCTAATTGTTCAAGGTCGCTAAAGCTAATTGTCAGCTTGCCTTTGCCTTTCGCATTGTGGTCAATACTCACAGGAGTGCCTAAATTTTCTGAAAGTCGTGTCATAAGGTTTTGCACATCGGGATCAACTTTCTTCTCAGGCTTAGGTTTAGCTGGCTCCAAAAGCTTTTTAACAAGCTTTTCTGTATCGCGCACGGTAAGACCTTTGCCCGATACTACTTGCGCAGTTTCCGACTGGGTATCACCTTCTAGCGCTAACAGCGCTCTAGCATGACCCATTTCAATATCGCCATGCTCGACTAACAGTTTCACGTCGTCGTTCAAATTATTCAGACGAAGTAAATTTGTCACCGTGGTGCGTGATTTGCCCACAGCTTCGGCCACTTCTTGATGGGTAAGCGCAAACTCATTCATTAAACGGTCGAGGGCTTGCGCCTCTTCCATGGCATTTAAATCTTCACGCTGAATATTTTCGATGAGGGCGATGGCCACTGCCGCTTCATCAGGCACGTTCTTAACCAAACAAGGCACTTCGTCTAGCTGTGCCAGTTGTGAAGCTCGCCAGCGACGTTCACCGGCAATGATTTCATAGCGGTGCTCGTCGACTTTTCTCACTACGATAGGCTGAATAATACCTTGCGCACGAATGGACGATGCCAATTCTTCTAATGCCTCAGGCGACATGTCTTTACGAGGCTGATACTTGCCCGGCACTAAGTATTCAATAGGGAGTTTACTCAACTCACCGTTGGTTGAATTTACCTCGGCGGCATCTTGTTCTTTTTGAGCAGATGATTGGCTGGTTGCGAGTAGCGCATCTAAACCGCGGCCAAGGCCTCTTTTACGTGCTGACATAGTGTCCTCTATGGCATGTGCTGATAGTGTTCAGCTTATTGTCGTTTAACTTGCTTTTGCCTGTGCAGGCGTTGTTTTGTCCCTACGACGCAGTATTTCACCCGCCAGTGCCAAGTAGGCTTTAGCGCCTGTCGATGACTTATCATAGTACATCGCTGGCGTACCGAAGCTTGGTGCTTCAGCTAGACGAACATTGCGCGGAATAACCGTGCGATAAACTTGCTCACCAAAATGGCGCTTCAGCTGTTCTGAAACGTCGTTAGCAAGGCGATTGCGCGGGTCGTACATAGTACGCAATACGCCTTCAATCTTCAATTCTGGATTCACTACGGATGCCAATTTTTGAATGGTATCCATAAGGGCAGTGAGGCCTTCTAGTGCGTAATATTCACACTGCATAGGCACCATTACCGAATCGGCAGCCGCCAGGGCGTTCACAGTTAACTGGTTTAGCGAAGGCGGGCAGTCGATAAAGACAAAATCGTAGTAATCCATAACGGGCTTCAGTGCATTGCGAAGCCTTACTTCACGGGCAAACATTTCCATCAGCTTAATTTCTGCTGCGGTTACGTCACCGTTCGCTGCGATGAGGTCATACTTGCCGCTTGTCGCTTTAACGATAACATCGTTAATAGGCTTTTCTTCAATCAACAATTCAAATGCCGTAGATTCAACGTCGTATTTATCAACGCCGCTTCCCATGGTCGCATTACCTTGTGGATCGAGATCAATCAGCAACACCTTACGTTTGGTTGCTGCCATTGACGCTGCCACGTTAACTGCGGTGGTTGTCTTTCCAACACCACCTTTTTGATTCGCGATCGCGATTACCTTAGCCACGTTAGATCCTGTTCTCGTCTATTTCTATTTTTCGGCTATTTCTTTTTTAGCCAAACCAGATGTCGTTCGCCTACCAAATTTGGCACAGTGAGGTTTTCCGTTTTGCTCACATGGAAGTGATCACTCACTTCGTCTATCTCATCTTGTGGAAACTGACCTTTAAGCGCCAAAAATTGACCTTCTGAATCTACCAGATGCTGACACCAGTGCAACATATCTTTTAGCGAAGCGAAAGCTCGGCTTAGCACAATATCGTAAGGCGTATCGCCATTGTGCTCTTCAACGCGGCTTTGCACAGGAGTTACGTTAGTTAATCCAAGCGTGTGCACACATTGGGTCATAAACCGTACACGCTTGCCCAATGAGTCAAGCAATGTGAATGATTTATCTGGAAACGCGATTGCCAACGGCATACCTGGAAGGCCAGGGCCCGTTCCAACATCAATGATATTGTTACCATCAAGAAAGGGCACAATGGCCAGCGAATCTAGAATGTGTTTCACCATCATTTGCTTAGGATCGCGCACAGAAGTCAGGTTGTACGCCTTATTCCATTTGTCCATAAGCAGCACATAGTCAACTAACTGCTGCTGTTGCTTATCACTTAAATCTAGTGAAAGGGCATCGAGTCCAGACACCAAAATGGTGTGCAATTCTTGCTGTATCGTCATCGAAAAATCTGTCTGTTCGCGTTAATGTTTTTTGCTCTACACAGTCCATACCATAAACACCCGTGGCGAATCGTTATTCGCCGCTCATTTACAGCCGTTTCTTAATGCAGCTCTTCATGCTCGATACAAGTGCGCTTGAAGAAGCCACATAAATTAATCAAAGCCGCACAACGAATGTAAATTGGTGCAATGGGACAGTGTGAAAAGCGCCGAGTTTTTCTAGTTTTCGCATAGTTTAGGCAATTATGATTATCATAATACGCGAATAAATAGGAAAAACTAAGCGCTGCGAGTAATGTGTTGAGTTAAGCGCGTGTTTTACGCACTGATTTTCTCTTGCTTGCGCAACATGCCGTGTTTTTTAAGGTAAACCAGCAGTAAAGAGATGGCCGCCGGGGTAATGCCCGAAATACGCGATGCTTTACCGATAGTTTCCGGTCTGGCTTCGGTTAACTTGGCTACAACCTCGTTCGACAAGCCGGAAATCTTGCTGAAGTCCATATCAACCGGCAACAGGGTGTTTTCGTGTCGCTGCGTTTTCGCGATTTCATCCATTTGACGGGCAATGTAGCCGGCGTACTTAATTTGAATTTCCACTTGCTCTGCAGCAACCGGATCTTTAAGACCTGGGCCAACACTTTCAATTTCCATTAACTGACCGTAAGTCATTTCAGGTCGACGGATTAGCTCTTCAAGAGAATGTTCACGACTCACCGGATTTTTCAGCATGGTATTAAGTTCCGGCGTTGCCGCGTGATCAGGGTGGATCCACTGACCGCGTAGACGCTGCAGCTCACTTTCTACCGCTTCCATCTTGTCGTTAAATTTCGCCCAGCGCGCATCATCAACAAGACCAATCTCTCGGCCCATCGCGGTTAAACGGCTATCGGCATTGTCTTCACGAAGCAGTAGTCTGTATTCAGCACGGCTAGTGAACATGCGGTACGGCTCTTTCGTACCCATGGTGGCTAAGTCGTCGATAAGTACGCCCATGTATGCTTGGTCGCGGCGTAAAATCATCGGGTCTTTTTCTTGAACTTGTAGCGCTGCGTTTGCGCCTGCTACTAACCCTTGCGCACCCGCTTCTTCATAGCCAGTGGTACCGTTAATTTGGCCAGCAAAGAACAAACCTCGAATAAACTTCGTTTCCAGTGTTTGTTTCAGATCGCGTGGATCAAAGAAATCATATTCAATCGCATAGCCCGGGCGAACAATGTGCGCATTTTCGAAACCTTTGATCGAGCGGACAAGGTTCATCTGTACGTCAAATGGCAAACTGGTTGAAATACCATTTGGATAAACTTCAATGCTGTTTAAACCTTCTGGCTCAACAAAAATTTGATGCGATGTCTTGTCTGCAAAACGGGTGATCTTATCTTCAATACTTGGGCAATAGCGCGGTCCGATACCTTCGATAACCCCAGTAAACATGGGTGAGCGATCTAATCCCCCGCGAATGATATCGTGGGTTTTTTCGTTAGTGTGGGTGATATAGCACGGGATCTGTGTAGGGTGCATGGTTCTATCACCCATGAACGAAAATACCGGCGTAGGATTGTCACCAGGTTGAGGCTGCATTACAGAAAAATCTAACGAGCGAGCATCAAGTCTTGCTGGTGTCCCAGTTTTTAAACGGTCAACACGAAACGGAAGGGCACGTAGTCTATCTGCAAGTGCGATAGACGGTGGATCGCCGGCACGACCGCCGCGATAGTTTTCAAGGCCAATGTGAATGGTTCCGCCAAGGAAAGTACCCACTGTCAGTACCACTGACTTGGCTTTAAACTTCAAGCCCATTTGCGTAACAACACCGCATACCTGATCGTTTTCAACAATCAGATCGTCAACGCTCTGTTGGAACAAGGTTAGGTTTTCTTGATTTTCAACAATGTCGCGAATAGCGTTTTTGTAAAGCGTACGGTCCGCTTGCGCACGCGTTGCACGAACAGCTGGGCCTTTAGAAGAATTCAATGTTCTAAACTGAATACCACCTTTGTCGATAGCCAGTGCCATTGCACCACCTAACGCATCGATCTCTTTTACAAGATGGCCTTTACCGATCCCACCAATTGCAGGGTTACACGACATCTGGCCTATCGTCTCAATATTGTGAGTGAGCAACAGCGTATTTGCACCCATGCGAGCAGCTGCAAGTGCCGCTTCTGTACCTGCATGTCCACCACCTACAACGATGACATCAAATGCTTCAGCATAAAACATGGTTAAACCTCACTATTAACTTACGATAAGCCGATTAAAAACTAATTTTTCTCACGCAGAGACTGCTGAAAAAAGGGCGCGTATTTTATCTGACTTATTGGATAAAGAAAATGATTAAATTTTCCTCAAAACCTGTTTTTGAAAAGGTGTGATCGAATCATAAGATCTTAAGATCTCTTTTAGATCTGTTTATTTTTACTTTTATTAGGATCATCAAGATCTGTGGGTAACCGATCAAAGCACATAAAGATCATCAAGTTACGCGATCAATAACATTGGGAAACCCCGATCCATAACACTACCTCAAACTTGTGTATAAATGGCCTTTTTATCCACACCCCGAATCGTTTGAAAAGTTATTCTTTTTTCGATCAAAGCTTATGCACAGTGGTTTGTAGGATCCTATCCACAGGGGTGATCAAGATGTGACCCAACTGGGGATAAAATGTTTGCTATTTATGTATCGCGATCAAAAGATCGTGTAGTTACGTGCGTTATAGCGTGATCTCATTGTGGAGGAGATCTTTTCCAAAAGCTGTGATTAGATCGCCCGATCGCATTTATCAACATCTTCAAAAAATGTGCAGGCTTTTATGAACGACAAGATTATTTTTTCAAAACAGCCCATTTTTCAGGAGAAAAACATAGGAGTTGACCAAAATACAGTCACTTTTATAAGGTAGAAGTGGGTCTGAAAGAATGGTTATTTGTTTAACTGAAGGAGATCGTTGAGTGTATCTATGAATTGAAACCGTATCGTTTTGGTAAAAAGCGGGATCAACAGACTAAGTGATTCGCTATTACCTGGCACAACAGGAACATGCAATAAGGTTTAATGAAGGAAAAGACCTAGCAGAGTAAGGGCTAGGTTTCGAGAGAGGGGAAACCAGGTGCTATTAGCGCACCTGGTTGGGTTGATAGCGTGGCTGTGAAACAGAGCCTTGCATGTCTTCTTGTTCAATGGTTAAGCCTTCACGGCGGCTTGGGCCTTGGAACCTAACCTTGTAAGTATCGTACTCTTTAATCGACTCAAAACAATAGGGGCCAAGGGCATTTTCAAGTTCGGTTAAATTGTGATTGGTGATCAAAATACAGTTTTTCTTGTTTACTAAGCGCTGTCTTAGCAGGTTACCAAACCAGCTTTGCGCATTCTTCTTTAACACGCTTTCGTTTACACACACTTCATCAAGAATAAGCAGATCGACGTCTAGCAGTTCCTGATTAATCTCCCTGAAGCGCTGTCCTGCGTTATCTGAAGCCCCAAAATCAAACGAGAAATTGCGCATTTCAAGCAGCGTAGACAGTTGACGATAAAGCACTGAAATTTCGTACTGCTCTATAAGTTGATGGGCTATGGCACCGGCGATATGTGATTTACCACGACCGTAATCGCCGTAAAACAGCATCATATGCGAGCCGCTTTGACGCCATGCAGGGTCGTCATGGGCAGCAATAAAAGACTGAGCTATCGATACGGCTTCAATGACATCGTCACTGTCTTCAACTAAGTTGGCGAAGGTCCATTTAGGATTCAGATCAGAACGGCCATGAATAGCCTCTACACGGGCTTTTTTACTACGCTGCTGTAGTTGTGATACTTCTTCGTTCGCTTTCGCCTCGTACTGCTTACGAAGCGTTTTATAGTCGATGTATTCACGATTGGGATCGACGTCTTTGTTGAGCGCTCTCGCTAAATTAGCAATTTTGTCGGTTATACGATCCATAACGAATTAACTCTTCTTAGTTGCGGCATACTTTTCCACCAGCTTTCTAGCATTATCATCTGCTTCTATGCCGGCTGCAACTTTCACTTGTTGCGTTCCCACCACTTTTGTTGGGGCGTAGCCTGAAGCGAGACGCTTACGCTTGATATTGTTGGCAAACTTTTGTGTCCATTGAAATTCGCTAAACACTGAACTTGGTCTTCCCAACCAATAGGCAATGAATTCACCCACTTCGTTGTCATCAAATGTTTTATCGATAATACCCAGTAGCGAGGCCATTTCTTCAAACAACGCGTTGTTGGGCGTCCAATTAGGGGTCATGGCGCTATGACGAGCGTGTAGTTGGTCGAAGTCTGACTGTGGCTCGCTTAGAAGCGGAAGAAGTAAGGTTTTCCCGTTGATTGTGTGCTCAAGGTCAAGTTCAAGGGGCAGGGCAACCAAACCCACTTGTTCAAGCTGCTTAACCAAGCTATTGATTTGACGACCGCGTTGATAAGGTTCGTCTTTGCTGTCGCCGTTTAGCAAGTTCAATAATTGCTTATAATCAATAGGGGCGGACGATGTCGTTGCCGCATTTGCACCTGTTCGAAGCCCAAGTAAATACAGTACCCGGCAATCGTTAGAGAGGGGAGATTGCAACGCCGCCAGTTCAGCTTGGGTAAGGTTGCTGTTCATCGCATTGGTTCCACGTAAAAACGCTTGTTAAGCATTGGCCAGCTTTTCGTCAAACCATTCCACGGCGGCATCTTCAGGGATAGGGTGTTCTAGCACATCGATGTATAGCGCGTCGGTAATTAACGTGCCACCTGCGTTTTTAATGTGTTTTTCCATTTCTTTTGCGCCGAAACAAAAGGTGTCGTAACTGGTGTCACCTAGCCCAATAACGTAGGCGTTTACTGCGCTTAAATCTGCGCCCTCTAACTGCTTTGCGAACGGCTGGATGTTGTCAGGTAATTCGCCAGCACCGTGGGTTGATGTACACACGATCCACGTTGATTCTGTTTTAATCTCATCTAAATTTGGTTCTGAGTGAATAGTGTGGGTGTGCCCGCTCGCATCAAGTTTTTCCGCAATGGCATCAGCCACATATTCTGCGGCACCTAACATGGTGCCGACGATGATTTCAAAATGCTTGCTCATTATTGGGTTGCTTCTCTATTTACGATTGTCGTCTTAACGTAAGTGCGGCTTATCCGTTACGTTATTCACCATCTTACTTATAACTTTATTGGTTGCGCTACTTACCAATACAGAACGATGAAAAAATCTTACCAAGTAGGTCGTCTGACGTGAATTCACCGGTTATCTCACATAGTGCCTGGTGAGCCAAGCGCAATTCTTCAGCGAGTAACTCGCCCGCCATAGCGTCATGCAGTTGTTGTTCGCCTGTGCTTACATAACTGTAGGCTTGGTCGAGTGCGTCTATGTGTCGTCTGCGCGCGATAAATTGACCTTCAGTTGTAGTATCGAATCCCATGGTTTTTGCCAGATGTGCTTTTAGCGTGTCGACGCCGCTACCTTCTTTGGCTGATAGATTAATGACTGAGATATCACCTTGCTCGGTGGCAACTGTGCTTTGTCCAATATCTAAGGTACTAAGGTCGGCCTTGTTACGAACTACGGTAACGGGAATGCCTTGTGGCAATCGGGCCATAAATTCTGGCCATATTTCATAAGGGTCGATCACTACGGTTGCGGTAGAGTCCACAACAAATAACACATGATCAGCTTCATTAATGGCTTGCCACGCGCGCTCAATACCAATTTGTTCCACTTTATCTGGGCTTTCTCGAAGTCCTGCTGTGTCGATAATGTGAACAGGCATACCATCAATGTGAATATGCTCTTTAAGCACGTCTCGCGTGGTACCGGCTATATCGGTAACAATGGCGCTATCTCGTCCTGCCAGGGCGTTTAATAAGCTCGATTTACCGGCGTTAGGTCGCCCCGCAATCACCACCTGCATACCTTCGCGCAACAAGGTGCCTTGTTTAGCCTGTTCGCGCACTTTGGTTAAGCTTTGCATAATTGCGCTTAAGTCACCTGATACTTTCCCATCAGATAAGAAATCAATTTCTTCTTCAGGAAAATCGATGGCCGCCTCTACGTACATACGAAGATGCACGATTTGGTCAGATAGCGTTTGAATTTGTGTAGAAAACTCACCCTGTAGCGAGCGCAGCGCACTTTTTGCTGCCTGTTTAGAACTTGCATCAATCAAGTCGGCAATCGCCTCTGCTTGCGCAAGGTCTAATTTATCATTTAAAAAGGCTTGTTCACTGAATTCACCTGGATTGGCAAGCCGGGCATCGCCCGTTGCAAGCACGGCATCAATCAGCATGTCCATGACAACTTGACCGCCATGGCCCTGCAGTTCAAGTACATCTTCACCGGTAAATGAGTTAGGCCCTTTAAAAAACAGTGCTATGCCCTGGTCTATTACGCTGTTGTTAGCATCAACAAACGGCGTATAGGTCGCAAGACGTGGTGTTAGTGCGCTTGGTACTAACGCCTCTGCGATGGCTTTAGCCTTAGGACCTGAAACACGTACAATACCTACGCCGCCACGACCGGGCGCTGTCGCTTGTGCGGTAATAGTGTCGGTAGAAAGGGTGAGTGATTCCATAATTAGTCGCGGAAGTTCTTATTGTTGAGATTTGATGATGACATAGTGATTTTCTTTTATTGATCAGCGTGGAAGTAGTATACAAGCGATAGAGGCCGCAACCAACAGAGATGAAGGGGTCTGTCCTTTTACCCCAATTAAATTAGCGGACTTTAAATCTAAAGCAAGTCCCATTCTTAGGGTATATGTATTGCCCTGAACGCCAATGTTTAACGCGTTTACAGTAGACGTAACCGTCTTCGTAATATGAGTCTTTAGATGACATCACAACCTCCTTGGTTGAGCGAGTCTAAGTAACATTGGCAGAAGAGCTCTAGTTGCTTTCCGCGGCACTGGTGGGGGCATTTATTGCGCTGTTTCATAGTTTAAGCCTCAATTCAAATTGATTGAAATTAAACCATGTGGACACTATTATAACGTTGTTGATGCGTGATAGTGGCCGTCATGGCTGGTGTCACAGGAAAGAAAGCTGACGGAGAGTGTCCACCAAAAGGTGTTTACTAGCCGTTGGCTTTTTCCATATTGTGCATATTATAATCAGGCTCATTGTAGGTAAAGCATAAAATTTGGGTTTAACAGATTAGACCAGTCAGTCATTCGTCGCATGCCATGTATTTAAAGCTTTAGCTGGTTTCTTTGTGTTTTTGTATTACAAGACATTGTCTATACTGAGTGGTTATGGCAGCAACATGGAGTATATATGGAAACCCTTAGTACCTTTGCTAAGAGAAAATGCTGTTTAGTAAAAGAACACCCAGATCACGAGAGTCCTACTAGCAAAGATGTTAAAGACTTACTCTATTTGAATAATTGGACGTATGCAGATGCTGCAAAGCTTACAGGTGTTGCTGTAACTGCAAAGGGAAGTAGTCCAACAGTTCAGCGCTGGTGTACAAAAGAATCTTCCAGTGACCATAGAGACATTCCTTACAGTGCATGGCTCGTGTTGCTCACTTATTCTAGCCTAGTCATCTGCAACATGAAGCAAGCCAACAAAATTATCAATGGAAAACTAACAAGCGGTAATTAAGGGTAGGTTAGTCTTACAAATATTAATGTGTAGGCATGTTGTATACACACCTACGATAGCTTTTACAGGTCGTTTAAAAAGCCCTATTGGCTACTTCTACCAATTCGCATTTGCCTGTTTCTGAAGCTGTTACGGGCTCAATCTTATCTGGAAATTCCACTGACTCAGCTACCATAGAAAAGTTCATTGACAAATTGACCCTACTTATAGAGTACTGGTTCGTCATACGAAGACCTGCAATTAGTGTTACGTCTTGATAAGTAATGCTGTCTGCAGTGAAGAAGCCTTTAGCATTGAAGCTATGTCCATTTGAATTAGTGTGGGTCACAGCATTAGTCTCTTCATCGACCTTTGACTGGAACTTTATTTCTCTTCCATCGCCATTGGTATACGAACATTTCAAATACACTGGTTTAGCGAGAACGGGTGATGTAGCTAGTATAGAAGCAACTATGAAGAGGTACTTTTGGCTTAACATAGGTAATAATCCTTTAATATGTGTAGTAGTCCTAACTGGTTACTAACTTATCATTTGCTGGCATTTACTCAAGCTAAAGTAGCGGAGCTAACTGTATTCGTTAGGTATACCCAAACGAGCGTAGTCATTTAATCACTATTTTGTACCTATTTATATTGACTTTTATTTATGGGTACATCACTATCCGCCACCTCTTAGAATCAAACAGGTACAGGAAGTGGCTGATTTAGCATACATTAGGGTTTCTACTACAGACCAAAACACAGACCGTCAGTTGTCAGACACTGGAATCTCTTTCAAGAGGCAATTCATTGACCGCTGTAGTGGTGGTACTACTAACCGTCCAGCATTGAAAGGTCTTAAGGAGTACGCTAGAGAAAGAGATACTATTCATGTACACAGTATTGATAGGCTCGCTAGAAACCTCGTAGACCTCAAGACACTCGTAACCCAATGGAACTCAGAAGGTATTAACGTAAAGTTCCATAGAGAGGGTCTGTGCTTTAATGCTGGTGGGTCTGATGCTATGTCTGACTTAATGCTGAGCATGTTAGGAGCAGTTGCCCAATTTGAACTATCAATGATTCAAGAGAGACGTCAGGAAGGCATAGAGAAAGCCAAGCAAGCTGGTAAGTATCGTGGGCGTCCAGTTAATCAATCCAACCACCAGCGCATTCACACACTGCGCTCAGAAGGTGTATCGCTTCGCAAGATAGCCACTGAAGTAGGTGTGTCATTATCAACAGTACAACGGGCTCTAGCAGCCTCTGAGAAACCTTAAGCATCCATCAATGAGTAAAGCGTTAACACCAAGAAAATGTAGTCAATGTGGTAAGCGTAGAAAACCAGCTAAGCGGTCAAACGGGAGAGCAAGTACCAAGTGTAAGGAGTGTTTTGGAGGTCAGTTCTGGCTTTCTGAATTTGGACGATGGTTTGCAGATGCAGCCAAAAGACAGTCATCCGTTAGTATGCCCCTAGATGAAGACGATATTGTAGGAATCTATGACCTATGGGTAGAACGTAAACACGCTTCAGGTTATAAGCTTAGATGTGGACAACTAAAGCATAGGTATGACTACCACATTAGCCATAGAGATCCTGCTACGGGAGAAGGCTTCCAAGGGCGCTTCACTACTGGGAATCTAATAATAGCTACCGCTGTAGCTAATAAAAAGGCATACAACCATGCGCCAATTGACCATGGGTTTAGAGTCTATACAGATAAAAAACCTTTTGGAACAGCTGCAAAGGTAAGAGAGTGGTGTGGAGGTCAATACGACCTTCTAGGGCTTGTAAATGAATTAGGTCTTAAAAAATACACACCTAAAAAGTTTAACATTACAAATATCAATCCAGATTTCCTTCCAAAAGGAACCTCACCACAGATAACGCTGGAGTCTCAATTAAGGAGGTTTGAAGGTGGTAGCACTCATCCGTGGAGACACACAACATATAGCCCAACGGAAGCTTTCACAGCAGCTCTTGTCTATGGGATTGGACTTGGTGACGGTGTACTTAAAGTGGGTAACGAAGAGCCTCTAGCGCCACCAGAGGTTGAATTTTAGTACACGTCAGAGTCCATAATTTTACCACGAGAAATACCCCATGAATCTCTTTGAAAGTCACGTATTACAAGGAGTTCATGGTGATGGGCGAGGCACCTTGATGCACGACCTGACGATACAGGAGCACTTTTTCAACTAGTAACATAATGCTGCATTTTAAATGCACGTTATCCTTTATGTGGAAGTTCCCACAGTAACAGCTTTATCTAATTATTTTTCTAACATGCGCTCTGGGCTTATCAGGGTGCAGGTGTGCCTATGTCATAAGGAGCAGTAATGACACAATCAACAGATAACACGCTACGCATTTATTTTTACAGTTCGTGGAACTCTCAGACTAAAAACGGTGGGTGGTCTTTTCTAATGACCCGTATAAGCCCTAAGGGAGAGCTAGAGCATTCCCCATTTACAGGAAGTGGGAGCTCTACTACACAGCAGCACATGGAGCTTACAGCGCTTGTGGAAGCCTTTAAGCGCATAGAGGAGAGAAACTTAACAGATAGACCTATTACTGTTTATACCTCCAGTAACAACATTTACAAGAGTATTACTGAGTGGATGGAAGGGTGGAAGTCTAGAGGTTGGAAAGGTGGTAACAAAAAGCCTGTTCAAGATTTAGAGTTATGGCAGAAGTTAGACAAGTACAATGACCAATTCAAGCCTTCATGGAAGTTCATCACTGATGAGGGAGAGCATCCAGCGCACATTGAAGCTAAGGCTATGGCTAAGGCTATCTCTGCTAAGGCAAAAGGATTGTAAGAATGTTAAGACTGTCCAACGCCATCGCTGGTGGGCTTGTAACGCTCTCTAGGCCGTAATTTGAAGCAGTGGCTACAAGCGGGAGTATATTAACTGTTAACGGCTCTCAAGGTGTCTACAAGTGCTCTGATTGTGGTCACGACGACAATTACTATGAGGTTGATTTGTGGACTCGCTGTAATAGTTGTTTCAGTAGCTTAATCACTGACGAGGACGTTATGAGCCTTGAGGAAATAGACCCTATTTAAAACGTTGTACCAGTTGGTGTATGTGTACGCTTGAGGTCGTCTCAGGTGTACACACTCAAATTAAAATGCAGCTAAAACTGAGTGAAAAATAAACTACATTTATCTGTAAAGTCATGAGACGGTGCAATCGCCAAGTGAGTTACTACCCTAGCCACTCCCCCCTGCACCCCTAGAGGAAATCTTGAGAGGCTGCTTGCAGTTCGTTAGATTGCTAGGTAGTAGCCACCTCCCAGTGGGGTTCCTCGTTCTTCTATTGCTATATCATGACCACTCTCAGTCACAAAAGTACTTGTCTTAGTAGCTTCATCTGCTTTGACGATGGATACTTCACCAACGTATTCATTGTGTATTTTGAGTTCTTTTTTCTCGAACCATATGTTTGTACCCAGAACAGAAGCTACACCACCTTGAAGGCTTATTTTGAACCCATCAATTGAATGTAAGTAAGTGTTTAACTTATTAGCTGCAGCCTTACTACCTTCAAGGACTTCTGTAACAAGAGAAGGTACTTCTTCCCTCGCTGTCCATAGTAGTCTAAAAGCCTTGTCATCAGGGTGTTCGACAGGGTCTAATTCAGACAAGCTACGCTTTATCTTCTCAATTTCATTACTAGCGGTATCGAGTTCTCTCGTTATAGCTGAAAGGGCTGCAGGGCTTTCTAGTTGAGCAATCGCTAAAGTGAGGTTACTGACCTTAACCTGAGCTTTGGCTAGTTTCGCCTCTAATTCACGCTTTTCTTGAGGCTGCTCTTTAATTGGTTGGTTCATCATAAGATTCGCTAAGCTTGTGTTAAGTGAAGCAACAGAACCAAGAATAAGAGCTTTGTATCTTATAGACTTCCTATTTGTACATGAGCCACCATCAACTGCGGTTCTACAAACGGCTGTCCTTGATTGAGGTCTACCATGAAGCTTTAAAGTGCCTCCACATGCCCCACATGTCGTTAAGCCAGATAAGGCACTATTCCACTGCTTGCTGTTACCTCTTGTCCGTGTACGGGAGTCTAGAGCTTTCTGCGCCATTGAGAACAGCTCCTGAGACACTATAGGTGGGAGACACAAGTAAGTGGTCTTATCGCTTTTACGCGTATGCCAACCAATCAGTTGCTTGTTTCGAATGAGTTTAGTGATTTTTGAGCTATTCCAATCAACACCATCTTTAGTCAGTCTACCCTCACCGTTAAGCTTTGCTGCGATGTCTGCTCCACCATGGCCTTCAATGGCAAGGTTTAGGACTTCTTCAATCATAGAGACCCATGATGATAGCTCTATGACCTTCCCAGAAGAATCACGTGCAAGCCAGAATGGAAGTCTCATCTTTGGAGCTATACCTTCCTCCATTTCCTTTTGTTTGTTAGCCCACACTTTACTAAGACGCTCACTCTTAGAACGAGATTCATCGTAACCACGGTGTAATCTGCCAGCCAACATATAGACTTGGGTTTGGTCTCCTTCATAGGTGTACTTTTGCTTATCATCTAAAGTAACGATTACCAACCCTTTTTCAAGCAAGTTCGTTACTAGGCTAAAAGCTTGCATTAATGGTTGTCTAGAGAGTCTGTCAGTTTGTTCTATGAGAAGGTGAGTACCTTTTGGTATATCACCATTGTCCAACATCTTTAACAGCCGTCTTAACTCTCCATCTGCTGCTAAATGTCTACCGTGAAAACCAGACTTTCCACCATCATGAAAGGATTGTATTAAGGTAAGGTTGTGTTCCTTACAGTATGCATTAGAAAGCTCTTGTTGACGTTCTAGGCTTGTGCCGTGGCGTTGTGAGCCTGATGAGAATCGTGTGTATGATATTGCGAATTGAGACAAGCAAAGCGCCCCTAGGGATTAATGGGGCAGCATTATAGCTATGTCATCAACTTAGCGGAAGTTCTTAAATTGGAAAGGTTGGCCTAAGTTCGACTCTTTAACCAGCGAAATCACTTGCTGCAAATCATCACGCTTTTTACCTGTTACGCGAAGTTCTTCGCCTTGAATAGCCGTTTGCACTTTGATTTTGGCGTCTTTCACCAGCTTCACAATCTTCTTCGCCATCGGCTGCTCAATACCTTCTTTAAAGGTAATGGTCTGACGGTAAGTTCTACCGTGTGCATCGTAGGGTTTAACATCCATAGATGAAGTGTCGACGTTACGTTTAGACATCGCCGTTCTAAACATGCTTTCCATTTGCTGAAGTTGGAATTCAGCTTCAGCTTTCATGACCACGGTTTTATCTTTGTACTCAAAGCTCGCGTCAATACCGCGAAAGTCGAAACGCGTTGATAGCTCACGGCTTGCGTTTTCAGTGGCGTTGCGTACTTCTTCCATGTTGATTTCAGAAACAATATCAAATGATGGCACAGGTTATTCCTCTTAAGACAAAACAGCCCGCATAGGCGGGCTGTATAATTCATTGATCAGCGTGTTATTTACTGCTGATGCCCCGCTTCTCCATTGAAGCATAAATCATTTTGGCTTGAACCAAGGTAATCACGTTACTGACTAGCCAGTATAGTACCAGACCTGCAGGGAACCACAGGAAGAATACACTCATTGCTACCGGCATCCATTGCATGATTTTCTGCTGCATTGGATCAGTAATGGTGGTTGGCTGAAGTTTTTGCAATAGGTACATACTTGCGCCAGTTAGAATTGGCAGCACAAAGTATGGGTCTTTTGTAGAAAGGTCAGTGATCCAAAGCACAAAGTCTGCATGGCGTAGTTCAACACTTTCCATCAGTACCCAGTAAAGCGCAAGGAAGATAGGCATTTGCAGAAGAAGAGGTAAGCAACCGCCCATTGGGTTTACTTTCTCTTTGCGGTAAAGCTCCATCATAGCTTGAGACATTTTTTGTCTGTCGTCGCCAAAACGGTCTTTTAGCTGCTGCATCTTAGGTGCTAAGTTGCGCATACGTGCCATTGACTCGTATTGCTTCTTAGTTAGCCAGTACATCGCGCCTTTCACTACAATAGTGATAAGGATAATTGCCACACCCCAGTTATTAACTAGGCTATGAAGGAAGGTAAGAAGGGCGAACAGCGGCTGTGAAATCCAGAAAAGAATACCGTAATCAACGGTTAGGTCTAATCCGCGCGCAATTTTCGCTAGGCTTTCTTGATCTTTAGGACCCATGTAAAGGGTAGACGCAAGGGTTTTGGTTTCACCAGGCGCTACGCTCTCAGACGGCGATAATACACCAATTACCGCATACTGATTTTTCAGATTACGAGAATAAAGCGTGTTAGTTTGCTCTTGTGAAGGTACCCATGCTGATACAAAGTAATGTTCAAGCATGCCAACCCAACCCGCTTTCGTGGTTTCGCGTAGGTTGTCATCTTCAATCTCGTCGAACGAGTACTTCTGGTAGCGGTCATCTTCCGTTGAAAATGCAGCACCACGGTACGTTGGCATAAACATGTTACCGTCGTCTTCAAACTCCATCACTTGCTTAAGCTGTGCGTACGGTTGAACCGTTGCTGCGCTGCCAGTACCATTTTCCACGCTATAGCTTACGTTTACGTCGTACTGACCTTTAGTGAAAGTGAAAGTTTTAGTAATCGACAATCCTTGGTTGTTTTTCCACGTAAGAGGAATAACAAGGGTGTCGCCAGTCATCTCATAATAGTCACTTTGTGCATTATACACTGGGCGGCCACTGCTGCTGGCATCAGGCCCTTGAGCACCGATTAGGCCACTTTGCGCTACATAAAGACCGTTGCCAGAGCGAAGTAGGCTGTAAGGAATATCCGAACCTTGCTCTACCGGAAACTTAAGTAAGTCTGCTGATACCACATCACCGCCTAGCAAATCGATGCGTAAATCTAGCGTATCGGTTTTAACTTCAATAATGCGGTTTGAGCTTTGCGCCGCTGCGATAGGTTGTGCAGCAGGAACGCTATCACTACTAGGTACATCTTCGCTGCCATTTTCATTAAATGACGGTACGCCTTGTGATGTCTCTTGCGTTTGTTGTTGCTCAACAGGCACAACTGGCTGTGGCCCATAATCTTTTTGCCATGATTGCCAAAGCAAAAAGCTAACTAGCGCAAGGCCAATTATCAGAAAACTACGTTGCGATTCCATAGAGGTCTCTTTATTTTGAGTGTTTATCTTGTTGTTTTTCCGGCACTGGATCATATCCGCCGGCATGCAAAGGGTGGCATTTTAATATGCGTTTAATAGATAACCAACCGCCTTTTACTAATCCGTGCGTTTTTAATGCGTCTATAGCATACCAAGAACAAGAAGGATGGAAACGACATCGTTGCCCTAACATAGGGGAAATGAACCATTGATAAAATTTTATCAATGCCAAAGGCACTGCAATTAAGAGTTGCCGCAACGCTTGTTTAATTTTTTCCATAGCTTGTCCAATGTAGCGAAAACTTCTTGGTTGCTAAGGTTGTCAGCGCCAGACTTGCCAATAACGATAATATCGACATTGGGTAAGTTGTGCTGTTTATGCCTAAAACTTTCTCTGACTAATCGCTTCAAACGATTTCTATCGTGAGCTTTACGGATACGTTTTTTCGCGAGCGTAATGCCTAAACGAGGAGTTGAAAGTGTATTTTTTCTGGCTAGGACAGTAAAAGAGGGAGATACAGCTGGGGTTGCGTTATCAAACACATAGGTAAAGTGGGTGGGAGTTAACAGACGTAACTCCCTAGAAAAATTATTCTCGCCCACTTTGGCGTCTTTCAATTAAGCTGAAAGACGAGCGCGGCCTTTTGCACGGCGAGCTGCTAGTACTTTACGACCATTTTTAGTCGCCATACGAGCACGAAAACCGTGAGAACGCTTGCGCTTTAGATTGCTCGGTTGAAATGTTCTTTTCATGACCAAAGTCTCACTTATATTTAGTTAAACATAGGCGTTTTTGGTAACACATTATGCTGTTGCCAGAACAATGTGGTGTTTTCACCAGAAAAGCCCATCGAAAAAGGACGCTGAATTCTAGAGATCTCGGGGCGTGCTGTCAATGCATATTCTCGCTTTTCGGATGAATAAGTGAACAATTTTTGCATTTTCTAATCGATAGCTTAATCGATAACGCAGTTTTCGTACAAATCGTCTGTGAATAACGCGTAAAATTTGGTTAGGTTATCCACAGTGCGTTGTGAAAAACACAGAGATAGATATAAAAAGCAAGGTGATCTAACGGTTTTTTAGCACAAATTTAGAATGAATTTTTCTCGTTATAGTTTGATTTGATCTAAAAGAAAAAATCATAATAATCAGTTGCTTGTTGTTTTGATCGAAAAGAACGATCGGGATCGCCATTTACATTGTGTTGATAAAGTAAGATAATCCACAGCGATTAAAACGATAACTTAATTTCTCGCTGCTACCCAACACTTCCAACGCTATTTTCTTCTAATGGCGCTTTTTAGTGCCTGCTTTCTTTATGCTTGGCTTTTCAGGAGTTGGTTTTTCTAGCGAGTTACGGGAGCTAACTACGTACCATGTCCTTGTGGAACCAATGCCTTGAAAGATTGCGTCAAGAATTACCAACGCAGCAGTTTAGTATGTGGATACGACCGCTTGTTTGTGAAGAACAACAAGGCGTGGTTGCACTCTATGCTCCCAATCGTTTTGTACTTGATTGGGTAAGAGACAAGTACCTGAATAATATTACCGCACTACTAAAAGAGTTTGCCGGAAGTGACGCTCCACAATTGCGTTTAGAAGTGATGAATCGTCACAGCGTAAGCCGTAGTCAGCCTGTAAGTACCAGCGGATCTTCGCCTGCTCCAAATACGCCTAATAATAATCAACCAAGTAAGCCTAGTGCGCCTGCGGGCGGTCAAGGGTATCAGAACTATAATACTGGTAATCAGTCTGTTCACAGCGGCAGTAATGGGCAGCACACATCGTCTTATTCACCAATGTCGAATAGCGGTATGCCATCATCGGCAAGCCAAGCGGGTGATCAAGGACAAAACAATGCGTTTTCAAAATCAACTTCATACACACAGAGTATGGATCTAAATGATCGCGGTGCGCAAAACCACGACCGTAATGGATATAATGCATACGCAGATCAAGCGCCAAGATCGTCTACACCGCCGAAAGTGATCCCGATCCCTGAGGCGATGAAGCATAAAAGTAATATTAATCCTACTTATCAATTTGACAACTTTGTCGAAGGTAAATCTAACCAGCTAGCACGTGCGGCTGCAACTCAAGTTGCAAATAACCCAGGCGGTTCTTACAACCCACTGTTTATTTATGGTGGTACGGGCTTAGGTAAAACTCACTTATTACATGCAGTGGGTAATGGCATCGTAGCTAATAACGGTGACGCTAAAATTGTGTATATGCATTCAGAGCGTTTCGTGCAGGATATGGTTAAGGCACTACAAAATAACGCTATAGAGGACTTTAAGCGCTTCTATCGCAGCGTTGATGCGTTACTTATCGATGATATTCAATTCTTTGCTAATAAAGAGCGTTCACAAGAAGAGTTCTTCCACACGTTCAATGCGCTTCTTGAAGGTAACCAACAAATCATCCTTACTTCTGATAGATATCCTAAAGAGATTGATGGGGTAGAGGATCGATTGAAATCGCGCTTCGGTTGGGGTTTAACCATTGCTATAGAGCCACCAGAGCTTGAAACCCGAGTGGCTATTTTGATGCGCAAAGCGGCAGAGAACCGGATTCACTTACCTAATGAAGTGGCGTTCTTTATAGCTAAGCGATTGCGTTCAAACGTACGTGAGCTCGAGGGTGCACTTAACCGTGTTATTGCTAACGCAAACTTTACCGGTCGCCCTATCACTATTGATTTCGTTCGTGAAGCGCTTCGAGACCTTCTCGCACTTCAAGAAAAATTGGTAACCGTTGATAATATTCAGAAAACCGTCGCAGATTATTATAAGATAAAAGTAGCTGATATTTTGTCTAAAAGACGTAGTCGTAGTGTGGCGCGTCCTCGCCAAGTCGCGATGGCGCTGGCCAAAGAACTTACCAACCACAGTTTACCTGAACTAGGAAACGCGTTTGGTGGACGAGACCACACTACGGTTTTACACGCTTGTAGAAAAATAGAGCAGCTAAGAGAAGAAAGTCATGATATAAAAGAGGACTATAAGAACCTCATTAGGACTTTGTCTTCCTAACACCACGACCTTAGAGGCGAGATAGCACTGCGATGAAATTTACTATAAGCCGCGAACAATTTTTACAACCCCTACAGTTGGTATCTGGTGCTGTAGAGCGTAGACACACACTGCCAATTCTTTCCAATGTTCTAATCAAAGTAAGTGAGGACGCACTTTGGCTTACTGGTACAGATTTAGAGGTAGAACTAATTTCTAGCGTGAAATTAGAAGGTGAATTCACGGAAGGTGAAATTACTGTTCCTGCTAAAAAGCTGTTTGATATAATTCGCGGTATTTCTGAAGGAACAGATATTCATTTCTCGTTAGACGGCAGCAAAGCACTTATTCGTGCCGGTCGAGGTCGTTATACGCTTTCTACTTTATCTGCCAACGACTACCCAAATTTAGAAGACTGGGAAGGTGAAGTTGAGTTTGAATTATCGTGCAGTGATCTAAAACGTCTTATCGATGCAACGAGCTTTTCAATGGCTCAACAAGACGTACGTTATTACTTAAATGGTATGTCCCTTGAAACGGAAGAGAATATCATTCGTACCGTTGCAACAGACGGTCACCGCCTTGCTCTTTGTCGCCTAAACTACGAGACCGCTTTGCCATCTCGTCAGGTGATTATTCCACGTAAAGGCGTGTTAGAAATTTCTCGTCTTATTAGCGAAGATGATAAATCTCTTAAGGTGCAAATAGGCGCCAACCATCTTCGAATTTTCTCAAACGATTTCATTTTCACTTCGAAATTAGTTGATGGCAGATTTCCTGATTATCGCCGTGTTTTACCTCAAAATGGCGACAAGGAAATTATTGCGAGTAAAGCTGTATTAAAAGAAGCTTTTTCACGTGCGGCCATTCTATCTAACGAAAAGTTTAGAGGCGTACGATTAAACTTGTCTTCTGGTGAGCTTAAGATAACGGCCAATAACCCAGAGCAAGAAGAAGCGGAAGAAATCGTTGATGTTCAATATCAAGGTGACGATTTAGAAATTGGCTTTAACGTTGCCTATCTAATTGACGTATTGAATGCGCTTGGATCTGATGGCGTTAAAGTGAGCCTATCAGACTCAAACGCGAGTGCGCTAATCGAAGATGATGCTGATGACGCCGCGTTATACGTTATTATGCCAATGCGACTGTAGTCACTACTACATTAAGTGTTTGCAGCGTTTCGCATATTCCACGTTATTTTGTTATTTAAATTATCAATTCAAGAAGCGATGAGTGTTGATACTCCTCGCTTCTTTTCTTTCATCAGTGTGACCTCATGAAACTGGACCGCGTCCAGATTACACAGTTTCGTAATCTTACTTCCGTATCACTTTCTCCTTCACCAGCGTTGACTATCATTAAAGGCGTGAATGGGAGTGGGAAATCCTCGTTAATCGAAGCACTTTATTACCTAGGCTTTGGACGTTCTTTTAGAACAAATAAACACAGTTCGGTTATTCAAAATGAGAAGGACAGCTTCAGTGTTTTCGCGTCATGTAAAACTGAAGACGGGGATGAATTAAAGCTAGGTTTTCAACGAAGTAGAAATGAGACATTCACCTGTAGTATTAACGGTGAACATTCAAATAAGTTATCAGATTTAGTTAGCTTGGTACCACTTCAACTTTTTACTCCGCAGAGTACTGACCTTATAATTGGTTCGCCTTCCGAGCGTCGACGTTTTTGTGATTGGGGATTGTTTCACGTGGAACAACAGTTTCAATCACTTGCCAATCAGTATGGTAAATTTTTAAAACATAGAAATGCCTTACTGAAACAGCAGGCAAATTTAAGCGCACCACAAAATCAATATTGGGAGTCTCAGTTCTCAGAACTAGGTGAATCTCTATCGGCTACTCGTCAGGAATATGTGGATACCCTTACGCCTATTTTTAAGCAATATGCGCAAGAATTTCTTCCTAACTTCGATGTGGAATTAAGTTACTATAAAGGGTGGGAAAAAGATGTCGGTTTATCAGAAAGCCTAGTTAAAAAACGTGAGTATGATGGTAAAATAGGACATACCTCTTCTGGGCCCCATAAAGCCGATTTAAGGCTTAAAGTGAATGGAGTAAACGCCCAGGAGCTTTTATCGAGAGGGCAGCTTAGAATGGCTGTGGCAGCGCTTCAAATGTCACAGACTAAGCTATTTAATAAGGCAACGCAGCGCAAAAGTATCTTTTTACTTGATGATGTAGGTGCCGAACTAGATGCCGATAAAAGAGAACAATTTATTGATGGGTTGCTCAAAATGGATACGCAGGTTTTCGTTACTGCAATAGAATCCACGCAACTCGCTTTTATACAAAAATACAACGAAAAGAAAATGTTTCACGTGGAACATGGAAGCGTGAAAGAGGAGTAAAAGCTAGTATGTCAGCAGAGAACAACTACGACTCGTCCAGTATTAAAGTACTTAAAGGATTAGATGCCGTAAGAAAGCGTCCTGGTATGTATATCGGTGATACTGATGATGGTACCGGATTACACCACATGGTTTTCGAGGTGGTCGATAACTCTATCGATGAAGCACTTGCTGGACATTGTTCTGAGATTACTGTGCTCATTCACAGCGATGGCTCAGTATCTGTGTCTGACGATGGACGTGGTATACCAACTGAATTGCACCCAGAAGAGGGTGTGTCTGCAGCTGAAGTTATTATGACGGTTCTTCACGCCGGCGGTAAGTTCGACGATAACTCTTATAAAGTGTCGGGCGGTTTGCACGGTGTAGGTGTATCAGTAGTAAACGCACTTTCAAGCCGACTGAAGCTTCGTATTCGTCGCGGTGGTAAAGCGCATGAACAAGAATATCATCATGGTGTTCCACAGGCGCCACTAGCGGTAACAGGCGATACAGACAAAACGGGAACTATGATCCGTTTCTGGCCAAGTTCAGACACCTTCACAGATACGCTTTACCACTACGATATTCTTGCTAAACGTCTTCGTGAACTATCATTTTTGAACTCTGGTGTGTCTATTCGCTTGAAAGACGAACGCGATGGAAAAGAAGACCACTTCATGTACGAAGGTGGTATCAAAGCGTTCGTTGAGTACCTAAATGAAAAGAAAACACCTGTTCACCAGAAAGTGTTTCATTTCAGCAGTGAACAAGAAGACGGTATTGCAGTAGAAGTAGCGATGCAATGGAACGATAGTTTCCAAGAGAACGTGTTCTGTTTCACCAACAACATTCCTCAGCGCGACGGCGGTACTCACTTGGCGGGCTTCCGTGGAGCCTTAACGCGTACATTGAATAACTACATGGAAAAGGAAGGCCTGAACAAAAAGGCAAAAACGAATGCCAGTGGTGACGATGCGCGTGAAGGTCTTACCGCGGTTATTTCCGTTAAAGTACCAGATCCGAAATTCAGCTCACAGACAAAAGATAAGCTTGTATCTTCTGAAGTTCGTCCAGCAGTTGAGTCGGCAATGAACGAAAAGCTAGCAGAGTTTTTATTAGAAAACCCTGCAGAAAGTAAAATCATTGCGGGTAAAATTATTGATGCTGCTCGTGCTCGTGAAGCTGCACGAAAGGCCCGTGAAATGACACGCCGTAAAGGTGCGCTAGATTTGGCTGGCCTACCAGGTAAGCTAGCTGACTGTCAGGAAAAAGATCCCGCACTTAGTGAACTATACATAGTGGAGGGTGACTCTGCGGGCGGTTCAGCTAAGCAGGGTCGTAACCGTAAAAACCAAGCTATTCTGCCGCTTAAAGGTAAAATCCTAAACGTTGAGAAAGCGCGCTTTGATAAGATGCTTTCTTCTCAGGAAGTTGCGACGCTTATCACGGCACTAGGTTGTGGTATCGGTCGTGACGAGTATGACCCTGAAAAATTACGCTATCACAGCATCATTATCATGACCGATGCTGACGTAGATGGTTCTCACATTCGTACGCTTCTACTCACATTTTTCTATCGTCAAATGCCTGAAATCATTGAGCGTGGATATGTATATATTGCACAGCCACCGCTATACAAAGTGAAGAAGGGTAAACAAGAACAGTATCTTAAAGATGACGATGCGCTAACTAACTACCTAACATCAATCGCAATTGACGGTGCGTCTTTGCACACCAGCGATGAAGACCCAGGTATTAGTGGTGTAGGCCTTGAAAACCTTGTTAAGCAGTACCAATCGGTAGAGAAGATGATTGCACGTATGAAACGTCTTATGCCTGCATCTATCCTCTACAGAATGCTTTACACGCCTACGCTAAACCTTGAAGACCTTAAAGATGAGTCTGCACTAGAGCATGTGGCGAAACACTTCGTAGAGCAGCTTACAGAGCGCGAAAACGATGGTGCTACATACCGTTATGAAATTCGCACTGATGCTGAACTTAGCGAGTACTACATTACAATCATTATGCGTATGCACGGAATTGATTATGAGTACATTATCGATCATGAGTTCATCGAGTCGTCTGAATACCAGCGTCTTAAAGAGCTTAACCTTGCCATTAACGACATGATGGGCAAAGACGCCTATATTCAGCGTGGCGAGCGTAGACAGCCAGTTGAGTCTTTCAAAGAAGCACTAGAGTGGCTAATGAACGAAGCGAAACGCGGCCAATACATTCAGCGCTATAAAGGGCTAGGTGAAATGAACCCTGAGCAACTCTGGGAAACCACCATGGATCCTGAAAGCCGCCGTATGCTACAAGTTACCATTGAGGATGCTATTGGCTGTGATCAGTTGTTCACCACACTGATGGGTGATCAAGTTGAGCCTCGTCGAGAGTTTATCGAAGCTAATGCACTTAAAGTGGAAAACTTAGACGTGTAGCGTTTTTAGCTATTTGAAAAAAGCGACCAACGGGTCGCTTTTTTTGTGCCTAAGCTCAGGTGAATTACTCGTATAAAACAGAGTACTTTTTATTGGCATTGAATTTGAGGCAATAGTCTTTACAATGAAAAAAGCTTGGTGAATGCCGCTACTACTACACGGCACTCAAGTCTAAACTTTAGAAACAACCAGAGCGACTTCCCCCGCACTTGCTGCTGTTGCTGTAAAGCGATAGGTGCCAGTTGAGGAGGGGGTAAATTGCAAGTTCTCTGAGCCCTGTTCACAGACTAAATAAACAGTGGAACCTAACATTACAGGCTGCCCTTTATATTTGCCGCCACAGCTTTGTGAGGGCGTCCATTTTGCATCTGACAACCTAAAATCATAAGGTTGTCCGTCGGCTATGAGTTCAACGTCCACTGTCCAGCCTGAATTTGATCGTTTGAACTTGTAACTAGGGTCAGCCTCCCACCAGTTAAATACACCTCTTAGGAACATGTTTTCGAATTGAATGCGAGGCACGTCCGGTGCTATTTCTGGAATTTTAAAACTTCCACTGCTTGAGCATGCTGAAAGTGCTATGCACATAGAAGCAATAGTTAGTAACTTTTTCACAGCGTCTCCATTTATAAAAAAGCCCAACGTTAGGGCTGGGCTCTTTGTTTTTCGCGGCATAAAACCGCGCTAACTCTTACTAGCCTACGACTTCGCGAGAATAGATATATCTGCGGTAGTAAGGAAAAGTTGCCTTAAAAGCGACAGTAAAGCAAGTCGGTTATTTTTAACCGCTTCGTCATCAGCCATAACCATTACGTTATCGAAGAAGTTATCGATTACATTACGTAAGGTTGCAAGCGCAGTAAGAATACGCGTGTAGTCCTGTGAAGGAACAGCAATATCAACTTCTTCCTGTGCGGCTTTCAGCTCAACGTAAAGCGCTTTTTCAGCTTCTTCGGCTAACAGTGACTCATCAATATTCACTGTGTCTGTTACTTCAACGTTCTGCTTAGCAAGGATGTTTGCAACACGCTTGTTAGCGGCAGCTAGCGCTTCGGCTTCTTCCAATGCTCTGAACTTATCTACTGCATGAACTCGGGCTAAGTAGTCAGCTGGCTTAGTAGGGCGACGAGCAGCAACTGCCTGAATAACGTCAATGGCGATAGCTTGATCTTGTAGGAGCGCAGTAAATCGACCCAATACGAAATCAACAACCTGAGATTGTGTTTCAGCATTTGTTAACTTATCGCCATACACATCGATAGCTTTGCTTACTAGCGTTTCAAGATCTAGCGGCAGTGACAGCTCAGTGACAATACGTAGTACACCGATAGCTGCACGACGAAGCGCAAATGGGTCTTTATCACCCTTAGGTAACTGGCCAATACCAAAAATACCCACAAGAGTATCTAGTTTGTCAGCAAGCGCGACCGACGCGCTAACGCCTGAACTAGGAAGTGCGTCACCAGCAAAACGCGGCATGTATTGTTCATACAGTGCTTCTGCAACAGGCGCATCTTCACCGTCGTTTAGCGCATAGTATTTACCCATAACACCTTGAACGTCAGGGAACTCCATAACCATGTTCGACATCAAGTCGGTTTTAGCTAGAAGACCTGCTCGTGCAGCTTGTGTTTCATTCGCATCTATTTGCGACGCGATAAACGCCGATAGGGCAGATATACGCTCAGACTTTTCTTTTAGCGTACCAAGCTGTTTTTGGAACAACACGGTTTCTAAGCTTTCAAGGCGGCTTTCTAATGTCGTCTTTTTATCGCTGTTAAAGAAGAACTCAGCGTCTGCAAGACGAGGGCGGATAACCTTTTCATTGCCAGAAATAACTTGAGACGCATCGCGACTTTCGATATTCGTTACGAATAAGAAAGTGTTTGAAAGTGCACCATCGCTATCTAGCAGCGGCACATATTTTTGGTCGTCTTTCATGGTATAGATAAGTGCTTCTTTCGGTACTGCTAAGAAAGCCTCATCAAACCCAGCTTGAAGTACAACCGGCCACTCTACAAGTGACGCGATTTCTTCTAGTAAGTCTTCATTATAGTCTGGCTTAAGCGACAAGCTTTGCGCTGCGTCTTCAAGCTGCTGACGCACTTTATCTTTACGCGCCTCAAAATCTGCCAGCACATATTGTTGCTCTAAGGCAGAGGCGTAATTGTCAGCATGATCCAGTTCAAAGCGACCTTCGCCGTGGAATCGGTGACCCTGAACAACGCGGCCGCTTGTTAGGCCCAATACAGAAACGTTAACCACTTCGCTTCCGTAAAGCACGCAAAGGGTGTGAACCGGGCGTATAAACTGAGTGTTGTAATTACCCCAACGCATTGGCTTTGGAATAGGTAGCTTGCTTACCGCTTGGTTTATCAGCCCTTCTAGAAGCTCTGCAACTAATTGCCCTGGAACGTGGGCTTTATGAAGTAACCACTCTCCTTTGTCAGTTACAAGGCGTTCTGCGTCAGCAACGTCAATGCCGTTACCGCGAGCCCAACCTTGTGCTGCTTTAGTGGGATTACCGTCGGCGTCAAATGCAGCTGATACTGCTGGGCCGCGTTTCTCTACTACTTTGTCAGCCTGACCTTCAGCAAGACCTGAAACATAAACGGCTAAGCGGCGAGGGGCTGCAAACCAGCTGACTGAATCAAAGCTTAAGTCAGCTTGCGTAAGCGCAGCTTCAAACTGCGTGGCGAAGGCTTCACCTAAAGACTTAAGCGCTTTTGGTGGGAGTTCTTCAGTACCTAATTCAACTAAACAATTTTCTGTACGCACGCTTATGCCTCCTTGTTACATAGTGGGAAGCCAAGTGCTTCACGTGCTTGGTAATAGCTTTCTGCACACGCTTTGGCTAGCGTTCGAACGCGAAGAATATAGCGCTGGCGTTCAGTCACTGAGATAGCATGACGAGCATCAAGCAAGTTAAATGCGTGTGACGCTTTCATAACCTGCTCATAGGCAGGAAGTGGAAGGTTGTTTTCGATAAGCTTTTTGCTTTCTGCTTCACATTCGTCGAAGGTTCTAAATAAGGCTTCAACGTTGGCGTGTTCGAAGTTATACGTCGATTGTTCTACTTCGTTTTGATGGAACACATCGCCATAGGTCACTTTGCCCATAGGGCCGTCAGTCCAAACCAGGTCGTAGATACTATCTACACCTTGAACGTACATGGCGAGTCGCTCTAAGCCGTAGGTAATTTCGCCGGTAACAGGCTTACATTCTAGACCGCCTACCTGCTGGAAGTACGTAAACTGAGTTACTTCCATGCCGTTTAGCCACACTTCCCAACCTAGACCCCATGCACCAAGCGTGGGTGATTCCCAGTTGTCTTCTACGAAGCGAATGTCATGAACCAGCGGATCGAATCCTAACTCTTTCAAAGAGCCCAAGTACAACTCCTGAATATTGTCAGGTGAAGGCTTAAGCATTACTTGAAACTGATAGTAATGTTGTAAGCGGTTTGGGTTCTCACCGTAACGACCATCGGTTGGTCTACGGCACGGTTGAACATAGGCGCTACTCATTGGCTCTGGACCTAAAGAACGTAGGAACGTCATAGGGTGAAAAGTACCGGCACCCACTTCCATATCCAGAGGCTGAATAATAACGCAGCCCTGACGCGCCCAATAATCTTGAAGCGCAAGGATCAACCCTTGAAAGGTCTTAATATCGTATTTCTGCATACATCCGCTGCTTATTAGTTATCTGACTTAAAATAAAGGTGGGATAGTATACAATTTGTGAGGCATAGTATGTAGGTGTAAAGGGTGAAAAAACGTCACGAATACAGCCAATATGCCACTTCACAACAAGGATTTAATCTTAAGCCATGCCCAATCAAACAAAAATAGAAAAAAATACGCCTTTGCATCGCTGCGGTTGGGTAAGCAGCGATCCTATTTATTTAGCGTATCATGATAACGAATGGGGTGTACCCGAGCTAGATAGTCGCGCGTTGTTTGCTAAGTTATGCCTCGATGGACAACAGGCTGGTTTATCTTGGCTGACCATTTTGAAAAAACAGCAGAATTTTGAACAGGCATTCTATCAGTTCGACCCTGAGAAAATTTCGAAGATGGGCTCCGCTGATGTCGACAGGCTGATGCAGGACAGCGGCATAATCAGAAACAAGCTCAAAATAGAGTCGGTTATCAAAAATGCCAAGGGTTTTTTAGCTATCGAAGCGTCGCAGCCATTCAGTGATTTTATTTGGCAATTTACAGATGGACGTACGGTCATTAATGCGTGGGAAGACTTCAGGCAAGCACCCACATCAACCGATGCGTCTAAAGCAATGTCAAAAGCACTTAAAAAGCACGGATTTAATTTCGTAGGTGAAACGATTTGCTATGCTTTTATGCAAGCTGTGGGTATGGTCAATGACCACGAAGTTGGGTGTCATTGCTACGAACGTACCTGCGAGCTCGCGATAAAGTGACATAGGCAAAGGTAACCGGGTTAAAAAAATGGCCGACTACATACTGTACTCGGCCATTTTCGATATTGATTGCATCAGTTTTTATCTTTTAAATCAGCGTCGCGCTTACTCGTTATTTAGTGGCTACGAGTGTCTCACAATACGCCTTCAGCGGTGGTAATTCGTCCAATACCTTAGATTCGTACTCCGATTCAATCTGCTCGCGAGCGATATCTTGCTTTCTTCGCTCATTCTTAGGTAGCTGTTGCCTTGCTTCTAAAATTGCAAAACCGCTTACCTCTGTGAATAGTGCATGAATGTTGGGATACTGCGCTTTAAAATCAGGCGGAGTACTTATTGGAAGCGCGTTAAGCAAGTTCACGATGCGAATTACGCCTTCTGACAAATCACATTGCTGCTGCTCCATCGCCTTAGCTATTACTATAATACTGTCGGTTATAGTGGCTACGCGCGACTGCCTTGCCGCTTCTTGTCGCTCTTTTTGTTGTTTTAACATAAACAGCAGTTTGCCTGCGTAAAAACCTAGCGCAAGAATAATTAGTAGCGCGATGCCTAAAAGTACTGCCCAAAGCATGACTCTTTCCCGTTTTTTATTAGTGCTTAAAGTCGTCGATATTAATAGCGTCTAAATCATTAAACGGATCCATATCGTCGTCTTCATCATCCTCTTCTACTATTCCTAATAGGTCACAAAGAATGCGGTGGCGTGCCATCTTCTCGTCGACATAAGCTTGTTGCTCACGGGTAAGCGGTTTATCGTCGTCAAGTTTGTCGAGTAAATCTGACAAGCGTTGATCTGCTTCAAGCGCTGCCAGTTCTTGGGCTGGTGTGGCGTACTTTTTCTTTTGAGCAGGGGTGGGCGTCACTGCTTTTACAAGCTGAATAGGCTTTTTACTGCCGTGGCGCGGATCTTTATTCTCAGCACTCTTTTTGCCCGTCACTTTTTTCTGTTCAACATTGTGGCGATTACCAGCGGGCTTACCTTTATGCTTTTTAGGGCGAGGCGAGTCTGATTTACGGTTTTCGCTTGGTTTAAAGTCAGGATCTTTACGAACGCCGATTAGGCCGACTTTACGTGATTTCTTTGAACGTGCCATAATTTCCAAATAACAAAGAGAGTGAAAAAACAGCGCTATTATAGCGCGAATTAGTGTCTACGTATTGATCTTTGGGTATGCAGTGCAAAATCAATACGGGGAACATAAAGTATTACGGGAATTTGTTTCAGCGCTTTCTCAATAGAACGACATCGCTGGCAGGAAAAGTGACATCATAGCCATCTCGTTGTGCCAAATATTGAAAGGTTGCTTCGCTGAAAAAGCTAACGTGGGTGACGTCGTTTTTATAGTGCCAATTTGCAAACCTGGCTTTATCAAGTGCGCGCTTGGTCATGATCGCAAGAACGCCACCAGAAGCTACAAGTTTGTTAAATAGCGCCCATTCCACATGAGGGGCGTGAAAGTGTTCTATAGCCTCTGTACATGTCACTACGTCATAGCTTTGCTCAAGTACCGATAAGTTGTGTGCATAGAAGGGATCGTACATATTCATCCTAACGCCTTCTTCTTCCAGCATACTTGCTAAAACAGGCGCAGGGCCACAGCCAAAGTCTAGTCCTCGGAGTTCATCAAATTTCATGTCTTTTATAAAAGGTGTAAGTGGCGTTAAAACCTTTCCTAAAAACTTTCGATACCCTTCGTCTTCAAAGCTATTCTCGTGAAGGTCATATTCCTGCTTTTCTACTTCTTTAGATGGTAAGAATTCAGGAGAAACATAAACGAGTTTGCATTGATTACATTGAAGGTAATCGCGCTTTTTATCTGAGTGATAGTGAGATGGCGCGTTAGCGCTTTTGCATAAAGGACAGTACATAGGAAAGTGAACAATAATAAGGGGCTTAAAAAAGAAAAAGGTGATGGTTCTCACCATCACCTTACATTGTATGAGTGTCAGATGACACCTCTCCCGTTATACACTTCTATGTGTATCTTGCTTCCCTAGCCGTGCTCCCCTTATTTTTATTGTTAGCAGAGCTGTATTGTTGTTTTTGGCCCTCGTGGCTCTTTATCCCGTCTTCCATGCTGCATTTTTATTATTATTCTTGTTATTTAGCTTGTAGCTTTTCAAAGGCACCTACAAACTACGCCGTTAGATTACACGAATAATTTCAAAATACAACTTTTTCGGTAACATATTTTTAACAACAATGTGCAGAAACGGTAATGCTTAGTGTAAGCCCGCGATATAGTTGGATAAAATCTCAATATCTTCGTCGGTTAATTTCATCGCAATATCACGCATCATGCCATTCATGTCATTGTGACGTTGGCCTGAACGGAATGCTTTCAATTGAGCTGCAGTGTAAGTTGCATGTTGACCGCTGATATCAGGGAAACCTGCTAAGCCCATGCCGTTGCCCTTAGGACCGTGACACGCGATACATGCAGTTACGCCTCGAGACTCGTCGCCACCTTGGTACAATGCACGGCCAGCTTCAACGTATTGCTCTGGTGTTTCACCCGCCTTTGCCTCTTGGCTTGAGAAATAAGCGGCTAGGTCTTTCATGTCTTGCTCTGAAAGTGGGGCAGCCATGCCGTTCATCACAGCATTGTTACGACCTTCCTCGCCACCTGTTTGAGAGGCAAGTTTAAATTCGGTTAATTGCTTAACAATGTACTTCTCATGCTGGCCAGCAATCTTTGGGTTCATGTCAATCATGCTGTTGCCATCAGGGCCATGACAGGCTGCACATACTGCAGATTTCGCTTTACCTGCCTCGGCGTCGCCTTCTGCCATAGCAGTTGCGCTTAAACCTAAAGACATACATACCAACAAACACAGTTTTTTCATAATAAATCTCTTAAATGGATCCAACGGCTCGCGTGATATACGTGATATCATGCGTATTTTACACATTTAACGCGTCAGAAAAACCTATTCCATGATAAAACTATGGTTTTTAGTTGGTTTATTCATTAAAAAACTGTAAACCGAAGGTTGAGACGCATGTGGAGGTAAGTCTAGATGTCGTATTACACCAAAGCAAAATTCTTTACGAGCGCACCTGATATTCGTCATTTAAAGAATGATACCGGAATTGAAGTAGCGTTTGCGGGCCGCTCTAATGCGGGTAAATCGAGTGCACTTAACACGTTAACTCGTCAGAAGAACTTGGCAAGAACCAGTAAAACACCGGGTCGCACCCAATTGATCAACGTCTTTGAATTAGAAGAAGACTTACGCTTGGTTGATTTGCCAGGATATGGCTTTGCAAAAGTGCCAGTAGCCATGAAAAAGAAGTGGCAGGCGTCACTTGGTGAATATCTTCAAAAGCGCAAGTCCCTTAAAGGATTAGTCGTTTTAATGGATATTCGTCACCCCTTCAAAGATTTAGACCAAGATCTTATTCATTGGGCTGTAGCGTCAAATATTCCAGTACTGGCACTTCTCACTAAAGCCGACAAACTTAAAAGCGGTAAGCGAAAGGCACAGCTGTTAATGGCGCGTGAAGCTGCGATGGCATTTATGGGCGATGTAACGGTACAAACCTTTTCGTCATTAAACAAGCACGGGTTACCCGAATTAGAGCGTATTTTGGATACGTGGTTTGGCTTAGATAAACAAGACGAAACAGAAGAGTCTGATAGCGAAGTACAGTAGCGCAATTTACCCTACCGTTTGTGCTGATCTGACGTGCCCGATGGATAGGTATGATGGGGTGTTAGAAAAAAGAACGCCCCGCATAGAGCGAGGCGTAAACTGAGAGAAAACACATAAAAACCGTAGATATAGAGTCGTGATAAATAGAGAAGTTCAGAAAAATTAAAATAAAATTCGCTTTATTTTTTAAGTTATTGATATTGTTGGGTTATTTATTTCTGCAGATATAAAAAAACCCCGACAAAACTGTCGGGGTTAAAGCAAAGGTTTGAAAACAGCTTTCTCACCTCTGTACCCTACATGTGTAATATTACAACAAAGCACAGAAAAGGCAAGGGTGTTATGTAATTAAATTACCAAATTTAATGAATATAACGCGCCTTTTAATGTAAAAACTGTAATCTAATTACCAAACTAGTGCGCTTCATCCCAGTTTTCGCCCACACCAGCCTCAACAACCAGCGGAACATTTAGCGTAGCTGCGCTTTCCATAAGAGCAGTAATAGTAGAGACATAGGTTTCCACTTTGTCTTCTTTTATTTCAAAAACCAATTCATCGTGCACCTGCATCATCATTGTCACATCATCAGATGCATTTTTTCTAATCCAGTCATCAACTTTGATCATTGCCATCTTAATGATGTCCGCAGCCGTGCCTTGCATAGGTGCGTTTATCGCTGCGCGCTCTGCGCCTTTTCTACGTGCACCATTACTGGCTTTAATATCAGGCAAATAAAGTCTGCGACCAAATACGGTCTCTACATAACCTTTATCCTTGGCGCTCTCACGCGTTGAGTCCATATACTCAAGCACGCCTGGGTAGCGTTCGAAGTAAAGATCCATATATTTTTGTGCTTCATTACGTGGAATATTAAGTTGCTTCGACAACCCAAAGGCACTCATACCGTAAATTAAGCCAAAGTTAATCGCTTTTGCACTGCGACGCTGTTCAGTGGTTACTTCATCAAGTGGCACACCAAAAACTTCCGCAGCGGTTGCTTTATGAATATCTTTACCATGCGCAAAGGCATCTAACAGACCTTTATCGCCAGAAAGGTGCGCCATAATGCGCAGCTCAATTTGTGAGTAGTCGGCTGCGACGAGCTTATTTCCTTCTCTTGGTACAAATGCCTGACGCACGCGGCGACCTTCCTCATTTCGGATAGGGATGTTCTGTAAGTTAGGATCGGTAGAAGAGAGTCGTCCCGTGGCGGTTACTGCTTGGTGATAAGAAGTATGCACTCGACCCGTACGATGATTGATCATCTTAGGAAGTTTATCCGTGTAGGTATTCTTTAGCTTGGTTAGGCCACGGTATTCCATGATCTTCTTCGGCAACGGGTACTCAAGCGCAAGTTCTTGCAGTACGTCCTCAGAAGTAGACGGCGCCCCTTTAGGCGTTTTCTTTATGATCGGTAGCGACATTTTTTCGAACAAGACATGTTGAAGCTGTTTAGTAGAACCTAAGTTGAATGGCTCGCCAGCTTCCTCATGTACTTCACTTTCAAGCTCGGCAATCCGGGTGGCAAGATCCTGGCTTTGCTGACGCAGCCTTTGGCTGTCTATCAATACACCTTCCTGTTCCATACGAGAAAGTACACAGGCTAGGGGAACCTCAACATCTATCAATAGATTTTTAAGCTCAGGAATTTCTTTCAACTTCGTCCAAATAGCGTTGTGTAAGCGAAGTGTGATATCAGCATCTTCTGCGGCATAAGGCCCAGCTTCTTCAAGGCTAATTTGATTAAACGTTAGCTGCTTTGCGCCTTTACCCGCAATCTCTTCAAAGTGAATAGTTTTATGACCAAGGTAGGCTAGGGCAAGCGAGTCCATATCATGGCGCTGCGCAGTACTGTTGAGTACATAGCTTTCAAGCATGGTGTCAAAGCCGATGCCGTTTAAGGTAATGTCATAGTTCGCTAACACATTTTTGTCGTATTTTATGTGTTGACCTACTTTGATCACGGTGTCTGATTCTAAAATAGGCTTTAATGCGTCTAATACAAATTCCCGTGATAGCTGGGCGGGTGCATCTGGATAATCGTGAGCAACAGGCACATAAGCAGCTTCACCTTCCTCTATACAAAATGAAACGCCAACTAACTCCGCATCCATGTAGTTAAGGCTGGTTGTCTCGGTATCAAAAGCGATGAGTTCGGCTTTTTCTAGCTTCGCTACCCAAGCGTTAAAACGCGCCTCTTCAAGCACTGTCTCATACTTCGACTTATCTATCTCTACCGATTCACTTTGTTCGCTCTCTTCTGCGCTATCGCTCTTTTCTTCGTTGGTGTTTGCATTGGCACCAGAGGTATCTCCGCCGGCTACAAGCGCGCTTACTTCTGCATGCCAGCGTTTGAACTCGTATTCGGCAAACAGATCGCGAAGTTGTTCGTTATCGGCCTGACACGGCATTAACGTCTCAACGTCGTAGTCAAGGTCAAGATCGATGCTGATAGTAGCTAGGGTATAAGAAAGCCGAGCTTGCTCTTCGTATTCCTGCATTTTAGCCGCCATCGACTTACTGCCTCTAAACGACAGATCTGCAATTTTATCCAGGTTCTTATATATGTCGTCGATACCGCCAATACCGTTTAACAAGGCTTGAGCACTTTTATCACCTACACCAGGTACACCTGGGATGTTATCGACTTTATCGCCCTTAAGCGCAAGGAAGTCGATCACAAGCTCCGGTGGAATACCAAACTTCGTATTTACACCTTCGACATCCATCAGTTGGTTTGTCATGGTGTTGATTAAGGTGATATGTTCATTTACTAGTTGCGCCATGTCTTTATCGCCGGTGCTGATAAGGGTATCAATACCTTTTTCTGTGGCGTGTTTGGCTAACGTGCCAATCACGTCATCAGCTTCTACACCCGACTCAACAATAACAGGTAAACCCATTGCCTTAATGATGGCGTGCAACGGTTCGATTTGGCTTCTTAGCTCATCCGGCATCGGAGGACGGTTCGCTTTGTACTCTTTATAGATGTCATCGCGAAAGGTCTTGCCTTTAGCATCAAAAATCACCGCCATATGCGTCGGGTTGTATTGTTTGATCAAGCTTTTAAGCATGTTCACAACACCATAAATAGCACCGGTGTCTTGGCCTTTTGAGTTGGTTAATGGTGGTAAACCGTGAAAGGCACGAAAAAGATATGACGATCCATCGACAAGAATAAATGGAGGCTTTTTAGAATCAGGCATAGATGGCGATTTTCCAATAGAGAATATGAGCGCAAGGATGCCACAGGCTAGGGCAGATCGCCATATCATGAAGGAACATTAAGGTCGATAGCGGATCGCATTTCGCCTGTGGATAACTTTGTGATCTAAAATTTTGGGCACAGTGATCCGGATGATCTTTGTCAAGTTAAAGATCACCTTTCAAATCAAGAAAAATAAGGGAATGAGACTTAGGTGTGAAAACAGCGTACCTGCTACTTACCATTCCATTTTATGTGGATAACTTGGTGTACGTTTATTTTTGGTTTAACCAAGTTGGTCAAGTAATGTAGCATAACCATTAACAATGTATACACGTATTATTAAGAACTTTTTTTGAACAGTTGTGTGTTTAATAGCCAAATTTTGAATAAGTAGATGGCATAGCGTCTAGGAGGACAATATGAAACAAGTAGCCGTTATTTTAAGTGGTAGTGGTGTGTTTGACGGGGCTGAGTTACACGAAGCGGTATTGACACTTTTAGCCATTGAGCAAGAAGGCGCGTCTTACCAGTGTTTTGCTCCAGATGTAAACCAACTGCATGTAGTCAATCACTTAACCGGTGAGGTATCAGAAGGTGAAGCACGAAATGTGTTAGTAGAATCGGCCCGTATTGCCCGAGGTGATATAAAACCCGTGACTGAATGCGACGTAACTGCTTTTGACACACTTATTTTACCTGGTGGCTTTGGCGCTGCGAAGAACCTGTGCACGTTTGCTGTAGACGGTGAATATTGTACCTTTAACGAAGAGGTGCTGACAGTGTGCAAAGCCTTTGCACAAGCTAAAAAGCCCGCAGCGTATGCGTGTATTGCACCTGCGCTAGCAGCAAAAGTGTATGGCAACAAAACTAAACTGACCATTGGCAATGACGAAGCCACGGCTGGTGGGTTGAATGCATTAGGAGCAACGCATGTAGAGTGCCCGGTTGATGAGGTGGTTGTTGATAATGACGCAAAGCTTGTTACTACACCTGCGTATATGCTGGCGCAAAGCATTAGTGAAGCCAATGCGAGTATTACTAAAATGGTTAAAACCGTGCTTGCTATGAAATAAGAAACTAAAAAAATAAAAGTGGTTGGTTTTTTCCTAGTGAAAAGATCAGGTGCCTTTATGTGTAATTAGCCTAATGTAGTGGGGAGACAAAGGTTTCCCCTTGTTCATTATAGTCCTATAATCAAAACCCTATGCGTAACGTATAGGATTTCATCTACCTTGTTTCACGTAGATAGATTCGCTTTTTGAAACCATATCAAAAAGCACATTGTAACTAGGGCTCAGTAGTCCTTATGCGCACTATAAAAATAAAGGCATAACAAACAATGCACTACCGTGCCATCATACGAATACTTGGGTTATTAATTGCGCTTTTTAGCGTAACCATGATCCCACCCGCTATCGTGTCGTTGATTTATCAAGATGGCAGTGGCCTGCCTTTTATCCTCGCATTTATATTTTGTGTCATCGGCGGTATGGCATTGTGGTATCCCAACCGTCAGCAGAAAAATGACTTAAGAGCACGAGAAGGGTTTCTGATTGTTGCGCTGTTTTGGTCAGTACTAGCAAGCGTGGGGGCAATTCCACTTATCTTGCTAGAGCAACCAAGCATGACGGTAACCGATGCTTTCTTTGAGTCATTTTCTGGCCTGACTACCACTGGAGCTACGGTTATTGAGGGTATAGATTTTCTTCCTCACTCAGTACAGTTTTACCGTCAACAACTTCAGTGGTTAGGTGGCATGGGTATCATCGTACTCGCAGTTGCCATTTTACCTATCCTTGGAGTAGGGGGAATGCAGCTTTATCGGGCAGAAACTCCTGGCCCAGTTAAAGATAATAAAATGACTCCGCGTATTGCCGATACGGCAAAGCATTTGTGGTACATCTACCTATCCATAACCATTGCATGTGCCGGTGCATACTGGCTTGCGGGAATGAATGTTTTTGATGCGATTTGCCATTCTTTCTCAACGGTTGCTATTGGTGGCTTTTCGAACCACGACGCCAGCTTAGGCTATTTTAATAGTCCTATGGTAAACGTGGTGTGTACCGTGTTTTTGCTTATTGCTGCGTTAAACTTCTCATTACACTATGCGGCGGTGAGCTCTCGTTCGGTTAAAGGCTATTTTAACGATCCAGAGTTTAAGGCGTTTTTTATCATTCAAGCCTCACTCATCGGGATTTGTTTCCTAGTACTTACGCTATCAGGCTACTATAGCTCGGCAGAGCAGGCTTTAGACCAAGCTATGATCCAAGCGGTATCTATTAGTACCACTGCCGGGTTTGCAACCACTGATTTTTCAGTCTGGCCGGCATTCCTCCCTATTATGCTTATTTTTTCAAGCTTTATCGGCGGGTGCGCAAGTTCCACGGGTGGGGGCTTAAAAGTAGTACGCGTC
This sequence comes from Alteromonas sp. Cnat3-28, assembly GCF_022348265.1. Taxonomy (NCBI): domain Bacteria; kingdom Pseudomonadati; phylum Pseudomonadota; class Gammaproteobacteria; order Alteromonadales; family Alteromonadaceae; genus Alteromonas; species Alteromonas sp. Cnat3-28. The sequence goes on from NZ_JAKREY010000002.1 coordinate 415,136, forward strand.
TGCTTACTGTTTCTACAAGGCAAGCGTGAGGTTGATAGGCTAATTCACCCGAAAGCGGTATACAGCGTTAAGTTTGGCGACCGTGCCATGCCTGACAGAGTAGTAGAGGCCGTATGGGGGTTCTTTTCAGCTTATGCAGTGGTGTTTGTTATCATTATGATAGGCTTGATTGCCACGGGTTTAGATAACCTAAGCGCCTTTACTGCTACTGCGGCCATGCTGAATAACTTAGGTCCGGGATTGGGGAGCGTAGCGGCCAACTATGCTGATGTTACTGACGCAGGCAAATGGATACTGGTGATTGCCATGGTATTTGGGCGACTAGAGGTCTTCTCATTGCTGGTCTTGTTCTCACCAACGTTCTGGCGCAGTTAACAAATAAACCGGTAGTTTTGATACGATGACCCGTCCTAAGATAGGTTGACAGTTTTTAGGCCAGCTCCAGTAGCTGGCCTTTTTGTTTGTGCACCTGATTAGGAGTTTTCATATCCAAACTAAGGTGCGGCCTCATTTCGTTGTAAATCTTA